>NZ_NKHR01000005.1:0-230450 GCF_014467285.1 Xenorhabdus sp. PB62.4 | reverse complement strand
CAGGATTTGTCTGGCGGCAATAGCGCGGTGGTCCCACCTGACCCCATGCCGAACTCAGCAGTGAAACGCCGTAGCGCCGATGGTAGTGTGGGGTCTCCCCATGTGAGAGTAGGACACTGCCAGACATTCAATTAGCCAGAGAAGCCATCCTGAACCGGATGGCTTTTTTGCATTTGGGGAAAACTATTTCTGCATTAACCGATTTATGATCCTTGGCTGTTTTTGCGTGTATAAGCAGCAAGTATCGTCCTTTCCGATAATTCCAAATATTCTTTCATCTTATTAGCCGCGAGATCATTCTGCCCGGCATTAAACAGTTCCAGAATATGGGCATTTTTATCGATATAGGGCGCATATAAAAGTTCAGGATCGTTCAAGATGCCAAAAGCCAGACGAAGTTCTGCGGAGATATTACGATAGAAAGTGATTAACCTTTCGCTGTCAGTTAATTCCACAATTGCGGTGTGAAAGCGCATATTTTCCGTTCCGGCACCAATCCAATCTTGTTTTTCACGACATAGCTGAGCTATTTCAACGGCTTGTTTCATTTTTGCGACGCTAGGGTGCATTGGATAAGCTTGAGCCAGAGCCTGACATTCAATCAATTGCCGAATTCGATAAATATCAATAATTGATGCAATATCGGGAATTGCAACAAACACACCACGGTTAGGCTCATGTTTCAGCAGCCCTTCTTGGGTGAGAAGGCGAAACACTTCACGTAATGTATTTCGTGAAATCTCAAGTTGTTCACTCAGTGCAGCCTCTGATAGCCGTTGCCCCGGTAATAACTCCCCAATAACCAGTTTATTTCTTATAGTTTCGGCGATTCTTTTACTTAAAATTTGGGGAGAATGGTCTTTTTTCATAGTTATCCATGAGATCAGTTGCTGATAACAAATACCTTCTAAGCGAATTAAGAGAGAATCTTCACATATTCCCTGATAACCAGCAAGTTATCGTCATTGAACCAATATAGGGCAATTTCATGGTGTGTTTTGCACCTGAAATGTGCATTTCGATAAGAAATTCAACAGCAAATGTTAATAAAGTGATCTCTATTGGATTTCTGAAACTGATAACACAATTCTGTTTGCTTATTTCCTCAGCAGATCTTATTTATTGTTCAACAATGTATTTGTTGTTATTAAACAATTTTCTACTTTAGTTCGACAATGGTATGGATATTGCTTAGAAAATAATAAATACAATAACGATGACAGGGGAAAATAGCTTATGGTTATGCAGGAGACAGCAAACCAAGAAACGGAAAATTTTGTATCGAATCGACGTTCATCTTTGATTGCAGCAATTTTTCTGATGGCGACATCAGCGATTGGGCCAGGGTTTATCACCCAAACAGCTACATTTACTGCGACGATGGGGGCAGCTTTTGCCTTTGGTATTTTGGCCTCCATCCTGATTGATTTTGTTGTACAGCAAAACATTTGGCGAATTGTCACATTAACCAGAATGCAATCTGCTGATATTGCGAATGCGGCTATTCCGGGAAGTGGCTATTTATTGGCTATCTTGGTGATTTTTGGTGGATTGGTGTTTAACGTCGGTAATATTGCGGGAGCTGGATTAGGGCTTAATGCTTTGATGGGGCTGGATCCCAAATGGGGTGGATTATTCAGTGCCTTGATGGCGATTTATATTTTTACTTCCCGTAAAGCAGGCGTCGCCATTGATCGTATTATCGTGATCTTAGGAATGATCATGATCGGCATGACATTGTTTGTTGCAATCGTCTCCAATCCGCCAGTGGGAGAAGCGTTGCGACAGACGGTACTGCCTGATGAAATCAATTTTGCGACGATAACGACCATTGTTGGCGGAACGGTTGGTGGTTACATTTGTTATGCCGGAGCACATCGTTTACTGGATAAAGGCGCGGTAGGCATCGAAAACATTAAAATTGTTTCCAGTGCAGCAACCAAAGGGATTTTGGTGGTTGGCTTGATGCGATACCTGTTGTTTCTTGCCATATTGGGTGTGGTTGCCAGTGGTGTGACACTTGATGTTGCAAGTGAAACCGCAGATCCGGCCTCGCAAGCTTTTCAGGCAGCCGCTGGAGAATTTGGTTTACGTATTTTTGGTTTAATCATTTGGGCCGCATCAATTACGAGTATTATCGGCGCTGCTTATACTTCCATTTCTTTCTGTAGTGTATTTCGAAAACAATTTACCGAGCGTCAGCGTAATATTGCGACTTTATTGTTTATTGCTGTATCGCTGGCGATTTATCTATTAATAGGAACACCGCCAGCCGCTTTGCTGGTTTTCGCAGGTGGCTTCAATGGGCTTATTCTTCCTCTCGGTTTGACCATTTTTGTTTATGTCGGCTGGAAACGTGCTGATTTGATGGCGGGGTATGTGTATCCCCGCTGGTTGTTGTGGTCGGGCGCGATGACTTGTGTGTTGACATGGTACATGGGGGCCATGTCTATCGATTCAATCTTTGAGTTTTTGAAATCAGCTTAAGGGAATCATCATGATAAAAACAATCGATTTAAATAGTGATCTCGGTGAAAGTTTTGGTCAATGGCACATGGGGAACGATAAAGAAATCTTGGGGATTGTCAGTAGTGCTAATGTTGCCTGTGGCTTTCATGCGGGTGATCCGGTAGGAATTTTGCAGACCTTGAAATCCGCACAGGAAAATGATGTCGCGATAGGTGCCCATGTTTCTTATCCCGATTTAGTTGGTTTTGGGCGGCGAAAAATGGATCTTGCCAGCCATGAACTTACCGCTGATGTTATTTACCAGATTGGCGCTTTGCAAGGACTGGCTATGGCAGCAGGCACAAAGGTGAGTTATGTCAAACCTCATGGCGCGCTTTATAACACAATCGCGAATGACAAATACCAAGCGATTGCAGTTATTGAAGGTATTTTGGCGATTGATGCCAATCTGGCATTGGTTGGTTTGGCGGGATCAAACATTCTCAAATTAGCTCAGGAAAGAGGATTAAAAACCGTCGCAGAAGCATTTGCTGATCGTGCTTATACCTCACAGGGTGAATTAGTCTCCCGTCGTGAAGCGGGTTCTGTGCTGCATGATGCGGATCTTGTTGCCCAACGTATGTTGCAACTGGTGACAGAAGGCGGTGTTGAATCGATTGATGGCAAATTTACACCTATTCAAGCGGATTCTATTTGCGTACATGGTGATAGTCCCGGTGCGGTAGAGATGGCAAAACAGGTCAAAACCGTTTTGCAGCAGGCAGGCATTACCATCCGATCATTTATTCATCCATAAATATAGATCGCACTGGCATGGTTAATGATTTAGGGAGGTAGTCTTGCGTTTTTTACCTGTTAATTTCAATACCATCATGGTTGAACTGAGTGGACTGGCAGAAACATTGGCGCTGCTTGATTCGCTGAATATTGCCCCTGTTCCGGGGGTTGAAGAAATTATTCCGGCGGCGAGAACGTTGATGATCCGTTTCCGGCTGGCAAAAATATCAGTTCAACAATTGGTGGCAGAAATCAGTAGCCGCGATTTGCGGGCACGTGGTCACGCAACGGGAAAACAGATAGAAATCCCGGTGCATTATAATGGCGATGATCTCGCGACAATTGCTGAAATTCTGGGAGTTACTGTTTCGGAAGTTATCCGCCGACATACGGAAAATGAATATACCGTGGCTTTTACAGGGTTCGCTCCTGGTTTTGCTTATATGGTATCAGAGACTTTGCAGTGGAATATTCCTCGTCGTAACACGCCTAGAACACGCATTCCTGCCGGGGCTGTTGCACTGGCGGGAGAATTCAGCAGTGTTTATCCGCAAGCAAGCCCCGGTGGGTGGCAGATCATCGGTATTACAACTGAACGTATGTGGGATCTTTCCCGCTCTTCTCCCGCCTTATTGCAACCGGGTTATCGCGTTAACTTCCGGGATGTTGGGCACACCCCTGCAACGGTCAGTTTGCCGGAAGCTGCGATTAAAAATACGCTTTCTACGCCAGAGACTGACTGCCATTTGGAAATCTTGTCTGTGGGCCTGCAAACTTTGTTTCAAGATTTGGGGCGTGTTGGTCAATCAGGATTAGGGATCTCAGAATCTGGTGCAATGGATAAAAACGCTCTGCGTTGTGCAAACCGTGTTGTTGGTAATTCCTCCGATCAAGCTTGTCTGGAGATAGTGCAGGGTGGATTTAAGGCCATCGCTCATGGGCCGATGCTGGTTGCGATTACGGGAGCATCGTGTCCGATAGAGGTCAAAACGCCATCGGGTGAAATATTCAATGTGAATACTTACCAACCGATTGATTTAAACGATGGTGATGAAATTTCGTTAGGAATGCCTGCGGCTGGTATGCGTTCTTATTTAGCGGTGAGGGGGAGTTTTGCTGTTTCTGCCACCTTATCCAGCCATTCATTTGATACGTTGTCCAATATTGGGCCTGCGCCGTTGAAAGTGTCTGATAAATTGGCAATCGGGGAAACATCTCACTGTGCAGCGGTATCTTTTTCTGAAACGCCGGCTTTTAACATGCCAGATAAAAATGAGGTTGTCGTATTAGATATCATACTTGGCCCTCGCACGGATTGGTTTACTCAAGAGGCCATTGAATTATTGAGTAAGCAGGATTGGCAGGTTACCCCTCAATCTAACCGGATTGGCCTGCGATTAAATGGTGAGTGCTTACTATCACGTATTCAGCAGCAAGAACTCCCCAGTGAAGGCACATGTGTGGGAGCGATTCAAATTCCCGCCAGTGGACAACCCGTATTGTTCTTGGCTGATCACCCACTGACAGGAGGATATCCGGTTATTGCTTCAGTGGCCGATTATCACCTTGATCTTGCTGGTCAGATCCCCGTCAACGCCAAAATCCGATTTAACCCCATCAGCCAATTCCATGAAATCCAAGGGAGTAAAGATTTGCTATGAACGCTAAAAAAGTGCTGATTGCCAACCGTGGTGAGATTGCAGTCCGTATTATCCGTGCTTGCCGTGATTATGGCGTACAAGCTATTGCCGTCTATGCGGATGCAGATATTAATGCACAGCATGTGCAATTGGCAGATGAAGCTTATGCTTTGGGTGGCAATAGCCCTACAGAAACTTACCTGAATATTCCTCGCTTACTGGCGGTAGCGAAGCAATCGGGAGCGACAATGGTGCATCCGGGCTACGGTTTCTTGTCTGAACGGGCGGAGTTTGCCCGGGCAGTGATAGACGCAGGCTTAATTTGGATTGGGCCTAACCCTGAAACGATTGATGAGTTGGGTGATAAGGTCAGGGCGCGTAAGATTGCTCAGAAAGTGGGAGCACCCTTGGTTGTTGGAACCTCAGAACCAGTCAAAGATGCTCAGGAAGTTATCGCTTTTGCAGAACAGCATGGTTTGCCGATTGCTATTAAAGCGGCATTTGGTGGTGGTGGCCGCGGGTTGAAAGTGGCTTGGCGAATGGATGAAGTTGCAGAACTTTATCATTCAGCAGTGCGTGAAGCGACAGCCGCATTTGGGCGAGGGGAATGTTTTATTGAGCAATTCTTGGATAAACCTCGTCATATAGAAGCGCAGGTGATTGCGGATAAACAAGGCAATGTTGTTGTACTTGGCACCCGTGACTGTTCTTTGCAGCGTCGGAACCAGAAGCTGGTGGAAGAAGCGCCAGCACCATTCCTGAGCCAAGAACAAAGGGAACGTATCCATCAATCAGCAAAAGCTATTTGCGCGGAAGCCAATTATGTTAGCGCAGGAACAGTAGAATTCTTGTTAAGTGCAGATGGTACGCTCTCTTTTTTAGAAGTGAACACTCGCTTACAAGTAGAGCATCCCGTAACAGAAGAAACAACAGGTATCGATCTGGTTATTGAACAGTTACGCGTGGCAGAAGGTCATCCGTTGAGCATTCAGGAAACGCCAGTTCCAAGAGGGCACTCATTTGAATTTCGCATTAATGCGGAAGATGCCGGAAAAGGCTTCTTACCAACATCTGGAACAGTCATTGAATTCACTCCGCCTTCTGGTCCCGGTATTCGTTTGGATTCTGGCGTGGTGAATGGTTCAACCATTCCTGCTACTTTTGATTCACTGATGGCAAAATTGATTGTCACAGGAGCAACACGAGAACAAGCGATTGTCCGGGCTCGTCGGGCATTGAAAGAGTTTAAGATCCGTGGCGTAGCCTCCGTTTTACCTTTCCATCAAGCGGTGATGGAGCATCCTGATTTTGTTTCTGGTGATAAATTCAATGTCCATACTCGCTGGATTGAAACTGGTTTTGTGAATGAACTAGAGGCTTCGCTACGTCAGCTTCCTATCGAGGATAAAAAGATTTCCCGTACATTTATTGAAATTGATGGTCGCAGGCATGAACTGGGGTTGCCGGCGGATTTATTGGCGGGATTGGCGCATTTAGCGCCTGTAGGAGAACCGCAATTTTCTCCGTCTGCCATAACGGAAAAACTGCCGGAAGATCCCTGTCAGGTCAAAGCCCCTATTTCAGGTATTCTGCATTCTTGGATGGTTAAAGAAGGCGCTCAAGTTAAGGAAGGCGATGTGATTGCCGTTATGGAAGCCATGAAAATGGAAGTACAAATCAATGCTCATCGTTCAGGAAAAATTACATTCTGTGTCCAAGCAGGGGATTATCAGGATGCAGAGAGTGTGCTGGCTAATATTGAATAGTGAGATTCATAGAAAAATTAAACGGGTATACCGCCCGTGAGAATTTGGGGTCTCCAGAGTTATTTGAAGGGGGAGCCTATATTACCAAAAATGGCGTTTCTGAATTGTTTGTTCAAACAGCAAGTGAACGAGAGGCGGAATTGAGGGAAAGAGCGCTTGAGCAGCAGGCTTATGCACTATTGAAACTCACCATGCTGGCGAAACAGGATGTTATCCATGAAAGAACGATGATTCCTGATGAGGCTTTGCAAAAGTTACGAGCTTCAAGAAAATGATGGAGTATTTTCATGCCCAATATCAGGCTGACAGGAATGGCAGTACGGTGTTTAGAACACATTGAATCATTTAATGCCTTGGAATTTTCGCCACAAAAAGCCGCTGAAATTACAGAACAATTGATTAATGAATCAATTGCAGCGATTGCGGAAGATCTTCAGCGTTACCGTTTTAATGCGAGCTTATTGGACTTCGGTGTTTTTATTCGCGAGCGGTTAGATGCGGATAAAGGATATCGGGTGTTATATGAAATTAAAGGTGACTTAATTTATATCTTGTTGTTTTTAAGTACTAAACAAGATCTCGCTAAGGCACTTTATCGCCATCAAATTCTTCACGTTATCCAATAAATAAAGCCCACTTTTGGAGTGGGCTCAAACCGCCGACAAACCTTATTGGAAATAATGGATCTTGAAAGTTATTTACATTTCTATGAGAAATGTAAATAATAACGATTCTCAATAGTATATTTGTCTGAAAATCAATGTCTAAAATTACCAAAATTTACGCTAGCCTGGCTAAAAGTGGCTTGTGTGTTCCTCTGATGTCCGCATCTATGCTGACAGTTGCTATTTCTACCAACGCATTTGCAAGTGCTGAAGACACGATAAAAAAATCGTCTGGCACTAGCGATACACTTGTTGTTATTGCGGATAATAATGCAAAAGATGCACCAGAAGATAGAAAAGTCAGCCGTAATGAAATCAAGGTCAAACAAGCACAAAGTGTTGCTGAGATCTTAAAGAATGTACCAGGGGTACAAGCGGGCCATCCTAGTGCTTTAGGGCAACGTTTCAAAATCCGTGGTATGGATGATCAATTCATCAACGTGACTATTGATGGCGCAAGACAAGAAGGATATCACTTCCACCATGCAGGGAATTACGGCATCGATCCTGAAATGTTGAAGCAAGTTGATATCAAGGTCGGTAGTAACAGCATTACTTACGATACTGGTGCCATTGGTGGTGCATTAAAATTTGAGACTGTTGATGCAGGTGATCTGTTGGCGCCCGGCCAATTATTTGGCGCCAAAGGGAAATTAAATTACTCCAGCAACGGTGATGAATTCCAACAATCTTTAGCGACCTATGGCAGATTGGGTGCTGTTGATTTATTAGGTTACTTTACCCATCGCAATATACATGACTCTAAATCTGGCAGAGATAATATAGGGAGAGATTCAATCCCGACAGATGGAAAATTATTCAATTATTTATTAAAAGCTAAATTTAATCTGACCGATGAGCAATATATTAATGTATCAAAAGAACATTATAAAAATGATGCAGCAACTAGTCTTAGATTGAATTTTGGACAGGATGTAAATAACGGAAAGAAAGCGAAGTATGCCGTTGACCGCGATACCCATAATATCACTTACGGGTATGCGCCAGTTGATAACGACCTTATTGATTTAAAAATATCCGCTTATCATACGGAACAAACTTCTACCCATATGAAGCCTGTAAACGGAAATGGGAAAGGATTTGATAGTATTGTTGAAACCCAAGGCATTAAAGTTCGTAATACCTCTAGTTTTGATACTCAGAAGCTATCCCATGACTTAACTTATGGATATGAATATTTTGATACCAGAATGCGCTTCACTAAAGCAGAGAAGAATATTCATAATAAAGAAGTGGAAAAAGGAAACTCATCTTCTGTTTATTTAGAGGATGATATTCGACTTGCAGATTTTCATGTCATACCTGGTATCAGATGGGATCACTATAAATACCATACGCTCAGTGCACAGAATGAGTCGTTTGAGAGAACTTATTCTCACTTCTCAAAAGCACTCGGTTTGAAATACGAGCTTGGGGAGTCCACAACATTATTTGCCAATTACACGGAACTCTTTAGAGGTCCATTGGGCAAAGAGCTTATGGGACTATCCAACCATGGTAATAACCTGACAGCCACAACCGGTTACAACCTGGAAACAGGATTGGCAGGTTCTTACCCTAGTGTTTTTGCTGACAATGACTCGCTGGCAGTATCAGGTAAAGTATTCCAGACGAATTTTAAAAACTTGTCTACAACTTTAGCTAAGAATGAACTGCACAATATCCCGAAAGCCAGACTGGAAGGGTTTGAATTAGCGACCGGCTATAAACTTGACAATGTGTCTTTAAAAGCCACTTATGCCAAAGTCAATAACAAGATTATTAAAGGTAATGCGTTATTTGATAAGGGATTAGAATTTACACCATCAGTCGGTGATTCTATTACTGTAGGTGGTAGCTACCTATTTGACAAAACTGACATTGAACTCGGCTGGAATTCTCGATTTGTTCTGGCAAAAAATGCCAAAGGTACAGAGAAAGAAAATACTGTCCGTATCCATAAATCTGGATATGGTGTAAGTAATATGTATATCTCTTGGTCACCGAAAACAGGTGCATTTAAAAATGCAGAACTCCAGCTTGGTATCGATAATGTCTTTGATAAACGTTACAACGAACACTCTTACTATTTGAAGACTTACCAAGGACAAGAAGAGAAAGGCCGCACATATAAAGCGACAATTTCTTATAAGTTCTGATGAAAACGTCTTAAGGATATTCAAAAATATCCCTTGTAATAAGTCTGCGGTTTATCCGCAGACTTTTTCCTAGGATTGCTCTCCAATTATCGCCATGAGAATTACAGCGTAAAAACGCCAATCAAAGCGACAACAGTCAAAATAGCCGCTGCACCATAAAATACCCATTTACTGGCAGGGACATGAATTTTCAGATCATGCATTCCATGGTGAATACGGTGCATTCCGCACCAGATCGGCAGGCTGATCATCAGCAGCAAAAAGATGCGACCAATAAAACTCTGGCAGAATGTCAGGATACGCTCATAAGAAAGCGCTTCTGGTGCCAAACCGAGTGGTATCAGTATGCCCAGCAGCAGAATAATTGCCGGCCCAACAATAGCGCTCCACATCCCGCCGGCACCAAATAAGCCCCAGAAAATCGGTTCATCGGAACGCTTAGGTACTTGATTCATCAGATCCTCCTTGGGGTCAGAAAAGTAATGCCACACCGAGAATCACGGCAGTCGCAATAATCGTGGTTGCCCACAGCAATTTGACAATTGGCCCCGGTGGCATTTTCTCACTTTTGACGATGAGATTGAGTGCCTTCGGAGCCAGTTCAAACCAGGTTTTCGTATGCAGCAAGGCTGCCAGCAGGGTGATGATATTAATCAGCAACACGATCGGATGTTGCAGGAAAGAGACAAAATCCGCCCAGCTTTCCGGGCCGTTTTTCAAGGCAAACAAACCATAAAGCACCAGTAAACTGAACCACGTGGCAGGAACTGATGTTCCTTCTCTCAGCATGTAAAAACGGTAAAATCCGAGTTTGCGCCACCAATTCGCTTCCATGCCGCGCACATAAGGTTTACGTTTCGTCGTCATTATTCTCTCCTTCCTTATTGTGGTTTCAGCATAGAGATAATGAAATCTTTGGCACTTTCTGCCTTGCTCTGCTGAATGGCACCTGCCGGATCAACATGTTTCGGACAAACTTCAGAGCAGTAGCCTACGAAAGTACAAGACCAGACACCGTTGTCGCTGTTGATGTGTGGCATACGCTCTTTCTTGCCATTATCGCGGTTATCAAGATTGTAACGATGTGCCAATGTGACCGCAGCAGGCCCGATGAATTCAGGATTCAGGCCAAATTGAGGGCAGGCGGCATAGCACAGGCCACAGTTGATACAACCTGAAAATTGATGGTATTTTGCCATTTGGGCCGGTGTCTGCACGTTCGGCCCATCCTCAGGTTTACGATTATTGCCGATGATATAGGGCTTGATCGCTTCCAGACTCTCAATAAAGTGGGTCATGTCCACAACCAAATCCCGTTCAATCGGGAAATTACCTAGCGCTTCGATTTTCATTCCTTGTGTGTACTCACGCAGGAACGTTTTACATGCCAGTTTTGGCACGCGGTTTACCATCATGCCGCAGGAGCCGCAGATTGCCATGCGGCAAGACCAGCGGTAAGAGAGGTCAGGAGCTAGATTATCTTTAATGTAACCTAACGCATCCAGCAGTGAAGTTTGCTCATCGTAAGGCACTTCATAAACGACAAAATGAGGTTCACTGTCAATTTCCGGGTTATAGCGCATGACCTCCATTTTCAGCGTTTGCATCTCAGCCATTCGCCTGCTCCTTCTGTTTTTTCTCTTGTGCCGCCGCTTCGCCACCATATACACGCTTAGCTGGTTGAGATTTGGTGATCTTCACATCACTGTATTCCAGACGAGGGGCACCTTCAGGATGATAAAAAGCCAACGTATGCTTCAAGAAATTGGTATCGTCACGTTCGGTACAACCTTCATCAAGGCGCTGGTGGGCACCACGTGACTCTTTACGGTTCATGGCGGAATGGGCCATACACTCAGCAACATCTAAACCGAATCCCAATTCGATGGTATAGAGCAGATCCGTATTGAATACGCTGGAACGATCGCTAATTTGGATATGTTTGAAGCGTTCTTTTAATTCAGCAATTTTGTCGATGGTTTTCTGCATGAGCTCTGGTGTACGGTAAATACCGCATCCTTCTTCCATTGACGTCCCCATTTCATCGCGGATTTTCGCCCAGTTTTCACCGCCTTTCTGGTTTAGCAGCTTATTGAGTTTATCTTCGACATCACGGGCTTGCGCATTCAGTACGTTATCGTTGGCGGGTTTGACGCCCTGAATATGTTTGACCGCCTCTTCACCTGCCAGACGCCCAAAAACAACCAATTCTGCCAACGAGTTAGAACCGAGGCGGTTTGCGCCATGTAAGCCAACAGAAGAACATTCGCCGATGGCAAATAATCCTTTGATTCGGGTTTCGCATTGCTGATTGGTTTCGATCCCACCCATCGTGTAATGCGCAGTTGGACGAACGGGAATGGGTTCTTTGACAGGATCAACGCCAACATAGGCTTTCGCCAGCTCACAAATAAACGGCAGGCGTTCAAGCAGTTTTTTCTCCCCCAAATGACGCAAATCCAAATGCACCACATCACCGCGTGGCGTGGCGATGGTGCGCCCTGCCCGCCATTCATGCCAGAATGCCTGAGACACTTTGTCACGTGGGCCTAATTCCATATATTTGTTTTCAGGTTGCCCAAGTGGTGTCTCTGGCCCCAGACCATAATCCTGTAGATAACGATAGCCGTCTTTGTTCACCAGAATGCCACCTTCACCGCGACAGCCTTCGGTCATCAGAATACCGGAACCGGGCAGTCCTGTTGGGTGATATTGCACAAATTCCATATCGCGCAATGGGATGCCGTGACGGAATGCGATTCCCATTCCATCACCGGTAACGATGCCGCCATTGGTATTGTAACGGTATACGCGCCCCGCACCGCCTGTCGCCATAATGACCGCATTAGCACGGATCTGAACTTTGGTTCCTTCCATCATGTTCAGTGCAACCAAACCGCGTACCTGCCCGTCATCCACCAGAATATCGAGAACAAAATGTTCATCAAAGCGCTGGATTTGAGGGTATTTAAGGGAAGTTTGGAACAGGGTATGAAGCATATGGAAACCGGTTTTATCAGCGGCAAACCATGTGCGTTCAATTTTCATGCCTCCGAAACGACGAACATTGATGGAACCATCTTCCTTACGGCTCCACGGGCAACCCCATTGTTCCAGTTGGATCATTTCGGTCGGGCAATGTTTGACGAAATATTCAACCACATCTTGTTCACACAGCCAATCACCACCGGATACTGTGTCATTGAAATGAAAGTCATAGGAATCATGTGATTGAGTGACTGCGGCTGAGCCACCTTCTGCTGCCACAGTGTGGCTGCGCATGGGGTACACTTTTGAAATCAGGGCGATCTTGAGTTGAGGATTGGCTTCAGCAGCAGCAATGGCTGCTCTTAGCCCTGCACCACCGGCTCCGATAATCGCGAGGTCGACATTGATGGTTTGCACTGCGCTTCTCCATTGTTCAAGTGAAACAATTTTTCTTTTTTAACGAAGTATTGAAGATAATTTTCTATACCTTAATGAGTCAGGGGCGATAACTATTACTCTTTATAAGGTTTAATTATAACGAATTATCCAGGAAGTAAATTTGATATGAATGCGGGTTTTGCAGGATTTTGCTGACAAAACGTGATCTATCGCATGTTTTTTGCTCAAGTGGATTGAGCCATCGACAGCATTTTCTACGAATGAATAAGAGCTTATATAAAAGTAAATGATAAATATAACGATTTAATAATATTTATTGATTTATGGATGGAGCCTAATTTATTTATATTGCAAATGAATCATGATTTTCCTAAATTTATTTTTATGTTATTAGCATGAGGAAGACATATTTTGTTATTTATCTTTTGAATGAAAAGCGTATGCTGCCAGGTAGATGTATTCTTTTTTAAACCCCCGTCTATATCAAGGAAGAAAATACTTTTATATTTATCGAGTTATCTCTTGGTATACATTTTGTTTATAACTCACTTCGTTATAAGATGTAATCTATTTTCAGTTAAATTTTTATTGTTCTTCTTAATCAATTATGATTGCATATGTAAGAACCCTACCATAGGGCAAACATGGCTATCCTTTGTTTTCTGTGTCTGTCCTATTAACGCAGGATTATTTTTTCCTGTCAGAAATTAAAACGATAAGTCACCGGTAACAAGTTTCAAGTTTAATGCAATACAGACAATGATTTGTCTGGCAGGCTTGATGCGGGTAAACTGCGCGTTTTGTTTTATTTTGGAGTCATCGGAACATGAACGAAGTCGCGAATTGGCAGCCAAGTGCCCCTATCGCCAATTTATTGAAAAGGGCGGAGATTTTAGCAGAAATACGGCGCTTTTTCGCAGATCGTGGGGTGTTGGAAGTTGAAACACCTGCCATGAGTCAGGCGACTGTGACTGACGTCCATCTGGTGCCCTTCCAGACTCAATTTGTTGGGCCGGGTGCAGCAGATGGTTTGACTCTATACCTGATGACCAGCCCCGAATACCACATGAAGCGTCTTCTGGCGGCAGGAAGCGGCTCCATTTATCAGATGGGGAAAAGTTTCCGTAATGAGGAAGCGGGTCGTCATCATAACCCAGAGTTCACCATGCTGGAGTGGTATCGTCCGCATTATGATATGTATCACTTAATGAATGAAGTGGATGATTTATTGCAGCAGATTTTGGATTGTGAAAGTGCAGAATCACTTTCTTACCAACAGGCGTTTATTCGATATCTGGATATCGATCCTCTTACTGCAAGTAAGGAAAAATTGCGTGAGGTGGCGGCAAAACTCGATCTCAGCAATATCGCTGATCAAGAAGAAGATCGTGATACTTTGCTGCAATTGCTTTTTGTGATGGGCGTGGAAACGCAGATTGGTATTGAAAAACCGACATTCATCTATCACTTCCCTGCATCTCAGGCGGCATTGGCAGAGATCAGTAAAGAAGATCATCGGGTTGCACAGCGTTTTGAAGTTTATTTCAAGGGCATGGAATTAGCGAATGGTTTCCGTGAGCTAACTGACAGTCATGAACAGCGTTTGCGTTTTGAGCAGGATAACCGTAAGCGTGAAGCAATGGGGTTGCCTGTTCAGCCGATTGATGAATATTTGCTTGCAGCGCTTGCTCATGGAATGCCAGATTGTTCTGGTGTTGCATTGGGCGTTGATCGCCTGATTATGCTGGCATTGGGTGCTGAGCGGATTAGTGAAGTTATTGCTTTCCCGGTAGGGATCTCGTAATTGTGATTGTGGGGCAGTTCTGGACTGCCCTTATATTATTTACGTTCGTCGTTTATCTATTGTTCGTTGATTAAAGTTCATAAATTATTTGTGTTCATGATGCTTTTTCAGAAACTTCACTGCTAAATCAGGGAAGTCAGTGAATGCGCCATCAACATTCGCTTTATCGAAAACGATATCAAATAATTGATTGCCGCTGGTGGCATATTTTGGCAGTTGATCGATACGGATAGTATATGGATGAACTGCTAAATGGCTGGCGTGAGCCTCTTTTACCATACCGGTCAATTTGATGTTATTTGGCGTAGAACCATTGTCGATAATCATGTGGTAATCAGGGCCAATACCATCGGCATATTTTGCCACTTCTTTCATCGCACCCGGCTTAAACATCCATTCATAGCTATAATTTTGCCATGAACCATCTGACTTTTGCTCGTAGGTTTCGTTCCAGTCGGTGTAAGCGATTAGCTGAATCAGTCTCAGATCCATCCCCAATTTTGGTTCCAGCTCATTTTTGATGCGTTTCAGTTCATTGGCATCAAAGCATTGCAGGTACACCTTATCGCTTTTCTTGGTGTAGCCATATTGTTTCAGCACTTCCAGCACCTTGGTCGTGATATCCTTGCCCTCTTGGCGATGGAACCACGGTGCTTTGATTTCAGGATAAATACCAATGTCTTTGCCGGTGGATTTATTCAGGCCCTGGATAAATTCCAACTCTTCCTGAAAGGTATGAATGTGGAAATCTGATTTTCCCATAGGGAAACGTCCCGGATAGCTTTGGATTTTTTTGCCATCTTTGATATCAAAACCTTCGGTGAATTTCAGGGACTTAATTTCTGGTAAGGTAAAATCTATCGCATAATAGCGGCCATCGGCACGGGCACGGTTTGGAAAACGTTCTGCAACATCGGTTACTCGATCTAAATAATGGTCGTGTAGCACAATGAGCTGGTCATCTTTAGTCATTACCAGATCTTGCTCAAGATAATCAGCACCTTGTGCGTAAGCCATTGCTTTAGCGGGCAGGGTATGCTCAGGTAAATAACCACTGGCCCCACGGTGGGCGATAACAATCTTATCTGCTGCATGTGCAATGCCTGACATTGATGATGCTAACAGAATACCTGCCATGATTGCCTTAATAGGGGTCTGCATTGGGATTCTCCATTTATTTGTAATAAAAATCTTAAACAAAAATTATGTTACTTATTGTGTAGCTTTGTGTAGCTGATTTTTAGCCAACAGCCAGAAGAAATAAGGTGAATATCCAAATCGCTTTTTATATAAAATACTGACATAACACAATCCTGCACATTGATTTTACTGGCAGTACATCACAATTTTATGACAGAAAAATGATTATTTAGGTTCTGTTTATCTTTAACCTTATTTAGTCATGTCATTAAATGAACAAATTTATTAAATCGTCTGGAGGATTTTGAATTTAAATCAGAATGAAGTGATAAATGTAAATGATATAAGTGAATTAAAATAAAGCATGGATTTTTTAAAATTAAGGTCTTACTACCGATGAAGACGTTACAGGAAGAGCATTGGTTTACAAGATATAAAAATAGAGTTATTCCTTCAGGAGGGTTTGAACAATTTTTGAAGTCAGAAGGTTACTAATAAAGTATGGAAATGAAGAATATACCTGTGAAGTAAAAGGAAACAGCATATTTAAAAGTGAGTGACAGACTTCATTGTCCTTATTTTGAAGGGGTTATATAGAATAGTGATAATTTATTCTATGAGAAAAATTTTAGCATTGCCCGGTATTTCAGAAAAAAGATAATAAATGTTTCATAAAATCGCAGTACAACCTGATGTTGTACTGCGATTAACATCGTTATTAATCAGCGTGTTTAGTCAATGTTATTTATTCTGACTAGCTATTTCCTGCTTGTGTTTCTTTTCACTCAACATGACAAACAAAAGCAAAATGACAGAGAGTGCGCTGCCGCCGATCATCACCATAAAGCCACCGTCCCAACCGAAGAAGTCAACGGTGTAACCAACGATAGCGCTGGCTGCTACTGAACCACCCAGATAGCCAAACAAACCGGTAAAGCCTGCTGCTGTTCCCGCTGCTTTTTTCGGTGCCAGCTCAAGCGCGTGCAGACCAATCAGCATGACAGGGCCATAAATCAGGAAGCCGATAACCAGCATACAGATCATATCAACATTTGGGTTTCCTGCCGGGTTCATCCAGAATACAACAGTGGCGATAGTCACTAATGCCATAAAGAATACACCGGTTGCACCACGGTTGCCTTTGAACACTTTGTCAGACATCCAGCCGCACAATAGCGTACCCGGAATACCTGCGTACTCATACAGGAAATAAGCCCAGGAAGATTTATCTAACGCAAAATGCTTCACTTCTTTCAAATAAGTTGGTGACCAGTCGAGAATACCGTAACGCAACAGATAAACGAACACGTTGGCAATCGCGATCATCCACAGCAATTTATTAGGCAGGACGTACTGCATGAAGATCTCTTTTGCAGTCAGTTCCTTTTCATGTTTCTCTGTGTAATCAGGCGGATAATCATTTTTGTACTCTTCGATTGGCGGTAAACCACAAGATTGTGGGGTATCACGCATCAAAGTGAAAACGATTATCGCCACGAGGATAGCGGCAAATGCAGGCATATAAAGCGCCGCTTTCCAGTCATTGAACCAAGCCATACCTAGCAGGAACAACAATGGAGGCAAACCCCCACCAACGTTATGGGCACAGTTCCAGACTGAAACAATCCCGCCACGTTCTTTTTGTGACCACCAATGAACCATGGTGCGTCCGCAAGGAGGCCAGCCCATACCCTGGAACCAGCCACAGAGGAACAGCAGAGCAAACATGATAGCAATGCTGGATGTTGCCCACGGTACGAAGCCCATAAACAGCATGACAGCCGCAGCCAGTATTAGACCGGCAGGCAAGAAAACACGCGGATTCGAGCGGTCGGAAACGGAACCCATGATGAATTTTGAGAATCCGTATGCAATTGAAATTCCCGACAGGGCAAAACCAAGATCACCTCTGGAGAAGCCTTGCTCTACTAAAAAAGGCATTGCCAGGGCAAAGTTTTTCCTTACCAGATAGTAGGCTGCATAGCCAAAGAAAATCCCCATAAAAATTTGCCAGCGCAAGCGGCGATAGAGTGGATCTATTTCTTGCGCAGGCAACCGGGCTTTATGGGGAGCTGGTTTGAAAATACTTAACATGTTTGTCTCCACATGACTTTTGTATGAGCGCTTTATCACCGCTGGACAGTGATAGTGTTAAACGAGCATGATTATGTTAAACGAAAAATTTTGACTAAATTATTTTCTATATCGAAGAGAATATTAGCTAAAACAACCTAATATATCTATGAAGTATCGCTAACATATAGATATTATTTCGTAAGATGGCGATTTTGAGTGATTTTATGGTTTTTTTAAATACAATTTATTTATATTAGCGTGATGAATATCACAATAAATAGCTTTGCTGGTTATTTTTGTACGTTTAAAGTTCGTTTATGTTCCTTATCACGCAAAGGCTCATTATTTTCAGGGGAATTTTTCTGGCGCAGTAATCATAAAGTCATACGAATATAACCCGCATAAATATAACTCTATATAAATGTAATTTAATAAATTAACGGCCGCATTACTCCGCCCAAACTTTAGCTAAAGTTGTTATTTAATTGATGGTAGGATTTAAATGATGTTTTCATTTATTTATAGAAACTGCTCTTTATTTACCTGTTTGGCGTTTTTTATAACAGGATTACAAATAAAATGTTTGAAATTAAAATTCAAAATAATAGATATTACTACAAATAGTTATTCATGCTCATGATAGTGGTTTTCATGCGGTGTCGAATAACTGTTTTTGATGTAAAATATAATAATATCAAGGCGTTAAATGGTCTTGGTGCAGCTTGTATAGGCGTAATACATTCTGTCCCACTATGAAGACCAGGCGTTTATAAGTTGATTGTTTAATTAATCAAAGATTACAAAATAATACTAATTAATATATTTATTAAATTCGTACTAAATTTTTTGCAATTTATTTTTCTTATTCAGTTAAAGTCTACATAAGGTATTTGTAAATGCTGAATGTAGGCCAAAACTGCAAAATAACGACTACCAGCATTGATGCCTCCATTCATCATTAAAAATGATGATACAAGTGGAGCTCAGAATGAGAACATCATTATGAATACTTACACACACAAGGCAATATTACACACAGCATTTATTGGGCAAAAATCTTCTCCTGCTGATGATACTAAAATAGATAGTAATATCAGTCACATGATATCCACGCTGGAACCGTGGTTTAAAAATGTCCCTTCTCAGTTGGCTCAATTGGCAAAAGCTGTACCGAATGACATCGCAGTTTCAGATCCACATGAAACATTGACATTTGGTGAACTCAATCAGCGAATTGATAATGCAGCACATATTTTGCGTCACCACGGCGTCAAAATGGGAAGCAATGTTGCCATTGCGGCCCAGCGGGGTATTTCATGGTTTGTTACTATGCAGGCAATTTGGCGGATAGGGGCAGTATATATCCCCTTGAACACCATGATGCCTGAAAAACGCCTGAATGATATTCTCGCCAGTCTGCCGGAAAGTATCTTGATATCTGATGATACGGTGTCGGCAGGGCTTAAGGCGTCAACATTAATCCCCATGGAAGTTATCTTAGCCAATATCAATGAGATAACTGAAGTGGCCGAAAGTATTGAGATCCCTGAGCTAGGCGATCATCCTGCTTATGTGATGTTTACCTCTGGCTCTACGGGGTTGCCAAAAGCAGTACAAGTACAGCATGACAATCTGGCTGCTTGCTTATGTAGTTTTGGCAAGCTGCTGTCAATCAGTCAGCGTGACCACATGTTGGCGCTGACGACGTTCTCCTTTGATATTTCAGTCCTGGAATTGCTGCTGACTGTGGTTCATGGCGGTAGTATCTACATTACTTCAATTGATACTCAACGTGATGCGATAGCATTGTCCGAAACGTTGTCAGATCCGCGGTTTACTTTTGCCCAAGCCACACCTGTTACCTGGTCAATGGCTTTAAATGCGGGCTGGAAACCGCGTCCTGAAATGGGCATGATTTGCGGTGGGGAAGCACTGTCACAGGATCTTGCGGATCAATTGACAGACACGGGAGGAACGTTATGGAACGCTTATGGCCCGACAGAAACAACTATCTGGTCAACAGCGTTCCGCATGAAAAAAGGCGATAAAGTTCAATTGGGCGGGCCTATTCCGGGCACCAGTATCACCATTGTGGATAAATATCTGCGTCCTGTTCCTAAAGGAACAGTAGGCGAGATCCTCATCGGTGGACTGGGCGTGACTGCGGGTTATCGCAATAACCCGACTGAAACCGCGAAAAGATATGTTCCCGATATGACACAGAAAGGTAACAGGGCATATTTGACGGGGGATATGGCACGTATGCTTGACGATGGCTCTCTCATTTACATGGGCAGACAGGACGATCAGGTCAAAGTGCGTGGATATCGAATCGAGTTGGGTGAGATTGAAATTGCACTAAGAAAGCAAAACGGCATACAGGATGCCATTATCCGGGTGGCTGGCAGTGGCGACTTTGCCAAGATCCAGGCATTTGTGCTGTTTAATCCAAATATGGTTGTGCCGGAAGACTGGGTGCATGCAACACAAATATCGCTCAGAGAAGTATTGCACGAAGCCTGGATACCGACTGAATATTATCGTATCCCTTATATTCCGCTGACAAGCAGTGGCAAAAGAGACAGAAAGCGGTTAGAAGAAGTTGCGGAACGATTGAATGCCAGTTATGACGTGGTACAGCCACAAACAGAAACGGAAAAACGCGTTTATGCCATCTGGCGTGATTTATTGGGGACGGACGCATTTGGAATTACTGATGATTTCTTCCAGATCGGGGGGCACTCCATCCTTGTTGCTCGCATGGTAGAAAATATTGAGAAAGCATTTTCACTGCGGGTACCGATTTCCGGCATTTATGTTGAACCGACAGTTGCCAGAATCTCTGCCATTTTGGATGAAATGCAAGCTGCTTATCAGGCAAATCCTGTTCAGAATATAGGAAATTATCATAGCGAAGCACTAATCCGTCAGCATGCTGAAACGCTCAAAAATGATGTTTATCTGAAAGAAAGTATTCGTCCCGATGGATTGCCCCGGGCTAATTGGTATCAACCAGAGACGGTATTGCTGACAGGCGCGACCGGATATCTTGGTCTGCATTTACTGGAGCAATTATTGAAACAAACTTCGGCCAGAGTCATCTGCTTATGCCGGGCATCTGATGAAAAACATGCCCGCGACAGAATCAAAGCCGGCTTTAAAAATTACCAGATTGATGTAGGTAATGGTCTTGACCGTGTGGATTTCATTATCGGTGATTTGGGGCAGCCACGTTTTGGTTTGCTGCCGGAAACATGGACACAGATTGCAGAAAGTGTTGATGTTATTTATCACAACGGGGCGTTGGTTAATTTCATTTACCCCTATAGTGCACTGAAGGGAATCAATGTCGATGGTACTAGAACGGCATTGGAACTCGCCTGCACTGCGCGCTTGAAACATTTCCATTATGTTTCCTCCGTGAATTCACTGTTTGCGACAGAATCACCTCGTCCTTATCTGGAAGATGATCGTGCTATGAGTGAATCGGTGCGTGATCCTTCTGGCTATTCAGGAAGTAAGTGGGTATCAGAAGGGATCATCAATATTGCCCGCAAACGGGGCGTACCCGTGAGTATTTACCGGCCTGGCCTGATTCTTGGACACACCCGTACAGGCGCTGCACAGGGCAATGATTATCTGGTTGCATCTTTGAAAGGCTATCTGGCAATGGGTTTTTATCCTGACCATGCTCTGTTGCTTGATATTGTACCGGTGGATTATGTGGCGGCATCGTTAGTCCATATCTCCAAGAAACCAGAATCCAATGGAAAATTCTTCAACTTGTTCAACCCAGAACAAGTTTCTATCCGGCAATTTTTCGACTGGGTGAAGGAATTCGGCTACATCCTCAACCCCGTCCCGTTTAATGAGGGTAAAGAGAAGATCCTCGCGTTGGATGATACGCACCCGCTGTATCCGCTGATCCCCCTGATCAGGGATATGACGAAGAGACCTTATCGTGCTCTGGATCCTGCTTATATTGATGAAATTCACCCTGAATTGGAGTTGAAAAATACGCTGTCAGGGTTAGCAGGAAGCGACATTCGCTGCCCGACGATTACGGCTGAATACGTTCATCAAGTATTACGTTATCTGATTGGCACTGGATTCTTACCGGCCATCTTGGCAGAAAGTTTCAAAAAGGAGGCTATAGCATGAAACAGTCAACAGGAAATGATGCTATGAATTGGGCGGTCGTCATCAATGCCAAAAAGCAGTATTCAGTCTGGCCTGCTGAGTATGATATCCCGATGGGATGGATGACAATTGGCAGGATGGGATCAAAAGAAGAGTGCCTGAACCACATTGCTGCCATTTGGCCAGAGCCGACAAAATAGATTACTGGCTTATTATCAATATTTATTAATCACTGTCATGGGCATGCTTCTGCGGGTGCATGCCCATTTTTTTACTTCCATTTTTCATTTTGTTTGCGTCCTTATCTGATTATCAAAGCGTGATATTTATCACGATACGTCCTTTTTTTACGCCATTTCATGCGCGTTTCTCGCTCGTTATTGTTCCTTATCAAACAAAAAACACGGGTGTTGTATATATTTTATCTATCCCAACAAGACATTGACTAGCCGGATACATGACTGGCATAGAAGCGAAAGAGGAGCATCTTCAATGAACGGCTCTCCTGTAACAGAAACCGATGTCATCATTATCGGCGGAGGCGCGACAGGTGCAGGAATTGCAAGGGATTGTGCCCGCCGCGGTTTACGCTGCATTTTACTGGAACGTCATGATATCGCCACGGGGGCGACAGGGCGTAATCACGGTCTGCTGCATAGCGGGGCGCGTTATGCTGTCACGGACAGCGAATCGGCAAAAGAGTGCATCAAGGAAAATAAGATCCTCAAGCGCATTGCCCGCCACTGTATTGAAAAAACGAATGGCTTGTTTATTACCTTGCCGGAAGATTCTTTGGAATATCAGCAAACTTTCATCACCGCGTGTGAAAAGGCGGGGATTGATGCACAAGCGATGGAACCTGAAGAAGCCCTGCGTCTAGAGCCTTCTGTTAATCCTGTTTTAATTGGTGCGGTGATGGTGCCGGATGGCACAGTCGATCCATTCAGATTGGCCGCTGCCAATATGCTGGATGCTAAAGAACACGGCGCTCAAATATTGACCTATCACGAAGTCATGGGATTGATTCGGCAGGGAAGCAAAATTACCGGCGTTCATGTCTATGATCATCAACGTGCTCGCCTGTATGACATTCATGCTCCGATCGTTGTAAATGCGGGAGGCATTTGGGGACAAAGGATCGCGGAATATGCCGATTTGAAGGTACGGATGCTTCCGGCAAAAGGGGCTTTGCTGATCCTTGGTCACCGGATCAACAATATGGTTGTCAACCGTTGTCGCAAGCCTGCTGATGCCGATATTCTCGTACCCGGTGACACCATTTCATTGATTGGCACAACCTCCACACGTATTGAATATGATCAGATCGACAAGATGTTCGTGACACCGGAGGAAGTCGATATTCTGATTCGTGAAGGATCGCGACTCTCTCCTCAACTTGCGAAAACGCGCATTTTACGCGCTTATGCCGGTGTACGTCCTTTAGTGGCAAGTGATGATGATCCTCCTGGCCGCAATATCAGCCGGGGAATTGTGCTGCTCGATCATGCTCAGCGTGATGGTCTGGAAGGGTTCATTACCATTACTGGCGGTAAATTGATGACTTATCGGCTTATGGCTGAAAGGGCGACAGATAAAGTCTGTGAAAAACTGGGTGTGACAGAAAGTTGTACGACAGCACAGGAGCCTCTGCCCGGTTCATGGGATACCGCTGAACAAACGTTGCGCACGGCGGTTGCCGTATCTGCACCGATCCGCGGGTCGGCCGTATATCGTCATGGTGATCGTGTCGCCAAGCTGTTGAGTACAGAACGGTTGGACAAAAGTTTGGTGTGTGAATGTGAAGCGGTAACAGCAGGAGAAGTACGTTATGCGACAGAATCCTTAACGGTCAATAACCTGCTGGACTTACGTCGCCGGACGCGCGTTGGAATGGGAACCTGTCAGGGAGAACTGTGTGCTTGCCGTGCCGCAGGGTTACTCAATCGCCTCGGTGTCACAACGGAGCAGGAAGCTGAACAGCAACTGGCCCATTTTCTGAATGAGCGCTGGAAAGGCATTCGCCCAATCGCTTGGGGAGATGCCTTGCGGGAAAGTGAATTTACCAGTTGGATTTATCAGGGACTATGCGGTTTGGACGAAGAAATCATCAAGAACCCGCCAATCACGGAGGCTAACGATGAAATTTGATGTGGTGATTATTGGCAGTGGATTGGCAGGGCTGACGTGTGGTATCCGGCTGGCAGAGGCAGGAAAGTCCTGTGCGATCGTCAGTGCTGGTCAAAGCTCACTCTATTTTTCATCAGGTTCAATGGATTTTCTTTCCCATTTACCTGATGGTCGTGAAGTTACACACCCTTTAACTGCTTTATCTGAACTGGCTGAACAAGCACCGGCACATCCTTATAGCCGCATGGGCGAAGAAAATGTGGCTTCGTTGATTTATCGTGCTGAAAATCTGCTTAGAGAAAGCGGGTTAGCCATGAAAGGATCGGCTTCCCAGAATCACTATCGCATGACGCCGATTGGTCGTCGGCGCATGGCATGGTTAAGTCCGGCACGCGTTCCTACCCATGAATTGGAATGGTCGTTCCTTTGTGAAAAATCGTCTTGGGAAAATGTGGCCGTCATCGGCATTGAAGGTTTTCTGGATTTTCAACCCAAAATGATTGCCGGCGCATTGCAAAAGCAGGGGATAAAAGCACAAGCAAAAGAAGCTCACCTGTCTGTGTTGGACCGATTACGCGATAACCCCAGTGAATTCCGTGCGGTTAATATCGCCCGTCTGCTGGATTTGCCAGAAAATTTATCTCTGCTGGCAGAAGAAATTAACCGACTATCGACAGGGCATGACGTCATTATTTTACCGGCTTGTATCGGGCTGGAGTCTGATGAAGTCGTCGGAAACTTACAGATACAGGTGGGAAAACCGATTTATTTATTGCCGACACTGCCACCTTCCTTGCCTGGTATCCGTGTTAATCAGGCAATGAATGCCCGGTTCCGCCAGCTTGGTGGTATTGTGATGGCGGGTGATAAGGTGAATCGCATCGAGATAGAAAATAACTGCATCACCGGCGTTTATACCCGCAATCATGGTGACATTCCTCTGCGCACTTCTCATGTGGTTTTGGCAACCGGCAGCTTTTTTAATAACGGCCTGAAAACAGAATTTAATCGTGTCTATGAACCATTGCTGAATCTGGATTTGCTGGCGAATCCTGAACGCGGGCAGTGGACACGAAAAAACGTCTTTGCTCCACAGCCTTATCTGAAATTCGGGGTTAACACGGATGAATATTTGCGGCCACTGAAAGCGGGCAAAGCGCTTAAGAATCTCTATGCAGCGGGAGCGGTATTAGGCGGATATGATCCGCTGGCAGAAGGTTGCGGTGCAGGAGTTTCTTTGCTGAGTGCGTTGTTTGTTGCTGAACAGATTGTTGCTGAACAGATTATTTCTGAACGGTTCGAAGCGGGGCAGACCATCAAACCATCAATGATATCCGGGCAAATTGAGGCAAGGGAGGTGACGCAATGAGTCTTCTCGACAACAGTTTCGAAAGTTGTATTAAGTGCACGGTGTGTACGACTTATTGCCCGGTTGCTAAGGTAAACCCGCTATATCCGGGACCAAAACAAGCCGGCCCGGATGGAGAACGTCTGCGCCTCAAAGATCCTGCGCTCTATGATGACGCGTTGAAATACTGCACTAATTGCAAACGGTGTGAAGTGGCCTGCCCATCTGATGTAAAAATTGGTGAGATCATCCAGCGGGCTAAAGCCCATTACAGTCCACATCGCCCTAAACTGCGGGATGCCATCCTCAGTCATACGGATTTGATGGGAACCTTATCCACGCCGTTTGCGCCTGTCGTCAATGCCGTTACCCGCCTGAAACCGATGCGTCATCTGCTGGATAAGGCCTTAAAAATTGACCATCGGCGTGAACTGCCAAAATATTCCTTCGGGACATTTCGCCGTTGGTATCGTAAGCAGGCTGAAATTCAACCGCAATTTAAGGAACAAGTGGCCTATTTTCACGGCTGTTTTGTCAATTACAACCATCCGCAATTGGGAAAAGATCTGTTGAAAGTTTTTAATGCGATGGGGATTGGCGTTCAATTGCTGACACGGGAAAAATGCTGTGGCGTACCATTGATTGCTAACGGTTTTATTGAACAGGCAAAGCGTCAGGAGCGCGTCAATCTGGCTTCTTTGACAGAAAGCGTCATTGAGCGTCAAATCCCTGTGGTGGCGACTTCATCCAGTTGCACCTTCACCCTGCGAGATGAATATCCACATATTTTAGATGTTGATACCCGATCGGTACGTGATCACGTGGAATTGGCAACGCGCTATCTCTATCGACTGCTGGATAAAGGGCGTGATTTGCCCTTGAAGCATACACCGCTGAAAGTGGCCTATCACACGCCATGTCATATGGAAAAAATGGGCTGGGCTGCCTATTCTATTGAATTGATCAAGCGTATTCCGGGTGTTGAATTGATAATCCTTGATTCCCAATGTTGCGGCATTGCAGGTACGTATGGCTTTAAGGCGGAAAACTATGATGTTTCCCAAGGGATCGGCGTGAATTTATTCCGCCAGATTGAAGCGAGTGGTGTCGATTTGGTGATTACGGATTGCGAAACCTGCAAATGGCAGATTGAGATGTCGACCAGCAAGAAATGCGAGCATCCGATAAGTTTATTGGCAAAGGTGGTGGATTCAGGGGGGTAGGTTTTGCTTGATGAGTCAATTAGGTGAGCTATTCGCCTCATTTTGTGAGGCGAATAGCGTTGTTATTCGCCTCACAAGATGAGTAGAATGGTTCGATAGTTGGCATCATAAGGTGAAATTTAATGTGGATATGGGAACAAAAAAATTGGCCTGACTTTAAATGGAATGAGCATGTTCTGACCCCCATATTGCGGGAAATTCATTTTAATCAGGGATTATTGCTAGGAAGAGTAAGTACTGAAAACACAGAACAATCAACATTGGATAATCTTCTTGCCAGTATTCTCTATTCTTGCGAAATCGAAGGTGAAAGGCTGAATGCGGCATCAGTTCGTTCTTCATTAGCAAATCGATTAGGCATCAGTGAAACGAAGCCTTATCCAACAAGTGAACAATCTGATGGCATGGCTGAAATAGCCTTTGATGTGGTGGAAAGATATAACGAACCATTGACGCTTGAACGCATTTTGAAATGGCATGAGTTGATGTTTCCCAAGGGTTATACTTTGTTTAATCCTATCAAAGGAGGGCAGTTGAGGCATGGAGGAATGGAAGTTATCTCTGGCAGAATAGACAAACCGATTATTCATTTTGAAGCGCCACCTGCCGAAAGGTTACAGGAGGAGATAACAAAACTTATTGCTTGGTTCAATCAATCTCGTTATGAATTCAATCTTGATCCCATCTTGCGGGCAGCCATCATACATTTATGGTTTGTTACACTGCATCCAATGGAGGATGGTAATGGGCGTATTACCCGTTTCCTGACTGATTTGGTATTGGCGCAAGGAGAAAATCGCTCAATCCGGTTTTATGCCATGTCAGTGAGTATTTGTGAACGCCGTAAACAATATTATGAAATATTGGAACAGACACAGCGTAATGGCTTGGATATTACCGATTGGATGCTATGGTTTCTGCAAACATTGAATGACACGCTGATTGCTAAATTGAAGCAAATTGATAATACGGTGAAAAAGACCCGGTTCTGGCGTTGTATTGATCAAAGTCAGTTGAGTGGAGAACAGAGCAAGGTCCTGAATAGAATGTTGGATGGTGATTTTCAGCAAGGTATTAACAGCAGCCAATATCAGAAAGTTGCTAAAGTCAGCCGTGCAACAGCAACCCGGCATTTAAATCATCTGGTGGAACTTGGCTGTCTGGAAAAAACGGAGGCTGGTGGCCGTAGCACGCGTTATATTATTCATCATATTTGAATCGATTTTGAGAAAAGTGCCTCACTATGATTGGTGCACCTATCACTGTATGTACAATGATAGGTGGTTTAATATCATACAAATAACATTATTTGGCTGTCCTGTAGAGGGAAAGATCTCACGTTAATTATTATCGCAATCATTTAATATAACCAATCCTGCCCCATTCGGTCTGCGGCCAAAATCGCGGCGTAAACCTGCTCTGGTGTCACAGTAAATGGCATATTGTGAATGGTTTCCCCTTCCGCACAACTCGCTATGGCAACCTGCATAATTTTCTGATTCAGTTTTTCATTATCACGCAAGCCCAATTGTTCCAGCGTGACTGGCAAACCTACCTGTACACAAAAATCGAGCACAGTTTCCAGCTCTTCACTTGAACTGTTTTCTAAGATCAATTGTGTCAGCGTACCGAATGCCACTTTTTCTCCGTGATAGAGATGATGACACTCTTCCAACACCGTAAAGCCATTGTGGATAGCGTGAGCGGCAGCCAGACCCGCACTTTCAAAACCGATACCGCTGAGGTAGGTATTCGCTTCAACAATATTTTCAACCGCAGGCGTGCTGACACCCGCTTCCACTGCCAGTTTTGCTTTGTAACCTTCTGCCAGCAAGGTTTCATAACACAGTTTTGCCAGGGCCAGACCTGTGGTGGATGTTGCCCCGCCAGCCATAGTGGGTTTGTGGGCGGCACTGTTGGCTCGTGCCTCAAAATAGGTGGCGAGTGCATCCCCCATTCCTGCCACAAACAGACGAATGGGCGCTTTGGCAATAATATTGGTGTCCATCAACACGACATTCGGGTTTTGTGGGTAGATCAGGTAGCTGTCAAACTCACCCAGTTCGGTATACAGGACGGAAAGGGCACTGGTCGGTGCGTCGGTTGAAGCAAGGGTAGGCGAAATAATCACCGGTATTTTGGATTCGTGTGCAATGGCTTTGGCTGTATCAAGCGTTTTTCCACCCCCTAGCCCAACCACAGCCTGACACTGATTACTGACTAGAATGGCAGACAGGCGCTGGATTTCACTACGGCAGCACTCACCGTTAAAAACTTCGAAGTGGCTGGTGACTTCGTGTTCCTCCAGGCTTTTGCCGACGGTATCCCCAATAAGGCTCATCACGAAATTATCGGCAATCACGAAGACGTGGTCAGCAAGCATTTTGGTGTATCGACCAATGTGAGATAACGCACCTGGCCCCTGAATATATTTGGATGGAGACTGGATCACTTTCAGCATAAGAAATATTCCTTCTTCACTGGAAACTAGGCATAGAGTGTCACAATACTGGCATGGAGCAGGTTACAAACAGTGTTATGTCAAAGTATGTGCTTACCCGCCCATCAACACGATACATCAACACTATACGGCAAAATATACCGAGGGGTTATGAGTAAAAGCAGGAAATGTGTGATTCGGTAAGAAAAACGGGAAGAGGATTGATGCAGGGTATGGCGATTACACAAAATACTAAACAAGGTCTATAAATTCATTTTTCAGTCGGTGAAATAGCTATCAGGGGCATCGCATCAATCCCCCTAATTCAGTTACTTGTTACTTTTCGGTATCTTTTTGCAACATAACGACATTATCTGGCTCCGACACACATTTA
This sequence comes from Xenorhabdus sp. PB62.4, assembly GCF_014467285.1. Classification (NCBI taxonomy): domain Bacteria; kingdom Pseudomonadati; phylum Pseudomonadota; class Gammaproteobacteria; order Enterobacterales; family Morganellaceae; genus Xenorhabdus; species Xenorhabdus sp. PB62.4. The sequence continues at coordinate 200,895 of NZ_NKHR01000005.1, read as the reverse complement.
GCCAATTGAGCCACCAGCACTAACTTCACTTTTTCGACAGCCAATAGCCCTGTTTATGCGGCCAATTCCGGCAAATGTTGCTAACCATCAAGATAATTTGTTTTTTTCATCCCTTTATGCAATGAATTACGTTACACTATGTATCGATTTTTGTTGCATTATGTAATGTTACGCGATACAATTTCAATGAAAAAATGAAGGATTGAGGGATGATCAAAAGTTTTAAGGAAGGTCAGTCGGGTTCTCTGGCTCGATTCTATTTAGATGGTAAGCGGAGCAAAGATATTCCGGTGACAATAGAATCATCGCTGAAACGTAAACTCGATATTATAGAATCAGCCACAACAGAGCACTCTTTATTCTCCCCGCCGGGAAATAATTATGAACGTTTATCCAGTTCGCTAGAAGGGTGGTCGAGTATCAGGGTTAACATTCAATGGCGGCTTATTTTTCAATGGCGGGACGGGGCAGCATACGATATCTACCTTGATCCTCACAAATATTAAATAAACTACCCCGCCACAAGCACGGGGAATTCAACTTAAAGAGATTAACAGGGGGCGTTATGGATACGATGTTAAGAGAACCGACAACTGTGGGTGAAATGCTGTCAGAAGAATATTTGAAACCACTGAATATTACCCAAGCAAAATTAGGTGAGGCATTGAATCTTTCCCGTATGCGCATTGCTGAAATTATCAGCGGAAAACGCCGTATCAGCATAGAAGAGGCTGTCATGTTAGCGGCACTGTTTGAAACTGACGCTGATTTCTGGATCAGCTTACAAGCCAACCATGATCGCTGGGAAGCGCGACAGCTGATGGCACAGAAAACCAGTGTAAAACCTTTCACAGCATTATTGGCGAGGTGATTTAGCCCGCCAACCGCAACCATCGATTTAACAGCGCATACAGCCAAAAGCAAAAAAACCAACTGGTGAAGTTGGTTTTTCTGTTTCAATTAATTGTTACTTTTCAACACTGTCATGCGACAAAATTCCATCACTCGACTCTGACGCACTGTCGCGCTTGTATTCAGCCACCTGAGCCACCAACATTAACTTCGCTTTTTCAACGGCTAATAGCTTTTCTTCGTCAGTAACGCCAATCACGGCATATTGATCCAGTTCAGCAACGCGGACACAGTATTCCCAAATTACAGGCTCTTGATCCGGATTGTCCGGCGGCGGTGTTCACGAGAATGCACTGTATTTCACGGTAATAATTGAGAGTTAATCCTTTAACTGGTCATGATTTTCTGCATACCAGGATATATAGTCATCACTTGATATTGGTGTTTCAATTCCCGATTTATCCACCTCAAAACAGGAAATATAATCAATGATTTTCTCAGCATTTTTACGTATGTATTCTGTGCGTTTTTCCTCTGTTTTTTTAGATTCTTGCAGATCAATTATCTCATTTATTAAGAGGTTACTCATGGAACGATGAGCCCAGTCGAGAAGGTAACCTTCGATAATCATGTCAATACCATCATGATGATACGAGTCAATAATTGCCGTCACTACGGATAAAACAGCATATGTCCGGCTCAGTTCCAGAAAATCATCACTATATTTATTAACAATATCCAAATTTGTTCTTCTATTGCCGCTGACGATTATCTTTTTCAGTTTGTTTAATAAGAAATTCAGATAATTAGTCAGAATGAAGAATAAATCATGTTGAATATCTTTATTGTTATTTTTTATGCCATTAATAAGAATCATTTCTCCCGCCTTCAGGGAGAGCACAAGATTATCGCCTTCAGCAGTAATTGCACCAAAATTAGCTATTAAATAATGGGGTATCTTGTTGATAATAAATAATCCATGAGAGCCACAACGTTCACGGCTGTTAATTAATATTTCTTGTGTACGCCATGTGCACAGGGATTTAGCCGTGATAATTTCAATAAGTAGATCATCTGAAAATTTAAAGTTTTTGACATTTTTTGACAGCGTTGCTGAAACTTTTTCCGTCAACACTTTTAAGTATAATGAATGGGTGACCGTACTTAGAGTATCCCAAGCAATGCCTTCTTTAAAATGAAAATAGTTGATTACAGGCATAGCCCCTGAATAGCCGAAGGTTTGTCGTTTATGACCATAAGTGCTGGTGATATGCAGCGCTGATTTCGCTACTGTAACGGAGCTTATGGCCATACATAATTTTCCGGTATGTATTCGGTTTGTGATTAACGCAAATCGTTCTTTTAATGTTTTAGTATGCAATGATACCTGACCATTTCGGTGCAATGTGATCATATTGCCGGCAAGAAGCCCTTCAAAAGAAATTTCAACGTTCTTAAATGAAGTGATTGCGTTATCAAGATAAAATCCTGGTTTATCGCCAAGTGTAGTGATTTTAACACCAGTAGTTAATTTGCCATTGACTGACAGAGGGAATACAAAGGGGAAAATACCATATCTTTTCCCTGATACATTGAGTTGGGCAAAAACGACCGCCACCTTGGGTAATTCACACGATAGGGTATTGGGCATGAATTTATATGAGCCGGAACTGGGTGAGTTAAGTATGAATACACCTTTCTCTGGAAGGTAATCAGCCTGAGTTTCGATCGCGGCCAGATTATGACCGTGAGCCAGCTCAGTCGCCAGATATACGCCAATAGCACGACCTGAACAAAGTTTTTGGTATAGATCTTCTATGTATGGTGTTTGAGCCCCTAAATTAGCGAGAGTTCCTATAGTCAGATTAAAATGAATTGATAGCATAGAAACTACAGCCCCATCATGAGGGGCGACTAATTCATGAAGCGCAGCCAGTGCATTAAATGATGTTAAATTAATATTATTTTTATCAATATAGTTAAGTAACGCTATAAATTTATTTACTGTTGATTGGTAATCATTACAGGTAGTTTTAAGTATATCGAAAATATTATCCGAAGATTCTGGATTGCTTATGTTCAAATAATGATTTAATTTTAATACTGAATGACATAATGGTTTATTCATCTTACCAGGACCTTATTCTTGAATAATAAAATGTATATGAGCCATCCGCATGTAATTGGATGAAGAAAAAACATATGTTTTCGCTGAAGTCAGTAAATAAATATGAGCAAAATGATCTTAAGGATATGGCTGGATACCTGATTGTCTCCTGAATAAATACATTCTGGTGAATGTATATACCGCCACATACCGTTCAAAAATTCTCACAGAAAGCACTGTAATCAGAAAGTACCACAAACAGAAACAAGTCGGATAGCTGAGTATGACTTTGACCTAAACGCTTTTTTAATGACGTTTGATAGTAAAAGAAAGTTTAATTCAGGCTGTTATTCAATATTGAGAATAACCACTGCTGTAAGCGGTGAATTAAGAAATAGGAAAACTCCCCCATGAGGGGGAGAGCAGTTAGTGGAATTTAACCAGTGTCTTATCTGCGGTTTGCTTGAAAAAAAATTTCAGAATTAAATTCAACAGAATGCCATAAGCTGGCAGGAAAAAAAGCATACAAATAAACAGCTTGAAAGCGTAATCCACTAAGGCAATTTCCACCCAATTCGTTGCCATAAAAGCATCGGTACTGCGATAAAATGCGATAAAGAAAAAAGCCAGTGTATCGAGCATATTACCGAAAAACATAGCGGCAGCCGGGGCTATCCACCAGCGGCTTTTTTGGCGCAGGCGATTAAAGACGCCGACATCCAATATCTGACCAAGCACATAGGCCATAAAACTAGCGGCTGCAATGCGGGCAACAAACAAGTTAAAAGTTCCCAAAGTTTCGAATCCTTGCCATGTGCCCTGAAAAAACAGAGCTGAAATCAGGTAAGAGATCAACAAGGCGGGAAGCATGACGGAGATAATGATCCGGCGCGCTAATGGAGCACCATAAATACGCACAGTCAGATCGGTCGCCAAAAAGATAAAGGGAAATGTAAATGCCCCCCAAGTGGTATGGAAACCAAAAATGGAGATGGGTAGTTGCACCAGATAGTTACTGGAAGTAATGATCAGAATATGGAAAAGCGAAAGCCAGGCCAAAGCGGTGGCTCGCTGCTGCGCAGTCAATTGGAACATATTGTACCTTTTTGCTGAATGGGGTGAGGGAACCCAAAAAATAAATGCGCCTGAAAAATCAGGAGAAGTTGATCATACGCGTGTTGCGCAATAAAAGTAAAGTACGGCAGTTGGCGATATTTTGTAATATAATCCACGGCAATAGATTGTTTGAACCTACAGAGATTGTTATGTCCGATGTTTTTGCCAATCCCGATAAAACGCTTGATACGCTAGGATTACGCTGCCCGGAACCCGTCATGATGGTACGTAAGACTGTCCGCCATATGAGTGCAGGCCAGACGTTATTAATCATTGCAGATGATCCGGCAACAACCCGTGATATTCCCGGTTTCTGTCGTTTTATGGAACATGTATTGATTGCGCAGGAGACAGAAGAAACCCCTTATCGCTATCTTCTCAGAAAAAGTGAAAATGCTTGATTGAGAAATATCGCGTAATTAACTGGCAGAAAAAAGGAGCCGTGCTAGGCTTTAAGTATGGTGTTTAGTCACAACTTATCACCTCACTGAATACCATATTTTCTTTTTCCTTAATAGCAATCTTGAGTAATTGTAATTTTGAAAAGGTGCGTAGTATGCACCTTTTCAGTTTGTTGTTTTTTTATCTCTCCCGGTTTATCACTTTTGCGGCTTCACTCTCAGCAGCCGGATGGCGTTTGCCGTGACGAGTGCAGTAGCGCCTGAATCGGCCAGAACTGCCAGCCATAGCCCTGTGATACCCAATAGGCTGGTGATAAGGAATATAGCCTTTAAGCCTAATGCAATAGTGATATTTTGACGAATGTTGTAATGGGTTGTGCGAGACAGGGCGATAATTTCAGCTAAACCGGTCAGCCGATTGTGTGTCAGTGCAGCATCAGCCGTTTCCAATGCAACATCAGTTCCGCTGCCCATGGCAACGCCGATACTGGCGGCTTTCATTGCCGGAGCGTCGTTGATTCCATCGCCAACCATCATGGTGTGGTGATTTTTATTCAGCTCAGTCACTGCCTTCACTTTATCTTCCGGTAATAATCCTGCGCGATAATCAATGCCCAACTGACCTGCAATAGCAGCCGCAGCACGAGGATTGTCCCCTGTAAGCATGACTGCCTGAACACCTTGTTTTTTCAGGAGACGGATGGTGTCTACGGCATCCTGACGCAAGGTATCCTGCATGGCAATCAAGCCCATGAATTGCTTGTCCTGCATAACTGCAACCGCAGTTTTGCCACTGCTTTCCAGATCGGCGACTCTTTGCTTCCAGTCTGCGGATAACGTATTTTCCGGTAATCGTTCGGGAGCGGCGACAAGAATTCTTTGTCCTGACAATTGTCCTTCAACGCCAATTCCTGCTAGCGCTTTACGCTGTTCAGCCTCAACAATGGTCACTCCTTTCCTTTCAGCGGCTTCAAGAATGGACTTTGCCAATGGATGGTGAGAGCCACTTTCTACAGCCCCCGCCAGTGCCAGTACAGTTTCTGTAGTGATGTTTTCTGCTGGTGCAATATCAGTAACTTGAGGTTTGCCTTCGGTCAGTGTGCCGGTTTTATCTAATGCGATTGTGGTCACTGCTCCGAGTTGCTCCAGTGCTGCTCCGCCTTTGATTAGGGTGCCACGACGAGTCGCTGCTGCCAATGCGGAAGTAATTGCGGCAGGTGTGGAGATAACCAGTGCACAAGGACAGCCAATCAATAGTAGTGTCAGGCCGCGGTAGATCCAGATTTCCCACGATCCGGCAAAGAACAAAGGTGGGATCAGTACCACGAGTGCGGAGAACAAGATAATCAGCGGAGTATAGATGCGGCTGAATCGGTCAATGAAACGTTCAATGGGAGCGCGACGTTCTTCTGCCTCTTCGATCAATTGAAGAATGCGGTCAATGGCGTTGTGCCCCGGCTCAGAGATCACCCTCATCTGCACGGCGCTATCGACAGAAAGACAACCCGCCGCGACCTTTTCTCCTTGTTGCCGCTCAACAGGAATAGATTCACCTGTCAGAGCGCTTTCATCGAAGCTGGCAAATGGACTGAGTAATTCGGCATCGGTGGGTAAACGGGCTCCCGGAGCGACTTCAATAATATCACCGGGACGCAGTTCGGCTGCCGATACGGTTTTCTTCTTTCCATCCTTAACTAATAAAGCCTGGTCAGGGACTAATGCCATCAAGGCGCTGACACCACGACGAGCACGTCCGGCAGCATAAGATTCCAGAATCTCGCCTAATTTGAACAGCAGAATGACCATAGCGGCTTCTGCGGTCGCATCAATGAACAAGGCACCGATGGCGGCAACACTCATCAGTGTTTCAATGGCAAAAGGAGTACCTGAACGAATCAATTTGATGGCTTTAGTTGCGACCGGATATAACCCAATCAGCGTGGTAATGATGAAAGCGATTTGCCCGGCGGGTGCATTGATGTTTGATATCCCCCAACTAGCGAACATCAGGGCAGCGAGAATCAGGATCGGGGAAAATGTTTTCCAGTGATTGGTTGCCGGAGGCAGTTTGGATGACGAATCCGTTTCCTTGATTTCAAAACCCGCCTGTTTTACTGCTTTTTCGACAGCGGCGCGAATATCAACATCAGAATCAACCACCAATTTTTCTGTAGTAAACAGTACCTTGACCTGTTTGGCTTCCGGGAGTTTTTTTACAGCATTCTCGATTTTCCCGGCACAGCTTGGGCAATCCATACCGTGGATGAGCCAATTAAAGCGCTGGTTTGCTGTTAATTCGAGGGGAAAGATATCCTGTACAGCATGGTCATGATCGTGTGAGCAATGTGCTCCGTTATGTTTATGAGAATGCTCATGAGCATGTTCGTGGGAATGCTTATGGGAGTGTATTTTGTCATCATTTTTATGAGAGTGACCATGGCCTTTCTCATGGTGATCATGTTGTGATTGCTTATGTTTTATGTCGGTGGAGAACATAGGCGACCTCTTAGAATAGAGTTAATCCAGGTTAATTAAGAACAACTCTACACTCTGGAGTTAACTCCAGAGTCAAACTTAATAAGAGGAATTTTTTGATAATTAGTGCCATCTAAGATAGATATTCACCATCAATGTCCTTCCTCTTAGTGTGTGTTCAATAAAACCTATGTTCAATAAAGTGGACGCATTACAAGAATAGTGAACGAATAATCAAAAAGTGCCCGATAAAACCACAGGCAGCAATAATTGCTTTTGATAGTTTAAAAGAGAAGCGATATCGATCAACGAGGTTGATAATATATGCAAGGAGTAACAGGATGGCGCCTACCATAACAGAAAAACGGCTTTCATTACTGAGTGAAAAATATTGTTCTCCGGCGATCCAAACCATCAGCAGTGCCATAACGAAGCTATCAACAACCCGCCAACGCATATTATCCAGACGAGTCCAGATAACGACCATAACCACAATGCCAACAGCCAATAAAATCAAAGGCAACGGGAAGAAGAGACTGAAACTCATGTGCCAGGCAAAACTGATGGTATATAGCAAGTAACTCAGGAACAGTGCGATAAATGAGAAAAGTAAATATTTACCGGGGAGCATACGGATCGCATCAGAGAGCAAAGCAGTCACTAAACCCGCAATGATAAGATAGCCAGAAACCTCAAGATTAGGTGCCTGACATGCCCACAATAACAAAAGCAGCATCGTGACCGGACGAAAAACCCATTGCTGCCATTGGGTGCCACGGTAGGCGGCATCAATATATAACCATCCGGAGAAAAACACAGCAAGAAATGGCCAACTCATATTTTTCTTTTCCTTAATGTTCAACGCCCGTTTTATCAGGCATTACTATTCATGATGGGGGTTGTGTGGAGAGTATACTGATTTATCAACGTTAATTCGTTATTAACGAATGGATAACGTTTTATTATCAAAAACGAAGCTCGTCAATGAGTAATTAACGGGATTACTCATTAACGACATTTTCTTTTAATATGAAGAAAACAAAACGGGGAGATGACAGTGACTGAGCGCTCTACTGTTTTTTATTCTGCTGTTGCTTTTTCTGCCAGGCCAACAGCTCAAAAACACCGAAAAAGAAGATCTTAGTTTGGAGAAAAGCAGAGAGTTTTTGATCTTTAGGCTGGGAATTTTTCAGCAGCAATAGTTGAAATGCGTGCATTACCACGGTGAATGCCATGGCGATATCCATAAAATATTTCAATGGCTTAGGGAAAGGGTGAATGAAATTGAAAATCATGATTCCCCAGACTAAGATCATGATAACTCTTCCTAATTGAATAAACATCATCGACTCCAAAATCGTGTTTAAGCAGGTCTGACACCAGATTACTGGTGACGGATATATAATCGATAAGCTACTTGTCCGGCAACCTTTTCCCTATGTAACCGCCAGCTTGCAGGAACTTCTGTCGCAGCGGACTCTGATTCTGCTTCAACATAAATCCAGCTTTCTTCTGCCAGCCAGCCATTGGTTTCCAATAAACGGATCGCTTCCGTGAGCATGCCCTTACGGAATGGTGGATCGAGAAAAACGACATTAAATGGTGTTCCCGCTTCATTGAGGTATTGTAGGGCATTACCTTGTACCACATTGGCATTTTCAGCTTTCAGTAAGGCTAAATTAGCCGATAACTGTTTCGCTACATTGCGATCATGTTCAATTAAGGTCGCATAGCCTGCATAACGTGATAACGCTTCAAACCCGAGAGCACCACTACCTGAAAAACAATCCAAACAACGGGCTCCCTGAATCGTTGGCATAAGCCAGTTAAAGAGTGTTTCACGGACACGATCAGTGGTTGGACGCAGCCCATCACTATCAGGAACGGGTAATTTTCTCCCGCGCCATTTTCCGCCAATAATGCGAATTTGTCCTAAAGACGTGCGCTGTGGTTTTTTAGCCATAATTTACATAATTTAATTATTTGTCATCTGGTGCCATTAAATCATATCTGGCAGAGATAAAAAGTGAGTGAAGATGAAGAAACCTATTGATTAATTTACCACGAAATCCGCGATAGATATGTGTTGTGGTGGGATGAAAATGTTAGACTGGATTTTATCACCGTTAGAACCTATCTCAGTGGGCATATTGATTGATAACGCCATAATTAACCGCGAGGAGTGTAGTGGCCGATGGCAAAAGAGAAAAAAAAAGGTTTCTTCTCTTGGTTTGGACTTGGTCGTCAAGATAAGAAACAGCAAGAAGAACAAGCTGAACAAGAAAAATTAGTTGCTGAGGAAGCGGCCCGTCGCGCAGCAGCAGAAGCAGAGCAGAAACGTTTGGCGGAAGAAGCTGCCCGTCGTGCAGCAGAAGAGGCAGAGCAGCAACGTTTGGCGGAAGAAGCTGCCCGTCGTGCAGCAGCAGAGGCAGAGCAGCAGCGTTTAGCGGAAGAAGCGGCCCGTCGCGCAGCAGAAGAGGCAGAGCAGAAACGTTTGGCGGAAGAAGCTGCCCGTCGTGCAGCAGAAGAGGCAGAGCAGCAACGTTTGGCGGAAGAAGCTGCCCGTCGTGCAGCAGCAGCAGCAGAGGCAGAGCAGCAGCGTTTAGCGGAAGAAGCGGCCCGCCGTGCAGCAGAAGAGGCAGAGCAGCAACGTTTGGCGGAAGAAGCAGCCCGCCGTACAGCAGCAGAGGCAGAGCAGCAACGTTTAGCGGAAGAAGCGGCCCGCCGTGCAGCAGAAGAGGCAGAGCAGCAACGTTTGGCGGAAGAAGCCGCCCATCGTGCAGCAGCAGAGGCAGAGCAGCAGCGCTTGGCGGAAGAAGCGGCCCGCCGTGCAGCAGAAGAGGCAGAACAGCAACGTTTGGCGGAAGAAGCAGCCCGCCGTACAGCGGAAGAGGCAGAGCAGCAATGTTTGGCGGAAGAAGCTGCCCACCGTGCAGCAGAAGAAGCAGAGCAGCAACGCTTGGCGGAAGAAGCCGTTCGTCAGGCCGAAGAACAAGCGGCATTGCCTAAGGAACAAGAACGCCCGACCAAAGAAGGGTTCTTTGCCCGCTTGAAACGCAGTCTGGTAAAAACTCGCCAGAATCTTGGTTCCGGTTTTTTGAGTTTGTTCCGTGGCAAGAAAATTGATGATGATCTGTTTGAAGAACTGGAAGAACAGTTATTGATCGCGGACGTGGGCGTTGAAACGACGCGTAAGATCATTACCAGTCTGACAGCTCATGCCAGCCGCAAAGAACTGAAAGATGCGGAAGCGCTTTACGCTAAACTGAAAGAAGAGATGTCAGGCATTCTGACAAAAGTTGATAAGCCGTTGGAGATTGAAGGTAAATCTCCTTACGTCATCTTGATGGTGGGGGTGAATGGTGTCGGCAAAACCACCACGATTGGTAAATTAGCACGCCAATACCAGTCTCAGGGCAAATCTGTCATGTTAGCGGCAGGGGATACTTTCCGTGCGGCAGCAGTAGAACAGTTACAAGTTTGGGGCGAACGCAACAAAATCCCTGTAGTTGCTCAACATACGGGGGCCGATCCTGCCTCAGTGATCTTTGATGCCATTCAGTCAGCCAAGGCCAAAGGTGTTGATATCCTGATTGCGGATACCGCAGGGCGTTTGCAGAATAAATCCCATTTGATGGAAGAGCTGAAAAAAATCGTTCGGGTGATGAAAAAACTGGATGAAAACGCACCCCATGAAATTATGCTGACACTGGATGCCAGCACAGGCCAAAACGCAGTAAGTCAGGCTAAACTATTCCATGAAGCTGTGGGATTGACGGGTATTTCACTGACCAAACTAGATGGTACTGCAAAAGGTGGTGTTATCTTCGCCATTGCCGACCAATTTGAGATCCCGATTCGCTACATTGGTGTTGGGGAAGGCATTGAAGATCTCCGTCCATTTAAGGCAGACGATTTTATTGAGGCTCTTTTTGCCCGAGAGGATTAACTATTAATGATTCGCTTTGAACAGGTCAGTAAAGCCTATCTGGGAGGGCGGCAGGCGCTGCAAGGGGTGGATTTTCATCTACTTCCAGGAGAAATGGCATTTTTAACAGGTCATTCAGGGGCGGGTAAAAGTACGCTTTTGAAACTTATCTGTGGTATTGAACGTCCCAGTGCTGGTCATATCTGGTTTTCCGGTCATGACATCAGCCGATTAAAATCGCGGGAGATCCCTTTTCTGCGTCGCCAGATCGGCATGATTTTTCAGGATCATCACCTGCTGCTGGATCGCACAGTATATGAGAATGTCGCCATGCCGTTGATTATCTCAGGGGCCAGTGCTGAAGACATTCGCCGGCGGGTATCTGCGGCGCTGGATAAGGTCGGCCTGTTGGACAAAGCGAAAAATTTCCCTATTCAACTTTCCGGTGGAGAACAGCAGCGCGTTGGCATTGCCCGCGCTGTGGTAAACAAGCCAACCGTTCTGCTGGCGGATGAGCCGACAGGCAATCTGGACGGAGAATTATCTGAGGGGATCATGCGTTTGTTTGAAGAATTTAACCGGGTTGGGGTGACAGTTCTGATGGCGACCCATGATGTTGCCCTCATTGAACGAAGAAATTACCGCATCCTGACCCTGAATCAGGGGCGTATGCAAGGAGGACATCATGGCTAAGAATGTCCGTCATTCAACTAAAAAAGCACTGTCCCCAAAGTCGAAATCCAAATCCTTGAAAGGAGGATGGCGTGTACAGTGGCGTTATGCGTGGAAAAGCACTCTGTCAGATATGTTGCGCCAGCCATTGGCAACACTGCTGACCATTATGGTCATTGCCATTTCCCTGACCCTGCCGAGCGTGTTCTATATCGTTTGGAAAAACGTCAATCAGGCGGCGGTACAGTGGTATCCCATTCCACAGCTTACGGTTTATTTGGATAAATCGTTGAATGACAACAGTGCCAGACAGGTGATTGGTCAGCTAAAAGATCTGGACGGCGTAAAATCGGTGAATTACCTTTCCCGCGAAGAAGCTGTGAATGAATTTCGTGCCTGGTCAGGATTTGCCAGTGCCTTGGATATGTTGGAAGAAAATCCTCTGCCGGCGGTTGCCATTGTCTCTCCCAAACTGAATTTCCAAGACCTACAAGCACTAACGACATTGCGTGATCAAGTTTCTCAGATTGCAGGCATTGAAGAAGTCAGAATGGATGAGAGCTGGTTCTCCCGCCTGACAGCGCTGACCGCACTGATTGGCCGGATTGCTGCCGTGATAGGTGTCCTGATGGTGGTTGCCCTGCTTTTGGTTATTGGTAATAGCGTTCGGTTGAGTATCTTCAGCCGCCGCGAAACAATTAACGTGATGAAACTGATTGGGGCAACGGACGGCTTTATTCTGCGACCTTTCCTCAATGGTGGTGCTTTACTGGGGATGTTAGGCGCGGTTTTTTCTTTAATCCTTTCATCCCTGCTGGTGTGGAAACTTGCCAATGTCGTCACAGAAGTGGCGAGTGTCTTTGGAACGAGTTTTAAACTGCATGGATTGGGATGGGATGAATCACTATTGTTAGTGCTCATTTCGGGTATGATTGGTTGGATTGCCGCGTGGTTTGCGACAATTCAGCATTTGCGTCGTTTCAGGCCAGAATAAAGTGATTTTCGGGTTTTGAGGTGAACTTTTAGGCTGAATCGCTGTCGAAATCACCGTTACAGATTTGTATTGATATTCATACAATCGAGACAATTTGAATATGATCTCTATGATGGTAAAATAGACGCATCTTTGGCTTGAAAAAACCTTATGGGTAGATTCGGGCAAACTTCAAAAGCCATCAATTTGAATCTGATTTTGAGAGAATTTGAATGACAAAAGAAATGCAAACTTTGGCACTAGTTCCACAAGGTAGTTTGGAAGGATACATCCGTGCCTCCAATGCTTATCCTATGCTCTCCGCAGAGGAAGAGAAGGAACTGGCAGAAAGACTGCATTACCAGGGGGATCTGGATGCAGCGAAAAAGCTGATTCTTTCTCACCTGCGCTTCGTTGTTCATGTTGCTCGCAGTTATGCTGGTTATGGCCTGCCACAGGCGGATTTAATTCAGGAAGGTAATATTGGCCTGATGAAAGCGGTTCGTCGATTTAATCCAGAAGTGGGTGTGCGTCTGGTCTCTTTTGCTGTTCACTGGATTAAGGCAGAAATCCATGAATATGTATTGCGTAACTGGCGTATTGTGAAAGTCGCAACGACAAAAGCCCAGCGCAAGCTGTTCTTTAATTTGCGTAAGGCGAAACAACGTCTGGGATGGTTCAATCAGGATGAAGTTGATCTGGTCGCCAAAGAACTGGGTGTGACCAGCAAAGACGTCCGAGAGATGGAATCCCGTATGTCAGCGCAGGATATGGCATTTGATATGTCTTCTGATGATGACAATCACGATAGCCAACCCGTGGCTCCGGTGCTGTATTTGCAGGACAAAGCTTCTGACTTTGCCGATGGCATTGAAGAAGATAACTGGGAAAACCACGCTGCGGATAAACTTTCTGTAGCGATGGAAGGACTGGATGAGCGTAGCCAAGACATCATTCGGGCTCGTTGGCTGGATGATGACAACAAAACCACCTTGCAGGAACTGGCAGATAAATATGGTGTATCTGCTGAGCGTGTTCGACAGCTAGAAAAAAACGCAATGAAGAAATTGCGGTTGGCTATCGAAGCGTAACTACACATACTGTTAGTGAAAAAAGCGATAATCAATTTATCGCTTTTTTTATGCGCGCAAAATGGCACAGGGCAATATTGAGTTTCAGGTATGTGTTTCTATTATTCAGATATGAATTCTTTCATCTTTGGCGTATTCGGTTTTGCTGGCCAGAGATGTCAGAGGGTATTCACCAAAGCGATAGAGGAACTTATCATGAAAATTGTGATTGCTCCTGATTCATTTAAGGAAAGCCTGAGCGCTTTACAAGTGGCGCAAGCAATAGAGCAGGGATTTCAGGAAATTTTCCCGCAGGCGGATTACGTCAAGTTGCCGATGGCGGATGGTGGGGAAGGAACCGTGGAATCACTGGTTGCGGCAACAGAGGGAAAATATATTACATGTACCGTTACCGATCCGTTGGGGCAACCTGTTGAAGCATTTTTCGGTCTATTGGGTGATGGAAAGACGGCGGTGATTGAAATGGCTGCCGCTTCGGGTTTGCATTTAGTGCCGGCAGAACAGCGTAACCCTTTGATAACGACAAGCTATGGCACGGGTGAGCTTATTCTGGCTGCATTGGAGCATGGGATACAGAAACTGATTTTAGGTATTGGCGGCAGTGCGACCAACGATGGCGGAGCCGGTATGATGCAGGCACTTGGGGCAAATTTACTGGATGGAGATGGCCGAACCCTGCCATTTGGCGGTGCAGCATTAACTCGTCTGGAAATAATCGATTTCACAGATCTTGACCCTCGCCTTAGTCAAATTGAGTTCACCGTGGCTTGTGATGTGAATAATCCGCTATGTGGAGAATCAGGCGCATCAGCGGTGTTTGGCCCACAAAAAGGGGCAACGCCGGAGATGGTGAAAGCGTTGGATTCTGCATTGCTTCATTATGGAATGAAGATTGAATCGCTAACAGGCAAAAACGTGATTGATGAAGCAGGCGCGGGAGCGGCTGGAGGCATGGGAGCTTCTTTACTGGGTTGTCTTGGAGCGAAATTGCAGTCAGGTATTGAGATTGTTGTTGATACCCTGAAATTGGAGGAGGCAGTTCAGGGGGCAGATTTGGTCATTACGGGAGAAGGTCGTATAGATAAACAGACGATACAGGGTAAGACGCCTATTGGCGTTGCTAAAGTTGCCAAAAAATTTGGTATTCCGACTATCGCTCTAGTGGGTGGAATGAGCCAGGATTACTCTGTCGTGCATCAACATGGATTGGATGCAGTATTTTCCATCGTACCGGGAGCTTGCTCTCTGTCAGATGCTCTTACCAATGGTGCCGATAACTTGCAGGTAACGGCACGTAATGTTGCGGCGGTTTGGGCTATATCTCATCAAAGAGCATAAAAATCAGTTTAAAATGGTGTATTGAATGTTGTCCTTCATAAAGGAGAGATTGCTGGATTATTTCTTTAATAAAGTAAATCAAGTTGAGTTGGTTCATCAGTTATTTCTATAACACCTGAACTAACTTTTTCAAATTCAACTCGATATTTTGCTACATTAATTCCCGTAACAATATTATCCAAATAAGAATATGCAAATCTGACTGATTTGTTTTTAGCCCATTCAGGCAAAGACTCTATATAATAATTAAAAATAATAAAGCCTTTTTTGGCGTCTATATGAGTAATGCTTTCAATATTTTTTACTATGATTCTACCATAACAGAAATCACCACTCCTTTTAAATTCTGCTGAACCTAACGGGGTTAAAAACCATACTTTATTATGGCCTTCAATACTGGATTTCACTAATCCTGCATCAACAAGAGATTCCATCTTTGCATTAATCCAGACAGAACTGCCATCTTTAACTGAAACAGGCCACTGGGTTTCACCAAGACATAAAGGTGTTTGCTTATCAAGTTTTTTTTGTATTTTGTCCATATATCCATAGTGATTAATAGCATAACAAAGAACAGATGAAAGCGATAATAAAATAAAAATAATAAACCTCATAAGCCTCCCTCCAAATTAAATTCTATAAAGGCATCATCGACACTTTTATATTTGTTTTTAGTAATATAAAAACTGGTGTAATCCCAGTAAAAAATAGAAACACCGGGTACTTCATGATTGGTTTTTATATCATATCTGCTAAATTTAACAGGTAACTCATCAAAAACGTTATCATTTGTTAATTTATCGTATATTTTATGGGCAATAACCATATAATAATATCCTTTTTCTTTACGTAATTCGTAATCCGTTATTTTTATGGGCGATGCCGATAAACGGAAATCAAACCAAGTAAAACCTACATCATGTGGAATAGGAACAATATTATAATTCCCATTTTTATTTTTTATGAAAATAGTTAAAGTATTATTCGGGTGAGAAGTATTATTATCAAATTCAGCATGAAAAATGATATCTTTTATGCCATCACCATTCAAATCTATAAAATTTACACCATCCTTAAGCACAACCTTAGAGCTGCCATGAGCAAAAATGTTGAATGATAAAAAGATTAATAGTATAAAAAATTTTTTAACTTTCAATTAAATGGCTCCTGGCTAACCTAAATCCGATATCAGGCATAAAAAATCCTGCGCTATGGTTATCACAACTTACCAAAGTAGTTGAGTGAGAAAGATAACTTCCTCCACAGAAATAATACATTTTCACTTTTCCTAAATTATAACTATCATAAACCCACTCAGAAACATTACCACTCATATCATATAACCCTAAAGCATTGGGTAATAGTTTACCAACAATATTCGTGCCAAAATTATTAGCATTCAATTCAGGATACCACGCAACTTTTTTGGCGTTATCACTACCAGAATGACGGTATCCATATGTACCAGACTTTAATGCTGGTTTTCCACCCCGTGCGGCGACATGCCATTCATTTAGGGTAGGTAAGCGATATCCATTAGCCTGTTTATTTATGAGTATCTCTATATCCTTAGCACTTTTTCGGATGGGGGCATTGTTTTTTTGTAAATATACTGGTGCTAAGTTTGACTTTTCACTCAACGCATTGGCGAAAATAACAGCATCCAACCACTCAATATTTGTCACAGGATGTTGACCTTCATCCCATTCAGGAGGAAGGCAGTCTTCATAAGTTGCGCCATTGCAGCCATCATGAAATTCGTAACCATTTAAAATTGCCCATTCATATACTTCTTGATACAGAGAATAAGTGACTTCATTTTTCAGAATGTAAAAAGAATTTAATTCTACATTTGAATGTGATATGTAGTCTTGATTGCCAAAAACAGTACCAACATAAAAACGTCCACCTTCGACAAAACTTTCACTAATATTATTATTTGAATACGCTTGAAACGACATAATAAAATATAAAAATGAAATTATATATCGCATATTATCCTCATGAAATTTCAATATTCCCTTTAGGAAATGAGCAGCATGCCAGAATATACCCTGATGAAATATCTTCTCGAGATATTCCTCCAGAATGATCAAGATGAACTTCACCAGAAATAAGTTTTATTTTACATTTTCCACAATGCCCAGAAGCATTTGACTCGATGTCAAATGTATTCTCATCAATGTATTTTACTGCAAAATTATAGTTATAATCTTTTTCTTCTTTTTTTGAAAAGACAGAGCCAATTGCTCTTTCACGATTTATAATCTCTTCTTCTAAATATGTACCTCTCACCAGTTTTACTCCTCCCTTAATTTTGTTATCCGCTGCAAATTGTACCCAAGATTGTTCTGCATCAATCATTATACGAACAGATTTCTTATACGCATAAGAAAATATTTTCTCATAGCAAGCTTTATGGTTTATCGCGCCAGTGAGTCATAATGGCAGTAACACCAATAGACAAGGCAAATAACAAGGCTCCCACTAAAAATATCCATTCATAGCGATTATTAAATAACAAGAAACTACCAACCATTGGGCCAACAGCCATGCCTGTATACCTGATGAAATTATAAAGCCCAATCACAGTTGCTCGCTCTTCCACAAATTTTGCCAACAGTAAGGTAGCATGTGTAGGTGTTGATAGTCCCAAAGTAAAACCGTAAAAAGTCGTGACAATGATTAAAGTGGGAATACCAAATTGGTATGTTATGGCAAAAAGCAGGATTAAGAGCAAATTTAGCAAGCTGCTGATAATAAGCCCATTTTCTTTAGAAAATCGATGATTAATTAAGCGATAGCTATAACTACCAGCAACCATTGCCAAAGACATGGGGAGATACATCCAACCAATATCAGCAGGGCTGAAATCATATTCATTATTTAAGATGATGGGTAAAAAAGTCAGAAAGCAGAAATAACAATAGAACAGCATAAAGCTAACGAAGAAAACAGATTGCGTGGTGCGGTCGGATAGAATTTTACGGAAGTGAAAGGCTGTTTTTTGATTGCCTTCTTGTTGTTCAGGTTTAGTTTCCGGTAACCAAAACAAATTTCCGATAAGCATCAATCCGCCAATAATGGCAATAAACTGGAAAATAGCAACATATCCATCTAATTCAGCTAAATAGCCACCTATCAATGGCCCCGTCGCAGGAGCAAGTGTTAATAACATTTGATAGGTACTGATGGCTTTTGCACGATCTTGTCCTTCATAAAGATCGCCAATAATTGTCGCAGCAATAACTGGAATGGCGGCAATTCCAATTGCTTGCACTACCCGAAAGAAAATCAGCCAATAAATATCGGAAGTCATGGCACAGCCGACCGAGCCGATAATGGAGATAGCAAGGGCAGGCAGCAGAATCGCTTTGCGGCCTTTTCGATCAGCGAGTGGGCCATATACGATTTGCATAAAAGCTAAAACGAATGTGAATGCTGACACAGTGAGATTGACTAATGGCAAGGAGGTGTTGAACAACTCTTTGACGGTAGGAATAACGGGAGCATAAATATTCTGGGCCAGAGAGCCTAAAAGGGCGCTGAAGCACACCAGATAGAAGACCATTTTTACATTACGGGCTGAAATGCGTTTATTCATCTTTTTCTCCATATTGTTTCCAAGGAAACAATATGGAGATTAATAAATTGGCAGATTTTGTAAAGATCTTTTTTTTTTCTTTTTTTGCTATGATGTTGGAAATAGTTTCCTGAGAAATAATCGTAAATGACCAACAGCACAGCCCACCAACGCGAGATCCTTGCCGCCGTTAACCACTTGATACACCTGAGAGACAATATTAAGCAAAGACATGATGAAAAGACACTCCGTGAGTATGGAATCAGTGGTTATTCATTGTCTGAATTACATGTTATTCAATGTATCGGGGAATCAGGGCTATTGAATATCACCACTATCAGTCAAACGGTGAAAATGACTAAGGGGGCTATCTCAAAAGTGTGTGCAAAACTTCTTCAACGTTCTATGGTTGAGAAACTGAAAATGGTGGATAACCAGAAAGAGACCTATTTCAGACTTACTAGCGAAGGGAAGCGGCTATTTGATATTCATGAGAAATTGCATCAACAAGCGGAAGCAAGATGGTTACAAAAATTGGAAAGCTATTCTGCGGAAGAACTGAGAATTATCAAACGATTTGTTATGGATGTCATTGGGATTGTTGAGCACTCTTGACAGTGACACAATGCAGAAATACTGGCTAACAAGAGTCAGAAGCCTTAAATACGAACAATTAAATCAGTCTCATAACAGGCTTCTGACACGTTTATCTTGTCCCATTTAACAACCATTCTTCCCTATAATTGTTTCAGCAATGGGAATATATTGATCCGCGAGTTTATTAATGGGGTTATCCTCTTTGTTGTGTTTTGGAAAGCAATCTTCAAAAAACCACTCAATTGGGGTACCTAATATAGTACAAATAGGAACAAGATGGTCTATATTAATTCGATTTGTCCCTCTTTCGTAACGTGACAGTTGTTGTTGACTGATACTGAGTTGCTTTGCCAGAGCTGTTGCCGTAATGCCCAATTCTTTCCTTTTGGTTTGAATACGTCTTCCGACTAATAAGTTCGCATCTTCCATATTTTATCCTTTTTAAGTCAGTAAGTTATGGCGTTATCAAGAATAATTATCCGTAAAATAGAGCCTACCTTGACGGATTCACTACCGTTCACGGTATGCCTATTGTTACCACCTGATTCGCCGTTTTGTTTTCTGACATTTGTATTGTTTTTTAATGACATGACCTTTTTGTTAACGTTTTGTAAAAAACAGCCCCTCACCGAGGCAAGGTGTGTTCTTCCATGATACGAATTATGTTTCTTTGTTCTGTCGTTATCTCTGCATCTCTCGTCTGCTTGATTGACGTAGGCTAAACAACACATTTTTGTTTTCCTTACGTGAGAGATAACTCATATTCTCCTAATTTTCACTTTGTGGGTTTTTATAAAAGATAAAAATATAACTTATTGATTTTAAATCATTTTATAGTCAATAAATAAGGTAAATATGCAGTTAATAATAAATTCATTACTAATATTATATTAATAAGCATATATAGTTCTTATTGGTGACTTTCTTGAGGCTATAAACTGGACAAAATATACCAAACTGTAAACATAATCCTACATAATATAACCTAAGTCAAATTTCATTACATACTACAAAACATTTGTCTTAAGCAATTATAATATATGAATTTTTTTTGTTATTCATACATTTTATTGCGCCAAGATAGTATCATTGGTTAAAAATTCTCAATTGATGTTAATCAATTTTTGCAAGATTGATCAGCATTAATGTTTCAAAATAATTACACATCCAAAATTTAATTCCACTTAATAACAATATTACGGATTATAAATCCAAACTAGACAGTTTGGTATAAAATGTTTTGTTTTTTAATAAAATTTTATTGATTTGGTTTACATAAACAGATTTGAACATTTTGGTGTATAACCATTGTCAAATTAGTATATTTTCATTAAAAAATATCACTTAATATTACTTTTTCCACTAAATAAACTTAAAAATTATTAAAAGTTGGATCTCACTCGCACTTGTGATTACTTAGAGAAAAAAGATTTTTCTGGCTTAATGTTGAAACTTTTTTAATAAAAACAACTGGATGATAATTTGTGTCCAACGGCGTTTTTTTACCAATTTGTATTATTTTTTTCTTTGGTAATCGAGCCATGAGGAACCACGATATTGAGGTTTTTTAGCGGGAAACAACAGATGGAAAACGTGTTTATGATTGATGCTAAATTAAGCGGAAATCTCACCTGATAAGGTGCTATTTTGGGTGGAAAGGGGAAAGGAAAAGATGTTTGTTCTTGAGAAGATCATGGTGAATGTAGTCAAGTAATGAGAGGGGGGGCGTTGTTGTGGAATTGCATTTGGTGCTTTGAATAAAAAGAAGTATGTCATTACCCCCTACAAAAACGGGATCTTTTTACTCACTCAGTAGTGATCACTGGCGGTAGCCAACTTTTATATCCAAAAACACGACGGCCCAGAATAATCAGAACTATCCCTATAATAAAAGCGAACGAGAGAATAATCCCTATAATTTCCAGTGGACTAAAATAACTGGCTAAAAATGTGACTGCAACACCACTTGCAGGGACAGAAGACATATTCATTAGTCCAATTAAGCCGGTTGTTTTTCCAAGGTGTTCTTGAGGAATTATTTGACTTCTGACGGATCGTAAATAGACGCTAAATACACCATCAAAAGCCATCAATATTACGTAGCCAAAAAGATACATGACATAATAGACGGAAACTGTCATCAATATTCCAGCCAAGATCATTGCACAAAAAGAAATAGTTCCTAATGCTGATAATCCAAAGCGCTTGACAAATCGGGGAACAAAAAAGAAAGCTACAATTGTTGCTATAGCTGCCGAAGATTGCAAAATACCAAAATAGCGTTCAGCCATATGAAATTCTTCGAGAATTACCGCTGCACTCACTACCAGCGCTGCACCATATACTAGATTAACAACCCATGTTAATCCACACAGATGCAGAAGAACCTTATTCTTCCAAAGTACTTTTGCTCCTAGCTTATTAGAGTCAATCAAGGACGTGAAACTTAGCTTATCTTTAACATTGACATTACGTGATTTAAGAAAAAGATAATTGATTGCTGAAATAGCAAAAAGGCCTCCTGCAACAATCAATATGGCATGAATACCACCATACAGAGATATTATGGCTGCTAGCGTTGGCCCCAGGATCTGAGTAATTTGATCAACTCCTTGAACCATGGAAAGTGCTTTAGGTAATTCTTCAGCAGGAAGATTTCGTGGCAAGAGAGATTCTGTCGATACAAAATTGAGAACATAAGCAATAGAGAGTAGTGCCATCATTATCGCTAACACAGGGAATGTCATTTGGGGATAAAAAAATAGCACCAAAAATGCAATCAGCATTAGTAAAGTGCGTCCAATTTCAACATTAAAAAATATTGATTTGGGATTGACCCGATCGGCAATAAATCCAGATAAGGGGAAAAAAATCAGACGTGGTAACCATTCAATGACAAAGGCTAAAGAAGCGAACATTAATGAGCCCGTAGCCTGTGGTATCGCTAGTGGTACTGCAAAAAGTAAAAATTGGTCACATAATGTTCCAAGAAAGCGAGAGCAGATAAAATGTTTTAGGCGAAACTCATTATTATTCATTATATCCACCTGATAATATAGAGCCGTATTTACGGCTCATGACTCATTGTTTAAACGTAAATAATGATTCTGAATATTGTTTGGTAATATTAATATGCTCTCTAAAATTTTTCTCTGGCTTACGATTTTTCCAGAAAAATTCAATGGAGCCTTCTCTTGTTTTCCAGGATATCAGAGGATGTGAAATATCCAATGGTTTAGCAGTTACCTGCATATTGGTAATATATTCAGGAAGTGATGAAGGTAATATTACTTTCTCAATAGTTCCTTCTTTTGCTTTAATAAAGGCGACAGCACTTAATCCTTATCAGACAGGAAGGGAAGACGAAATACAGGTACTGAGTGTCAGCCATTCAGTGAGTCGCGACCAGAACGCGCATCATCATCCAGTCAGTTTTACAAAGCCTATTGATAAATCCTTACCACTGTTAGCAATGGCAATCGACGGAAACGAATTGCTGGAAGCGCGCTTTATGCACTACCGGACAAGCCCGATGGGACAACTGGAACTCTTTTACGAAATTAAACTGACAGGCGCGACAATCGTTGAACTTGCCTATAATTATCCCCATTCCATTAATGATAACGGCGCAATCCCCCATGAAGTGGTGATGCTCGATTACAAATCTATCGCGTGTAACCACATTGCAGCGGGGACTTCGGGCTACAGCATTACACAATTAGCCGGGCGTGAAGAAGGCAAGCTGTTGTTGTCTGGGTTCTCGAATGTGAAGCCATTGATTGAAGAAGCTGTTGCGGCTCTATTTAGCCATAAGTTCATACTGAAACATCAAGGGGATGCCTGCCAAGATATTGCGTATGGTGTGGAAACGGACAAGGGACTGATTGAGGGCATATGTCAAACATCGGGAATGACAAAACAGTTTGATGCCAAAAAAGAAGAAAATATTGAAGTTAAATATTTATTTCAGACAAAAATAGGGATTTGATAATGTCGATTTTTAAAACTAAAACTGTTAAAGGTGGGAAAATAACAGAAATTGAAACCAATGTTTTTTATTTAAACCAAATCCCGGATGCAATGGAAAAAATGGGCTGGGAGATGACACCAAAATTAATGCGGCATTGGTTTAATACAAAACCTGCCTATACATTTACTGAAGAAATAAAAAGCAAGTATGTTGCAGGTAATGAAATAGATATTCCAGGTGAAAGATTAAATGATTCTATCATAAAAATAGAATGGGCATTGAAATATAAACAACCTCAAGATGTGATGTCTGTATTAATTAATGGTTGGGCAAGTGATGCGGGTATTAGGCAATTAAAAAAGAAATTAAAAGAAAGTGGTAAGAAAACATTAGGATATGAAAAAGATATACGAGAAATAGATACATTTTCAGCAGTCAATGTTAGGCAATTTGGTTCTAAATTTGATACGATTGACGACTGGTATGGAGCTATGGGTAATTCCAATATGAAGGTAGCTGTTAAAGGGTATGTGGATAAATTAGACAGTAAAGACATTTTTGTCACCGAACAGATTGGAATGTATTTAAAAGATACCTATGATTTTGTTGGCTCTAACGAACCTTTAGGAATCTGGAGTAAAAACGGTATATTAGACAAAGTGAGTTCTGTCGATTATGCGGCTCTTTATGCGACTGGAAGCTGGATGGTCTTATGGCTTAAATACAATGGATATATTCCTGTCATTAATGATAGTTTTAGAAAATGGCAGAAAAAGCATAATGAAGGTGGTGATTTTATGGTTTTTTCTGATATTTTATGGATGGAACCGTTACCACAAAATAGAGTTATTCACCTATGAAAAATAAAAATAAGTGTTTCTTTAAAAAACCATCATTGGTTTTAGTGTTTATTATTATTTTTATAGTATGGATGCTATTTCCGTCAACTCTTTTCTTCGGAAAATGGAATAAGGAATTTGAAGTAAAAGATAAAAAGGCTCAATATACCGCAGTGGTATATAAAAAATTACCCATTTCGCCATATGCAATGTGGAAATATGTCATTATAGGAGACAAATATTTTATTGTTTTATATGATAATAAAAACAGAGATATCTGGAAGAGTTCTCCATATACATCAATATCATATGGGGCATTTTCTGCTTCATTTGGCTTTCCATCCACTGATGATGATGTTTTTATATATCCAACAAATGATGGATATGAAGTCATCTATATAAATAAATTAAAATAATTTTTTGTAAATATTTTGTCTTCATGTTTTCTCTTGTTTAGCCTCTGAATTCCAGAGGATTCTTTATTATTTTTCATCGTGTTAAATAGTATTTAAATAAACAAATAGCGCAAAAACACCATGAAAAAACTACTCGAATTACACCAGCAAAAAGCCGATTTAACTCATCAAATGCGTTTGTTGCTTACTAAAGCCGAAGACGAAAGGCGCTCACTCAATCCCGACGAAGCCAAACAGCTCGACGAACTGCGCAGCCAATCAGATACCCTAAATACAGAAATAGCCCGTTACGAAGCGTTGTCTGATGAAGAACGCAATCAGGCAAAAAATCAGCCGACCAATAACAAATTCAGCAATGACGAACTACGCAATTATATTCTGACGGGCGAAACCCGCGCCCTGTCTACGGGCGTACTTTCCGAGGGTGGCTATACCGTTATCCCGGAACTGAACAAACAAATCATGCAGCAACTGGCTGATGAGTCGGTCATGCGCCGAATCTGTACCATCAAAACCACTCGCAGCAACGAGTACAAACAGCTTGTTTCGGTCGGTGGTGCAGCGGTTGCTCACGGGGAAGAAGGCAAGGCTCGTGGTGAGACGGCGACATCGAAGATGGAAGAAGTCAGCATCAAGCTGTTTCCTATCTATGCCTATCCCAAAACCACGCAGGAAATTATCGATTTTAGTGATGTCGATATTTTAGGCTGGCTGACTGCTGAGATCGCAGATACTTTCGTTGATACCGAAGAAACAGATCTGGTTAGCGGTGACGGTAGCAAGAAAGCGAAAGGCTTTCTGTCTTATCCCCGAGATACCCAAGCTGACAAGGTACGCGCATTCAGCACACTGCAAAAGCTGGGAGCAACCAGCCTTGAAGCCGATAGCCTGATTGACCTGAAATTCTTACTCAAAAACAAATACCGTAAGAATGCTGTTTGGGTGATGAATTCCACAACTGCCGCCAACGTGCAGAAGCTGAAAAATGGCAACGGAGATTATAGCCAAATTATATTAATATGATTTGGCTATAGAAATAAACCAGAATGACAATTGTTCACCAGTCGTTATTTATTTTGTGAAAAGAATAATTTTTGATATGAAGCCTTGATATGAAAGAAGGATTAATTTCAACCGCTTTTAAATGTCAGGGCTACTTTAAATAACTATTGTTAAGAAAAAAATTCTATCTGGTGCGTATAATAGAAATAGAAGCTTATTGTTTCTTTATGTAGTTTATTATCTTTTGTAGAAGCGATTTTTTAACTTTAAGTTTGTTTGACTCTGCCCATGACGGATTTTCCAGATCGCTTGGAAGTAAATACAAACGGTCATCATCGTCAACAACTTTTGCATTAAGTTCTTCGGCTATTTGCAGCATCTTACAATATAAGGCTGTATCAGGGTGCTTTGTGTATATATTTCCATCATACCAATCCAACCAAGGTTCTTCATGGATACTTTTTCCTGTCCATCTAGCATGAAACTGACCATTTATTTCATCTATGAATAATTCGTCATCTTCAGCGATCAATTCGAGCCATTCAGCGCTGCTAATTTGGCAATCTTCATTCGATGCCCAACATTCAGCCCTTGTTATATGTAGTTCCCAACCCATAAGTATTCCTCAGCACTAGAAGGTTATAAAAATAATTCAGTAAATTCAAATATATAGTGGGATAAACGATTAGTATAGCTGATTTAGAAATTTGGCTAGCCGTTATTTTGATTCATATGGTCTATTGATTGAACGTAAGGTTCGGGATAAATCATAAAAAATAATCAGTTCCATTTAAAAATCATCGGGAAGATAGCCGTAACGGGGTATCTTCTCACTGGTAGAAACATCTGTAACTTTCATCTCAATGCTTCCAGACGAAATACATCGTAACTTTTCACAAGGTTGGAACGTTTGGTGTACTGACCTCTATGACACATCTAATTCTTATTTTTCTTTGGTACTCATGTTGTTCTGTGAGTTTTTGTGCTGAGGATTTTTCGGTGGGGTAATCGGTGGGGTAATTCTAAGTAAAAAGGCACTTTCTACATAGTAAAAAGTGCCGATTTAACAACATGTTACTAGACTAGGATTAGTTCATGCCGTATTTTTTCAGTTTCTTACGCAGAGTACCACGGTTGATTCCCATCATCAGTGCTGCGCGGGTTTGGTTGCCACGGGTGTATTGCATCACCATGTCCAACAGTGGCTGTTCTACTTCAGCCAGTACCAGCTCATACAGGTCATTAACGTCTTGACCGTTCAGTTGAGCAAAATAGTTCTTCAGTGCTTGTTTAACTGAATCACGCAGAGGTTTTTGAGTTACCTGATCTTGTGAATTTACAGTAGCAACGGTTAGTACATCAGAATTTACGCGTTGTTCGAACATAGTTCTGTCAGCTCTTTTCTTTATTTACGCAAAAATTTTCGAAGTATGCCTCCAACGCCTCCAGCTGTTCGCTGGCATCCTCAATGGCGTTGAATGTGCGCCGAAACTGGTCATCAGGAGCATGTTCCTTGAGGTACCAAGATACATGCTTACGTGCAATACGAACTCCTTTGCCTTGACCGTAAAAATCGTGCAGTTCTCGTACATGCTCGTTCATTAAACGCTGCACGTCGCCAAGTGGCATCGGTGACAGCAGTTCTCCTGTTTCCAGATAATGCTGGATTTCCCGAAAGATCCAGGGTCTTCCCTGAGCAGCGCGGCCTATCATTAGGGCATCAGCCCCAGTGTATTCAAGCACTGCTCTGGCTTTTAGCGGGTCAGTAATGTCGCCATTCGCAATAATTGGTATGGCAACAGTCTGCTTAACTGTCCGTATATTGTCGTACTCAGCCTCGCCATTAAACAGGCAAGCTCGTGTCCTGCCATGTATCGTAAGAGCCTGAATACCACAACGCTCGGCCAATTGGGCAATTTCTACACAGTTGCGTTCTTCCAGTGACCATCCTGTACGAATCTTCAAAGTAACAGGCACATCAACCGCATTGACTACCGCAGAAAGGATTTTTTCAACCAGTTCTGGATAGCGCAGTAATGCAGAGCCTGCCAGCTTGCGATTCACTTTTTTGGCTGGGCACCCCATATTGATATCGATGATTTGAGCGCCATTGTCGACGTTGATTTTCGCCGCCGCCGCCATCTCATCGGGATCACTACCGGCAATTTGTACAGAACGCACTCCGGGTTCGTCGCTATGAACCATACGCAGCCGAGATTTATCCGTCTTCCAAACCTGAGGATTAGAAGAAAGCATTTCTGAGACTGTCATTCCTGCTCCCATGTGATAGCAAAGAGATCGAAACGGGCGATCTGTTATGCCTGCCATAGGGGCCGCAATAAGACAGTTTTTCAACTGGTATTGTCCGATACGCATAGGCGAAGAAAGAGTGGTCAACTGTGACTAAGGGCGCGTATATTACGCATTTTTCACAAGATATGAAAGGCCAAACTTTGAGCGAATCGACATTTATAACGGATTTTTTCCAGTTGATTTTTTCAAAAATGGTTAATTATCTTTAAATAACATATGGTTACGTTTTATTGACGAAATTTATTATTACTTATATTTCTAATCATAAAGAGAGCGGATTACCACCAATTGACCTCCTGGGTGATCATTTTAGTGGATAATCTCGCTTTTCCATAGGCATTAAGTGATTATTTTTTAATCCCTGTGATGCGGCACCATTCTTCTTGTTCAGCTATCGGATCGATAATGAATTCATTGTCATAGGCTTGGGCAACGCCTTCTGCCTGAGTTGCCAGAACGCCAGACAAGCCCAATAATCCACCAGATTTAGGCAGTGAGCCGATAACAGGGGCGAGTTCACGTAATGGGCCAGCCAGAATATTGGCAATGACGATATCGCATTCGAGGTCTTTAGGTTGATCTTTAGATAAATAGAGGGTTAATTGGTCAGATACGCCGTTACGTTCAGCGTTATCCCGGCTGGCTTGGATAGCTTGTGGGTCGATATCAATACCGATGGCGTGTTTTGCACCTAATTTCAGGGCCGCGATAGCCAGGATGCCAGAACCACAACCGAAGTCGATAATGGTTTTTCCCACCAGATCCAAACCGTCAAGCCATTGCAGGCATAGTGAAGTGGTTGGGTGAGTCCCTGTCCCGAACGCCAAACCCGGATCAAGCATGACATTGACGGCATCAGGTTCCGGCACTTCGCGCCAGCTAGGGCAAATCCACAGACGCTTGCCAAAACGCATTGGATGGAAGTTGTCCATCCATTCGCGTTCCCAGTCTTTATCTTCTAACTGCTCAATTTTATGGATAAAGTTCTTGCCCAGTTGTGGAAGCTGTTCCAGTTGGCTTACAACCGCCTTCATATCCATTTCAGCATCGTATAGGCCGATAACGTCGGTATCGCCCCATAAACGGGTTTCACCCGGCAGAGGCTCAAAAATCGGGGTATCGTGGCTATCCTGAAAAGTGACTGATACTGCGCCACTTTCCATTAGCTCATCACCCAGTGCTTCAGCTTGTTGTCCCGTGGTGTTAAGTCTTAATTGTATCCAAGGCATAAAAATTCTCTTTTTGTGGAGATGAAATCACGCTGCGATTATTGAGAAGCAGTGGTTTGTTGTGTGTGTTTATGTCCCATCATATTGCCTATTCCGAATGCCAGTAAACTCAGCAACAGTGATGGCACGATGGGATGGAAACCGAGAAGCTGGATATTAAACGTTGCCAGCAGAGCATAGCTTGTGGCACCGATCAGCATCGAACTGATTGCTCCGTGGGCATTGGCTTTTTCCCAGTATAACCCCAGCACCAGTGGCCAAAGGAAAACGGCTTGCAATCCACCAAATGCCAACAGGTTCAGCCAGATGATCATCTCAGGTGGACGCCATGCCGCCAACAGCAGTAATGCACCTAAAAATAGGGTGGAGTAGCTGGAGATACGCGAGAGTCTTTTCTCTTGGCTGATCTGATGCGGAAACAGGTTTAAATAGAGATCCTTGACGATGGTGGCCGAAGATTGCAGCAGTTGGGCATTAATCGTGGACATAATCGCGGCCATAGGCGCAGCCAAAAAAATCCCGGCGGCGACAGGCGGCAGTACGGTGATCATCAGGGTTGGGATAACTTGATCGGGGATGGTCAGATCAGGAATGATCGCCCGCCCCAAAGCGCCGGCCAGGTGCATGCCGAACATCAGGATTGCCATGACGATGGTGCCGAGAATAATACCGCGATGAACTGCCTTGCTGTCTTTGTAGGAAATGCAACGCACAGCGGTGTGTGGCAGCCCGATGACACCAAAGCAGAC
Source organism: Xenorhabdus sp. PB62.4 (assembly GCF_014467285.1). NCBI lineage: Bacteria > Pseudomonadati > Pseudomonadota > Gammaproteobacteria > Enterobacterales > Morganellaceae > Xenorhabdus > Xenorhabdus sp. PB62.4. The sequence continues at coordinate 171,244 of NZ_NKHR01000005.1, read as the reverse complement.
CAATACCCAGAAGGACGCCATAAATGGCCCTGTAAGGATATTATCCGCCCCATGAGGAGAGACCAGATTCGGGTCAATAGCACGCAAAGTGGTGACCGCGGCTGATAACCCGCCGGCTTTGTAGATGATGCCTGTCAGTAGTAACACAGTTCCCAACAGCATCACCAGCCCTTGCAAGGCATCATTGAGGACACTGGCCCGAAAGCCGCCAAACGCGGTATACAGGGCTATCGAAACACCAAAAATCAGCAATCCGGTATCGTAAGGGATGCCCGCAGCGGTTTCCAGTAAACGCGCCCCGCCGATGAATTGCACTGTCATTGCACCGACAAAAGCAACCAGCAGGCTTATGCTGGCAAACCAGACCAGAAAACGACTCTGATAGCGTGCATACAGCATATCGTTGAGTGTGACCGCATTGTAACGACGGGCTAGGATGGCAAATTTTTTCCCCAATACGCTCAGTGAGAGCCATATCGCTGGCAGTTGGATCAGGGATAACAACACCCAACCGATCCCGTACTTATAAGCGGCGCCGGGGCCACCGATAAATGAGCTGGCACTGATATAGGTGGCTGTAATGGTCATTGCCAGTACAAACCCTCCCATAGAACGATTACCGAGGAAATACTCATTCAGGAATTCGCCTGTTTGCCGACGGCGATAGGCATAAACTGACAATATGAAAACCAATGCCAGATATCCCACGAGAGGCAGAATCACTTCACTTTGCATCAACATCCTCCAGCGGAATTTCCTTGAATATAAATTTCACCATCAGCCAGCAGAGGATGATAAATAAGGCGGGTAGCAGCAGGCAAGCCAGTTCAAACCAGCGGGGTAATCCCGTTAAACCAATGGCATCACTGGGTAAATAGGCACATAGCAGCCAACCAACAAGATAAGCTAACGTCAGGAATACTGCCCAACGTGCTTCTTTGTGGGATTGAACAAATCGTCTGTCCATCCGTTCTCCGGGTAACTTACATGAAACAATATGGGGGGAATTGTACGGTAATGCGTGGATTTATTCAGAGGAAAATGTGCCGTAGGAATGTTGAATAACAGCAAAAGATTATTCAAAGGGGAAACAAAATAATAGTTGATTGTTGTCTGTATGTATTTTGTCTTTTTGTTAATCATGTTGTGAAGTCTTAATTTTTTACTAAGAGCAGGATTGAAATGTAAAGGCAAGAAAGCCTCATTACTTAATTTAAGATGTTTTTTAATGTACCCTTTATCCATTTTTTTGCATGGAATTGAAATGAAAGTAGATGACATTTAGAAACCAAATGTTAACTCTTAATTCTTGCAATAATAAAAATAAGAAAAATGTCCAACTTGGGATTTGTTTTTTAATTGATTGATTTTACTGAATTTATTTTTTTGTTTTTGTGGTTTTTTTATAATCTTGTTTTTTTATAACTCTATGATTTGATTTTTTAGCAGGTTTTATTTAAATAAATTAATGTAGATAAAAGTGTTATTTATATTATCAATGATTTTCATCATCTAATCATATGTTTCTTATATAGGTAATCGAATTAATCTCTTATTTTACATATTAAATAATTTGTTCTCATAGACGGTAAGCAGTGATCTTGTTCATCTGCCTTAATTAAACATCTATCAGAAATAAAAATCAGGCATGAATGTTATCAGCTTGTGACATTAGTTGAGGCCATGGTATTAAAACTTGACAATCAAGACGGTAACTTACTATTTGTAAGGAATAAAAAATCCCACCTTAAAAAGGTGGGATTTCATTCACTCAAATTCATCTGCTCTGAATGAGGGTTAAAAAAACTTACTTTTCGTGCAAACCCAGTTTCTTCTCCAGATAGTGGATATTGGTGCCGCCTTTCTGGAAGTTCTCGTCATTCATGATCGCCAGTTGCAGATCGATATTGGTTTTGATGCCATCAATGATCAACTCGGCCAGCGCATTCTTCATACGCGCAATGGCGACCTCACGGGTTTCACCGTAAGTGATCAATTTTCCGATCATGGAATCATAGTAAGGCGGTACGGTATATCCCGCATAGATATGGGATTCCCAACGCACACCAAAACCACCCGGTGAATGAAAATGGATGATCTTGCCCGGGCTTGGCAGGAAGGTTTTCGGATCTTCCGCATTGATACGGCATTCGATCGCATGACCTTTGATTTCGATATCTTCCTGTTTGATGGACAGCGGCATACCTGCGGCGATACGTAACTGTTCTTTGATCAGGTCAACGCCGGTGATCATCTCCGTCACAGGGTGCTCAACCTGAATACGGGTATTCATCTCAATAAAGTAGAATTCACCGTTTTCGTACAGGAATTCGAATGTACCCGCTCCGCGATAGCCGATTTCAATACAAGCATTGGCACAACGTTCACCGATGCTGCGGCGCAGTTCCGGAGAAATACCCGGTGCTGGTGCTTCTTCCACCACTTTCTGGTGGCGGCGCTGCATGGAGCAGTCACGTTCAGCCAGATAGAGTGCATTACCCTGACCATCAGCCAAGACCTGAATTTCAACGTGACGTGGATTTTCAAGGAATTTCTCCATGTACACCATGTCGTTGTTGAACGCCGCTTTCGCTTCTGCGCGGGTCATAGCGATGGATTGTTCCAGATCTTTGTCGTGGCGTACAACGCGCATACCACGACCACCGCCGCCGCCCGATGCCTTGATGATCACCGGATAGCCGATGCGGTTTGCAATCGTTTTGTTTTTCTCAGCATCGTCACCCAATGGGCCATCAGAGCCGGGAACGCAAGGTACACCGGCTTTTTTCATCGCGCTGATAGCGGAAACTTTATCCCCCATCAAACGGATGGTATCCGCTTTCGGGCCAATGAAAATAAAGCCGGAACGTTCAACTTGCTCAGCAAAGTCAGCGTTTTCAGACAGGAAACCATAACCGGGATGGATCGCCTGTGCACAAGTGATTTCCGCCGCAGAAATAATGGCGGGAATATTTAGGTAGCTTTTTACTGATGCCGCAGGGCCGATGCAGACGGTTTCATCTGCCAGCAGGACGTGCTTCAGGTCACGGTCTGCCGCAGAGTGTACAGCAACGGTTTTGATCCCAAGTTCCTTACAGGCTCTCAGGATACGCAGTGCTATTTCACCGCGGTTAGCAATGACAATTTTTTCAAGCATGGGGACGCCTCGTTATTCGATGACGACCAGTGGCTCGTCGAATTCAACAGGTTGACCGTCTTGAACCAGAATCGCTTTCACTACGCCGGTTTTATCCGCTTCGATCTGATTCATCATTTTCATGGCTTCGACGATACACAGGGTTTCGCCCTGAGTGACATGCTGGCCGACTTCAATGAAAGGTTTCGCATCTGGGCTTGGTGAACGGTAGAACGTACCGACCATTGGGGAGCGGACTATGTGACCGCTGATTTCTGCCGATTTGTCAGCAGCGGCTGGCGCCGCCGGAGCAGCAGTTTGTACCGGCTGATGAACAGGTGCAGAAATATATTGTTGAGTCACCGGCATCGCGGGTGCTACCGTTGCGCGGCTGATGCGTACTGACTCTTCACCTTCAGAAATTTCCAGTTCAGAAATGCCAGATTCTTCAACCAGCTCGATCAATTTTTTTATCTTACGAATATCCATGAGTGTGATTCCGTACTCTTATATAATTAGTTGAATGTTGACAAGCGGTTGACCGCTGCCTGTAATGCGAAACTATAACCATCTGCACCTAACCCGCAGATTACGCCTACTGCAATATCGGAAAGATATGAGTGGTGGCGGAATGGCTCACGGGCATGCACATTGGAGAGATGAATCTCAATAAATGGGATATTCACTGCCAGAAGTGCATCGCGTAGTGCCACGCTGGTATGCGTGTATGCCGCAGGGTTAATCAAAATAAAATCAGCATTGCCCCGCGCTGAATGAATTCTCTCTATCAGTTCATATTCTGCATTGGATTGCAGATGGGATAATTCGACTCCCGATTGGTGAGCTTCTTTTGACAGTTTGTTAACGATATCATCGAGCGTTAACTTGCCGTAGGTCTCTGGCTCTCGTGTTCCCAACAAGTTCAGGTTGGGGCCATTCAAGAGTAAAATGCGAAACTTGTCTGCCATTGTGCGGGTATCTCCGGCAATCTGTCAACAATCGACCAAGATAACTCGATGTCAACGGTTTGTCATCTCTTTCTGATAACTAGATTTGTAAATTTGACGATAAAGCCCGACATTATAAACATATCGTGGCATTTAGCAGCTAAATACTGGTCTTATCAGCACATCTTCCCCTTCACCTCACCTTCACGACTGTTCTGCCAGTGATCTGATTGTTAATCAGTTTATTGGCATATTCGATAACCTGATCCAGCGTGATTTCATTGGCTGTCTGTTGATAGAAAGAATCAGGCAGCAGCGTTTGCAAGCGTTGCCAAATGGCAGGGCGTTCTGAAGCGGGCGCTGTCACGGATGCCACACCTTGCAAACGGACATTACGCAGGATAAAAGGCATGACGGTGGCGGGCAAATGGCCGTCACTCGCCATACCGCAGGCGGCTACTGTACCGTTATAGTTCACCTGTGCCAGCAAGGTCGCCAATATCTTGCCTCCGACGGTATCAATTACCCCTGCCCAACGCTGTTTTTCCAACGGACGTGACGGCTGGTTAAAGTCACTGGCAGGCAGAATCGCTTTTGCGCCAAGTGAAAGCAGGTAATCTTGATTATCGGCTTTGCTGCTAATCGCGACGACAGAATAACCCAGTTGTGACAGCAGAGTAATCGCCGTGCTGCCAACACCACCACTGGCACCTGTCACGGCGATATCTCCGCTTTCAGGTGTTACTCCGCCTTGTTCCAGTGTCATGACACACAACATGGCCGTAAAGCCCGCCGTGCCGATGATCATTGCTTGTCGGGCAGTTAATGCTTGCGGCAATGGAGTCAACCAGTCACCAGGCACGCTGGCTTGTTCTGCCAGCCCGCCCCAATGTGTTTCTCCCACACCCCAACCGGTCAGTAAAACGTGCTGACCAACATGAAAACGCGGATCTTCGGAATGATGAACAACACCAGCAAAATCGATTCCCGGTATCATCGGAAATTGTCGGATGATCTTACCTTTACCTGTAATGGCAAGGGCATCTTTATAATTGAGTGTTGACCAATGAACATCAACGGTCACAGCACATGAGGGTAATTGAGATTCATCAATATCCTGGATAGACGCTGTTAATGTCTCGTGTTGGTCAAGCAATAAGGCTTTCATGGTCATTCTCCCTTGCTGAGTATCTCGCTGATACCATTACCTGTTTGGCATCATCACAACTTTTTTGATCACAATTCTGCTTCACCATAATCTTGCTTCACCACAATATAGATAAAATCAAATAAGCTGAAACGGGCAGGCAACGATATTGTGATAGAGAGTGGCAAAACTGTAGTTACTTATTTTTATTCAGGATGGCACTGTAAAAGATAATAATATACAGGAAACAATAAGGAGAGTGCTTTTGATAACCGGCTCGGAATAATCCTTATTTTCGTTACTTGCCGTTGACAGTGACGATATTTTTTCAAATCCAATCCTCAGCCTCACAAATTTATCTATTACTTTTATACTTAGGAAACTATTCCTGACGACAACAGAAAGAAGAAAATTTTTAAGAAAAAGTGAATATTGGTTGAACTTACTGAAATGATTATAGAGCAATATAGAAGCTCGAAAAACGCGGTGGTAGCTCCGCAATATGCACTATAATGTTGGTTTTTTGGTGCATCAGGTGTTTTTGGAATGCTGTGATGAGGTTATTGGTGAAATTAACCCATTTTTATGCAGTTTTTTTCTGCTCCGTCAGAGAAAAGTAACGTAGAATATCGTGTTTCTGATGTGAATAACGTAGCCACTTTTATTGAAGTAGTAAAAGTAGTTAATTATGCGCCTTGTCGCTGCTTCATGTGGTTGGTAGAGTAGACGGACAATCTCCGTCCCCAGCTTGCAGGATTATCCTTTCGTTATGTTAAAGAAATTTCGTGGCATGTTTTCCAACGATTTGTCCATTGACTTGGGTACTGCCAATACCCTTATTTATGTCAAAGGTCAGGGAATAGTATTGGATCAACCCTCTGTTGTTGCCATTCGACAAGACAGAGCCGGCTCACCAAAAAGCGTTGCAGCCGTAGGGCTGGAAGCAAAGCAGATGCTGGGACGTACTCCGGGTAATATCGCAGCTATCCGTCCTATGAAGGATGGTGTTATTGCTGATTTTTATGTCACGGAAAAGATGTTACAGCATTTTATCAAGCAGGTTCACAATAACAGTTTCATGCGCCCAAGCCCGCGCGTGCTGGTGTGTGTGCCTGTCGGGGCGACTCAGGTTGAGCGTCGCGCCATTCGCGAATCTGCCCAAAGTGCAGGCGCCCGCGAAGTATTCCTGATTGAAGAGCCAATGGCGGCCGCAATCGGTGCAGGTTTGCCTGTTTCCGAAGCGACAGGCTCAATGGTAGTGGATATTGGTGGAGGAACCACCGAAGTCGCTGTTATCTCCCTGAACGGTGTGGTTTATTCTTCTTCTGTGCGTATCGGTGGAGACCGTTTTGATGAAGCCATTATCAATTATGTTCGCCGTAATTATGGTTCCCTGATCGGGGAAGCAACAGCAGAGCGTATCAAGCATGAAATTGGTTCTGCTTATCCGACAGATGAAGTACGCGAAATTGAAGTGCGTGGCCGTAACCTTGCAGAAGGTGTACCCCGCAGCTTTACCCTGAATTCCAATGAAATTCTTGAAGCCCTGCAAGAACCGCTGACCGGCATTGTTAGCGCTGTCATGGTGGCTCTGGAGCAGTGCCCACCAGAATTGGCTTCTGATATTTCTGAACGTGGTATGGTACTGACTGGTGGTGGTGCGTTACTGCGTAATCTTGATCGTTTGTTGATGGAAGAGACTGGCATTCCTGTTATTGTGGCTGAAGATCCACTCACCTGTGTTGCCCGTGGCGGCGGCAAGGCGCTGGAAATGATCGACATGCACGGTGGCGATCTGTTCAGCGAAGACTGAAAGTAACTCTGCGAGCTGGGAGGCGGGTATATTTTCTTGGAGCCTCCTTGCTGACTATTCCGGAGTTTTATCATTAATGAGACAACACAGCCCAACAATGCGCAATTTATGAAGCCGATTTTCAGCAGAGGGCCTTCTCTGCAACTACGACTCTTTTTTGCTGTTATTATTGCCATTATTCTGATTGTGGTAGACAGCCGCCTCGGTGTTTTCAATAAAGTCCGTAGCTATATGGATACGGCTGTGAGTCCGTTTTATTTTCTTGCCAATGGGCCACGCCAATTTTTGGACAGTATTTCTGAATCTCTGACCAGCCGCAACCAACTTGAATTAGAAAATCGAACTCTGCGTAATGAATTACGATTGCAGAGCAGTAACTTGTTACTGTTGGGGCAATTGAAACATGAAAACGCCCGTTTGCGTGAATTATTGGGATCGCCTTTGCGTAGTGATGAACATATGATGGTATCGCAGGTGATTTCAGGAGGTATGGATCCCTACCGCGATCAGGTTGTCATAGATAAAGGCGCTAAAGATGGCGTCTATGAAGGGCAGCCTGTTATCAGTGATCGGGGGGTTGTGGGGCAAGTTATTTCGGTTAGCCAATTGAGCAGCCGGATACTACTGATTTGTGATCCGACTCATGCACTGCCTGTACAGGTACTGCGTAATGATATTCGCGTTATTGCTGGCGGAGCAGGATGTACAGACGATCTCCAGCTAGAACCTCTGCCGAGTGATACTGATATTCGCGTAGGTGATGTATTGGTGACATCGGGTTTGGGCGGGCGTTTCCCGGAAGGTTATCCTGTGGCGGTGGTTTCCTCTGTTAAAATTGATAACCAGCGGGCTCATGCCGTGATTCAGGCTCGTCCATTGGCTGAATTGCGACGCTTGCGCTATCTGTTGCTGTTATGGGGTGCAGATAACAATCCATCTGAGCCATTGCCGCCTTCGGAAGTATACCGTGCCGCTAATGAACGGTTGATGCAGATGTTACCGCAGGTATTGCCAAATCCATCGGATGAGACACCGCAGTTGCTGACACCGAAATCAGGCGAAGCGAAAGATGAAAGCCAAACCTCATCTGCAATAAATCCGGTTGAAAAAACAAGGCCAGCCGAAAAGCCATCACTAAAACCATCATCAACAGGAAATCGTTAATGAGTCAGTACCATAGCCGAAGAAGTTGGGTTATTTGGTTATCTTTCCTGATTGCGATAGTGCTGCAAATTATGCCGTGGCCGGAGCAGTTCTTTGTATTCCGGCCGACTTTATTATTTTTGTGCTTAATTTACTGGTTACTGGCGCTTCCTCATCGCGTCAGCGTGGGAACCGGGTTTGTCTTGGGGGTTATCACTGATTTGCTGCACGGAAGTGTTCTGGGCGCACATGCCCTGGCATTCAGCATGATCAGTTTTCTGGTGGCTTTCAAATTTCAGCTTATCCGCAATATGTCACTCTGGCAGCAAGCTCTGGTCGTGTTGGGTCTTTCAAGCCTGATGAATCTCTGCGTTTTTCTAGCCCATGTTGTATTGCCGAAGACGGTATTCCATCCGGAAGTGTTCTGGAATGGGGTAGTCAATGGTATTCTCTGGCCTTGGCTGTTCTTATTAATGCGGAAAATCCGCCGTCAGTTTTCAGTTCGTTAAAATCGGGCAAAGCTATGTCATATTAAAGCATGTCATATGAAAACCATGACAAATGAAAACGATGACGAATGAAAATAGCCGGTTGAGATAAACTCTAAGGATGACCCACGATGAAAACCATTTACTTAGCTTCTGGCTCACCAAGACGGCGTGAGCTGGTGGAATTGTTAGATTTTAATTTTGAGATCCTGAGACCTCAGGTTGAAGAAAAATGGCGTGAAGGGGAGTCTCCAGAGCAATATGTCACTCGATTAGCCAGAGAAAAATCACAGGCAGGGGTCGCCATTGCGCCACATGATCACCCCGTTCTGGGAGCTGATACCATTGTTGTATTAAATAACCGCATTCTGGAAAAACCCCGCGATCAACAACACGCCGCTGAAATACTGAACGCTTTGTCAGGCCAGTGTCACCAGGTTATCACGGCTGTCTCTTTATCGAACAGTCAACACACCTTGAGTGAGAAAGTCATTACAGATGTGATATTCCGCCAGTTATCCCAACCGGAAATACAGGAATATATTGCAACTGGGGAGCCAATGGATAAAGCCGGGGCTTATGGCATTCAAGGTAAAGGCGGCTGTTTTGTCAGAAAAATTAATGGCAGTTACCATGCTGTTGTCGGCTTACCATTGGTGGAAACGAACGAATTAATCACACGATTTTTAGCGTTAGCTGATGGGAAGAATTATTCATGACAGCAGAGTTATTAGTTAATGTAACACCATCCGAAACGCGGGTTGCTTATATTGATGGCGGTATCTTGCAGGAAATCCATATTGAACGGGAAGCCAGAAGGGGCATTGTAGGAAATATTTATAAAGGGCGCGTGAGCCGGGTTTTGCCCGGAATGCAGGCAGCTTTTGTGGATATCGGGCTGGAGAAAGCCGCTTTTTTGCATGCTTCGGATATTATGCCCCATACTGAGTGTATTGCCGGTGAAGAGCGGAAGAATTTTCATGTCAGGGACATCGCTGAACTGGTGCGTCAGGGACAGGATCTGATTGTACAGGTGGTTAAAGATCCTCTGGGCACAAAAGGCGCTCGTTTAACGACAGATATCACTTTACCATCACGTTATCTGGTATTTATGCCGGGGGCATCGCATGTGGGTGTTTCACAACGGATAGAGAGCGAAGAAGAGCGTGAACGCCTGAAAAGCATTGTCATGGATTATTGTGATGAGCATGGCGGGTTTATTATCCGCACTGCTGCCGAAGGTGTGGGAACCGAAGAGCTGGTGCAAGATGCGGCATTTTTGAAGCGCTTGTGGAGTAAAGTGATTGAACGTAAGAAACGTAATATCACAAAAAATAAAGTCTACGGTGAATTGGCGCTGGCCCAGCGTATTTTGCGTGATTTTGTCGGGGCTTCCCTTGATCGTATTCGGGTTGATTCCCGCCAGACATTTACACAATTACAGGAATTTATTGATGAATATATTCCTGAAATGAATGCCAAATTAGAACATTATCAGGGCAATCAGCCGATATTTGATCTGTATGGTGTGGAAAATGAGATTCAGCGGGCGCTGGAACGTAAGGTGGAATTAAAGTCGGGTGGTTATCTGATTATTGATCAGACGGAAGCTATGACGACAATCGATATTAATACCGGTGCTTTTGTTGGACACCGTAATCTGGAAGAGACTATCTTTAATACCAATATCGAAGCAGCACAAGCGATCGCCCGGCAATTAAGGTTACGTAATTTAGGCGGCATTATTATTATTGATTTTATTGACATGGGTAATGAAGAACACCGTCGCCGCGTATTGCTTTCCTTAGAGCAGGCATTGAATAAAGATCGTGTGAAAACCACCATTAATGGTTTTTCCCAACTGGGATTGGTGGAAATGACGCGTAAGCGTACACGAGAAAGTATTGAGCATATTCTGTGTAATAACTGCCCGACCTGTCAGGGGCGTGGGACGGTGAAATCCGTTGAAACCGTATGTTATGAAATCTTGCGCGAAATTGTGCGTGTTAATCGTGCCATTGATGCAGATCGTTTTCTGGTTTATGCCTCTCCCGCCGTAAGTGATGCCCTGAAAGGGGATGAATCTCACGTGTTGGCGGAAGTGGAAATCTTTGTGGGAAAACAGGTCAAAGTACAGACAGAACAACTTTACAGTCAGGAGCAATTTGACGTTGTGATGATGTAAGGCATCCATTTGCAGCGAGTCTGTTTTTAAATAGGTTCTGTTTTTTCAAATAAATCGCGCTGACAACCAAGGAGAAATGTGTGAGGCGACTGCCGGGGATATTATTAGCGACAGCCGCAATAGCCATTATCATTGTGGCTTTGCTTGTCAGCGGGTTACGTTTCTTCCTGCCACATATCAATGAATATCGTCAGCAATTAACAGAAAAAATTGCTGCCGTGACGGATATCGCTGTCGATATTGGTTACATCACCGGTCATTGGGAGCCATTTGGCCCCAGTCTGGAAATCCGGAATATCAGCGCGAAGTCGGAGCATATCGGTCTTGAAGCTAAAAAAATCACACTTTCTCTGGATATCTGGCGTTCACTTTTACAGTGGCGTTGGTATTTCCGGGATTTGTCTTTTTATCAGCTTCAAGTGAATTATGACAAGGGACTGTTCGGGCAAGATGGCGAAAGTATGCTATCTGAACCGAATAGCCTTTCTTCTCTGTTTCTGGAACAGTTCAATCATTTTAATTTGCATGACAGCAGCCTGGTTTTTCTCACTCCATCCGGTGAAAAGGCAGAACTGCAATTACCGCAACTAACATGGTTGAATAAAGATCATCGCCATCGGGCACAAGGCAGTGTCAATCTTTCTTCACTTAATCGTCAGGAAGGTCTTAATAGTCAGGAAGGTATTGTACAAGTCAAGTTGGATTTGAACGATATCAATGGCGTTCTGGATAATGGCGTTATTTATTTACAAGCCGATGATATCGATACGCGGCTGTGGTTAAGCCGTTGGTTAAAGGATAATACAGGGCTGGAAAATGCCCGTTTCAGTTTGGCGAGTTGGATTACCTTAAAGAAAGGGCGAATTGATAGTGGGCGTTTGCAACTAAAGCAAGGGGAAGCCAACTGGCATCTGGAAAATGAAAAACACCAGCTTGTGGTGAATGATTTACTCTTGCAGATGCGTCGTCAGGATGAAGGATGGCTGTTTAATGTTCCAAATCTGGCAAACCTGAAAACTAACGGTCAGCAGTGGCCGGCGGGGCATATCTCAGCGCTCTATCTTAAGGACGCTCGTAAATATCAGGATAAAGACCATTGGCGGATACGGGCTGAGAATATCCGGCTTGAGCGTTTAAATGGGCTATTGCCAATACTCTCTTTTGTAACGCCGGATATCGTCAAGAATTGGCAGCACTGGCAACCGAAAGGTACGTTAAATAGTTTTGCCCTCGATATTACCCCTGAATTGCCTGATGATTTGGGAATTCGCATGAAATGGCAGGATGTGAGCTGGTTACGCTGGAAAGACCTGCCTTCAGCCGACCATTTCAGTGGCATGTTGGAAGGCAATAAACAGAGGGGTAATCTCACCTTTGGCTTGAAAAACAGCACCATTGATTATGGCAGCCTGTTTCAGGCTCCGCTCAATATTGCCAGTAGCGAAGGGCAGATTATTTGGGAAGATAGCCAGAATGGCTTGGAAGTTTGGAGCCAGGGGCTGGATTTGCAAGCAAAATCATTGTGGCTCAATGGAAACTTTCATTACCTGAAACCACAAAATGACCAACCTTTATTGAAAATGTTCGCCGGGATTCGGGTGAATGATATCGGTGAGGCATGGCGTTATTTTCCCAAGCCACTGATGGGGGAATCCCTGACAGACTATCTGACGGCCTCTTTGATCAAGGGAAAGGTCGATAATGCCACTTTGGTTTTTCGGGGCAATCCCCATGATTTCCCTTTTAAACAAAACAACGGCCAATTCCAGATTTTTGTACCTCTGCGCCATGCGACATTTCAATATCAACCCGATTGGCCAGCCCTGTTTGATTTAGATATTGACCTGAATTTCCAAAATAACGGATTACAGATGCAGGCGATGAAAACGCGGCTAGGGGAAGTGGATGCTACCGAAGTTTCAGCAGTGATTCCAGATTATGGTAAGCAACAGCTAGTTATCGATGCCGGGATATCCGGGGATGGACAGAATATCCACGATTATTTTAATCACAGCCCGATGGCGGATTCGATTGGCAGCGCACTGGATAGCCTGCAACTTGACGGCAAAGTGGATGGCAGGCTTCACTTGGACATTCCTTTGAAACACGGTGAAGTCAAAGCCAGGGGAGAGGTGGCGCTAAAAGATACCAGCCTCTTTATCAAGCCATTGGATAGCAGGATGGAACACCTTAGCGGCAAATTTCGCTTTGAAAATGGTAACTTAAAAAGTGACAACCTATCTGCTCACTGGCTTGGAAACCCTTTGTCACTGCGGTTTTCCACTCAGAACTTAGCAAAACATTATCAGGTGGATGTCGATTTAGATGCACGTTGGGCTGCGAAGACATTACCGGAACTTCCTGCTGAAATTCGCCGTAAGTTGTCCGGAACGCTGAATTGGCAGGGGAACGTGAATATTACGATACCGCCAAGTGATCGAGCTTCAAAGGACGACGTAAAATATCGGGTTGCTGTCAATGCAGATTTGTCACATATCAAGAGTACATTGCCTGCATTGGACACAAACTCCCTGCAAGAATGGGATAAGGTTAATGTTTTTGCAGAAGGCAATATCAACCAATTCCAGATGAGAGGCTCAATAGGCAGACAATATGCGTTCAATAGCCAATGGAAGTTGGAAGAAAAGTTGGAAGAAAAGCATGTCCGGCTGCAACGAGGTACTTTTCATTCGAATGGTGTTGAAATTCCTGCCCTGCCGGAAAAATCACTGTTGGCATTAAAACTACCGGCAATTGACGGTGAAAAATTATTGGCGCTGATTGCGCCGCTGAGTGGGAATTCATCAAATGATGATGGCTTCCGATGGCCAAGTGTATTCGAAATTTCGTTGCCTTCACTGGATCTTGCCGGGCAGCGCTGGGATGATCTCACATTCAATATTGTTCAACACGTTGATGGTACTAGCGTCAATGCCGTGGGGCAGGATATTAGTGGCAATTTGTGGATTCAAAATAATAAACAGGTTCGGGCGTTAATCGATTATCTTTATTACGATCCCTTGTTTGCAACGGAGTCGATTGAGGCCAATAAATTAACGTCGGATAAGGTGCCATCTCCCCATTATTCCCTGAGCAGTTGGCCGGAGTTGAATGTTGAATGCACAGAATGCTGGATCGCCGGGCTAAAACTCGGCAAAGTATCAGCATCGTTTATACCGCAAGGTGATTCCCTGATCCTGACCAACGGGAAAGTAGAAAATAGCGCAGGAAAACTGACACTGTCCGGCAGTTGGCATGAAACCAACGCAGGAAATTATACGCAAGCCAAAGGGCAACTATCGGGGAAAAAATTCGATGATATGGTGGCTTATCTCGGATTTATTGTCCCGATAGTTGATGCACCTTTTAAGTTTGATTTCAATTTGAAGTGGCAGGATGTCCCGTGGCAACCCGATCTTAAAACCCTGAATGGGACGCTGACCGCAGATATGAAAAAGGGCGCCATCGCCAAATTGGGGGGTGGCAGAGCAGGGCAATTACTAAGACTTATCAGTTTTGATGCGTTGTTACGTAAATTACAATTGGATTTCAGCGACACATTCAGTAATGATTTTGCCTTTGATTCCATTCATGGCGATGCAACGATAAAAAATGGGGTCATACATGCCGATAATTTTCTCATTGATGGGTTAGCAGCAGATATCAATGCCTCGGGAGTGGCTGACTTAGTTCGTCGTCAGATCAATATGGAATTAGTCATTACGCCGGAAATTTCGGCAACGGTAGGGGTCGCGACAGCCTTTGCGGTCAACCCTGTGGCTGGTGCAGCGGTTTTTGCAGCGACAAAAGTACTGGGGCCGCTATGGAGCAAGATATCAGTGATTCGTTATCGGCTAACGGGCAGCTTCGAACAACCTAAAATTGATGAAGTTTTACGTCAGCTTAAGGAGAATAAAGGGCCATGAGAAATGTCAATGTTGCACTCTTACAATTATGCAGTGGTACAAACGTTAAACATAACTTAGCGCAGATTGAACAACAGATTAAGCAATTGCCAGACACAGTACAATTGGTGCTGACTCCAGAAAATGCTTTATTGTTTGCGGATGCCGATACCTACCGTGAATATGCAGAAGTGCAGGGAAGTGGCCCATTGCAGCAGGCTGTGAGTGAAATGGCACAACGTTACGGTATCTGGCTGTTGATTGGTTCTATGCCGATGATCAGCCGGGAAGATCCCTCTCGCATCACAAGCAGTAGTTTATTGTTTGATGATCAAGGCGAAATCCGTGCCCGTTACGATAAAATCCACATGTTTGATGTCAATATTAACGATGAGCATGGTTCCTATAATGAATCCACTATTTATCAGCGTGGGGAACACATTACCGTTGTCGATACACCTGTGGGACGTTTGGGAATGACTATCTGCTATGATCTGCGTTTTCCGGGGTTATTTCAGGCATTGCGTGAACAAGGTGCGGAACTTATCTCCGTTCCAGCGGCTTTCACCCGCCTGACCGGTAAGGCGCATTGGGAACCCTTGCTGAGAGCCCGTGCCATTGAGAATCAATGTATTATTCTGGCACCCGCTCAGGTTGGCGTACATGGCACTCGCAGGACATGGGGGCACTCAATGGCGGTGAGTGGTTGGGGGGAAGTCATCAAGAAAAATCCTCTGACCGTCAGCGCATTACAGCTTAATATCCGGCCGGACAGTCTGACTCACATGCGTGAGCAGATCAAAGTGGTGAAACACAATCGATTCCGTCCACAACTGACTTCTTTGATAAAAAAGAATACAAATTAAGGTAAAGAGTAATTACTATGAGTTTAACTTATGTCAGTGAACACTTACTGGCTGCTAATAATCTGAATCATCAAGATTTATTCTCTGTTCTGGGCCAACTGGCGGAACGTCGTCTGGACTATGCCGACCTCTATTTTCAATCCAGTTTCCATGAAACATGGGTACTGGAAGACCGCATCATTAAAGATGGCTCCTATAATATCGATCAAGGTGTGGGAGTCCGCGCGGTTAGCGGAGAAAAAACAGGGTTTGCTTACGCTGACCAAATCACACTGAATGCTTTGCAGCAAAGTGCTCACGCCGCACGCAGCATTGTGAGAGAAGCGGGCAATGGCATTGCACATACATTAGGTGCAGTGACACATAAAGCACTTTATCCGGCAGTTGATCCTTTGCAGAGCATGAGCAGGGAAGAGAAGATTGCTTTACTGCATCGGGTTGATCAAATCGCACGAGCAGAAGATCCCCGGGTACAAGAAGTTAATGCCAGCTTGACCGGTGTTTATGAGCAGGTGCTGGTGGCGGCAACAGATGGCACATTGGCCGCAGACATTCGTCCGTTGGTACGTCTTTCCGTTAGCGTCTTGGTGGAAGAAGATGGTAAGCGTGAGCGCGGAGGCAGTGGTGGTGGTGCTCGTTACGGTTACGAATATTTCCTGCAAACCGAAGATGGTCAAGTTCTGGCAGAACAATTTGCCCGTGAAGCGGTACGCATGGCACTGGTCAACTTATCGGCAGTTGCGGCACCTGCGGGAACTATGCCAGTTGTATTGGGTGCTGGCTGGCCGGGCGTTTTACTGCATGAAGCCGTCGGTCATGGTTTGGAAGGAGACTTCAACCGTCGGGGAACGTCTGTTTTCTCCGGTCAGGTTGGGCAAAAAGTGGCTTCTGAGCTGTGCACAGTCGTGGATGACGGCACAATTGAAGGCCGCCGTGGTTCACTGTCTATTGATGATGAAGGCGTTCCGGGGCAGTACAACGTGCTGATTGAGAACGGCATCCTGAAAGGCTATATGCAGGATAAACTCAATGCCCGCCTGATGGGCGTGGCTCCGACGGGGAACGGCCGACGCGAATCTTACGCTCATTTGCCAATGCCACGTATGACCAATACCTATATGCTGGCGGGTCATTCCACACCAGAAGAAATTATCGCCAGCGTTGATCGTGGTCTGTATGCGCCGAACTTTGGTGGCGGTCAGGTGGACATCACTTCCGGTAAGTTTGTTTTCTCAACATCGGAAGCGTATTTGATTGAAAACGGCAAAATCACCAAGCCAGTAAAAGGGGCGACCTTAATTGGTTCTGGTATTGAAGCCATGCAGCAGATTTCAATGGTTGGAAATGATTTGGCCCTCGACAAAGGGGTCGGTGTCTGCGGTAAAGAAGGCCAGAGTGTACCAGTAGGTGTTGGGCAGCCAACCTTGAAACTGGATAACCTGACCGTAGGTGGAACAGCCTGATAATTTCTTAAGCGATATATACCCAATAGATTTCAAGTTGCAGCTCAACCAACAAAGCAGCAACTTGAAATATGACGGGTATAAAATGAATAGCTTGAGGTCATCATGAAAAAAAGCATATTAACGGCTGTATTATTGGTTCTGGCAGTTGTCTATGTCGTCTTTGCCAAAGGAATTGTGCCGTTTGGCAAGGATGCAACAGAGCAGAAGACAATTGCTGCGGAGACAATTGTTTCAGAGACAATAGCTTCAGAAAAGGCACCTGCTCAGCAGATTGATGTTCTGACCGAACAGAACCGTGTTGCGGACTATCTTCGTCAGCATCACACATTACCGGACTATTACATTACGAAGAAACAAGCCCGCCGCCTTGGCTGGAATGCCCGTGAAGGCAATTTATGTGAAATTCTGCCGGGACGGGCAATTGGCGGTGATCGGTTCGCCAACCGTGAGAATAAACTGCCGACAGAAGCTGGCCGTCACTGGTTTGAAGCCGATGTGAATTATCAGTGTGGACACAGAGGAAGTGACAGATTACTTTATTCTAATGATGGCCTTATTTATCTAACGGTTGATCACTACAACAGTTTTACCCGGCTGGAGTAATGATATGAAAAAGGTGGAATTCGACTTTAGCCAAATCCCGGACTTGAGCACTTTTTATGATGAATTTAAAGAGCGCTTTGATCTTGGGGACGATTTCGGTGCTAACTTGGATGCGCTGTGGGATGCTGTGACGGGAGAGATCCAGTTGCCGGTTGAAATTAATTTCATTAACTTAACGTCACAGAAACAAGCGCGTTTTTCAGCATTGGTGCTGCTGTTTGAAGAAGCAGAAGAAGAGCTGGAAGGGGAATTGCGGTTTAATGTGATGGGCTGAAATTTCCTCTTCTGTTGGGATTCCTTGAGCCTCTCATTAGTATCCGATATGTCTCGACCACAACAACATCCTGGAAATGCTCTGTATGGGGCATCGTGTTATCATGCCTTATGTCCATTGACCGGATGAATTTTTCCCTGTACAGAGAGTGCGTATAGCTACGTTCAATCAGTTATGACCTCAGGGAGCAGATTACAATCAGGGCAGCTATTATGGCAACCCAGAGAAAAATATTCTGCTGTTAACGAACATCATGGGATACAGAAATGGACAAAGAAAAATTCGGCGTACTTCAATCTCAGTCTTTTACAGGCAACCAATTTGAGTTTGTCGACTTCTGCGATTCGGATTTTGGAAAAAAAAATTTAAACGAGGCAATTTTTCTTTCATGTGCTTTTTTTAATAAAAAGAGTGGCTCCGGGTGTTCATTCTATGGCAATAAAGTCAGGAATGCAAAATTCATTAACTGTGATTTAACTCTATGCAACTTTGCATTTGCAGATCTTTTCGGTGCTGAATTCACGAACTGCAGGTTAATAGGTACTAGTTTTGAAAATGCCAGTTTTTCTGAACAACTGACAAGGAAAAAATACTTTTGCTCGGGAAAAATTGAGGATTCGAATTTAAGCAATGCCAGTCTGGCGGGACTGATTCTGGAGAACTGCAGTTTGAGAGGAAACCGGTGGTATGATACCGATATCACGAAAACAGATTTCAGTGGTGCGGATCTCTCCGATGGAGAGTTCTCCGGAATAAGATGGAGTGACGGAAATTTCACAGGAAGCGACTTAAGAGGTGCATCGCTTCAGGGACTTGATATTAGAAAAGTGGATCTATCAGGTGTCAGATTGGACGCATGGCAAATCAGCCAGCTGGTATCAGAGTTAGGTATTATTGTCTCTTGAACAGTTCAGTGGCGAAGTGCACCCCTGGTTGTCGTCAGCATCAGGAAAAACGCAGCGAGTATGGTCACTGCGGCCATATAAAACATGTAGCGGTCAAGAAGTTTCGGACACATTTCTAGCCTCTTCCCACTGTCTTTCGTATTCAGCCGGAGAAATTCCTCCATTAAAGCTATGGGGACGGATGTCGTTGTCATACCCGCCCAAATAGTGGGTGATATCCCTCATTGCCTCATGAATGTCCAGATAGCCTTCTGGCGGGATCCATTCACTTTTCAAACCCTGCCGGGCGATAATGCTGAGCCCCCGCTTGACGGCTTTGCAGACCGCATTCCTGCATTAACCGCCTGGCCTTCCAGCGACCAATCGGCCGGCCTTCATTGGCTAGCAGGCGGCTCTATCGCTCCCCGGCTCTGGTTATACAATTCACGAACCCGGATGCGTAACTGCAGACGTTCCGTGTCGATAGGGCGTTGTCGCCAGTCATAATTAGGCACTGCGTGACACCTGAAGCATCTGACATAATTCTGTCACCGGCCACCGGGTGCTCAGCCGTGTGATCAACGTATAGCGCCACTGCGTATCTCGCTCATCAGCACGGCCGCCTGCTTTAGGATTTCTTTTTCCATTTTCAGGTGTTTCACCTGTTTTTCTAATGCCTGTATCTGGCGTTGTTCGGGCGTCAGTGCCTTGCCCACAGGCGTTATTCCCTGCATTTCGGCCTGGTACTGGCGAATCCATTTCCCCAGCGTGCTGTTATCGATCGCCAATGAACGGGAGACATCGACAACCTGTTGAACCGCTTCCAGCTTAAATTCAGTGGTTAGTGAGTTTCACTTTCATTGTCACACCTCATTGTTATATGAATAACATTAGCAGGCTTTTGAGGTGTCCGAGATCCGCAAGGTTATCTACACAACGAATGCGATTGAATCGCTGAACAGCGTTATCCGTCATGCGATTAAAAAGCGTAAGGTGTTCCCGTCAGATGAATCTGTGAAGAAGGTGATCTGGCTGGCCATTCAGGCTGTGTCACAGAAATGGACAATGCCGTTGCAGGACTGGCGAATGGCGATGAGTCGTTTTATTATCGAATTTGGTGACCGTCTGGACGGCCACCTCTGAGAAAAGGCATTTACACAAAATGCAGTACAGGCTCACCTCCCGCCTTACAGCCCAAACCTCAATCCAATAGAGCGATTGTGGAAGTATATGAATGAGCAGGTGCGTAACAATGTCTATTTTCCGGATGCGAAGACATTCCGTGAAACCCTTCGTCACTTTTTTCATGCCACTTTGCCAGAAAAAGCGAAAGAACTTACGACTCGACTGACTGACAATTTTCAGTTTTTAAAACCTGCATCTTCAAATTAGGTTGGTATATCTTCAATAGATTTATTTTTTTATCATCTGTCCTAATGGGTGCATGTTATTATTCCTTTATTTTTATTTGGCCTTTTATTGAAAAAGAAAAGCCATTAAACTTTATGACTTTTCTTACTCATATTTTATATCTTATTCATCTTCATCCAGAGCAAATTCAATAGCTTCTTTTACACGGTAGTAATCTTTATTGCTTTGTATGAATTCTGGACAATTAAGCACTTCATTCAGTTTTTTATCACCTAAAATTTCTCTTACATGAGAGAATAAAAACGCCAAATCAGCCACCTGATCACGGGGAGAGTTTTTTAAGTCGACAGATAAATAACGCCTCTTTAAAAGAGAGATCGCGCTTTCTGGAAAATTATTCAATAGGATAGCGAATATCTTTGTTTGATAAATTTTCATTGTAACTAGCTTTTCCAAATTAACTTCAAAATCCTCTTTATATTCAAAATGATCTGATTTATTCACTTCTCTAATACAATCTTCAAGTTCGTAGAACGTTTTAATAAATTTATTCAATATAACAGGAAAATCATTTCTCATTTTCTTACTCTCCCAGAATTGATAATATCTTCATTAGTTACATTATCCTTAATTTTCCAATCCATTACTCCTCCTTTAGTTTTTCCTTTTAACTCAACGTGTTTCTTAGTTGTATCAATATCAACATAGTAGTCAGCTCCGAGTGCTCCTGTACTTCTTTTTATCGCATCTGGATTTTTAGGATCAACTTTTACAGAAGTAACACTAATCCCGCCTCTTGGATCTTCAGGGTCATACACAAAACCTTCGTCTTGGAAATGTTTAAATTCTTTTTTTGACATAAAACGTCTCGCAGTTCCTGGATTTCTCGGTATACCATCAATTAATCCACTTCCGTTACCATGACTACTGCTCAAATAAACATAAATTGCCGGTATATTCGAGATCGGGAAAATCAGAATATAATCCCGGAAATCACTCTCCTGTACGGGGGTGGTTGTCTTCGTCGGCCCTTGGTCTGTTCCATCTAATATCGGCGTTTCAGTTTTGTTTCCCGCGATTTCATTCGGATATTGCTGCGGGTTGACCAGAATTCCGTCCCGCCATGTTGGCTGTTCTGGGATCGGTAAGCCGGGCGTTTGGCTGGTGATCGTTGGATCAAGCGGGATGACTTTGACGTTTATTGAGGTATCATGCTGCCCATACTGATCGCTAATTTCACTTTGCGATATTCCGTCTTTTTGTGTATCGACATACCAGACCAATGTCGGCGAATCTGCATCATCTTCCCAAAACTCATATTGGTTGAGTAAATTATTATATTGTACATGGCGAACTTTGACCTGTTCTAACCCGCTTTCTTCGTTAGTATGGTATCCTACGGGGATTGATTGCCCGGTTTTTACATCTTCAACAAACCGGTAACGAACACGTGTTGGCGCAGTACCCTTTTCATCTGCAATTTTTATCAGATTGTTATGACTCTCTAAATCACTGTCGCTGCCATTCCACCAACTTCGCATCATAGCGCCTAATACTGCTACAGATGTCCCGACGAGATAAACATCACGGGATAACTCATACTGGACATCCTTCAGCTTTTGTTGCTCACTTTGAGAGACTAGTCGGCTATCTTTATCGATATCGCCATTATTTGCTTGAGCTGCTGCCGCATTAGCTGTCATCTGCCTCATTATCTCCTGCCGCATTACCTCATTAAATATCATCGGATTGGCTTCTGCCCGCGAAAATATCTGATTCCCTACCCAAGCAATGGCCTTAAGAATAAATGGCTCAGAGGTTTCCTGCCTGTTTGGGCTGTATTGGCGTGCCGGTTCGGCCCGATAAATCTGCATCTCACCAAAGTGCGTATATGGTTCCATTCCAGTCCCTGCATCTGTACAACCCGCGGGTTGCAGGCAGGATTTTGCAAACACTGGTTTCACAATACGTTCGACGGCTATCACATGCCGGCGGTTATGTGCGGGCATGACCGTTATGCCCGAATATCCGGAGTCAGTGTAATATTTTGTTTGCAGGGCTTCTTCTGTCCAGCCTTCGATCTTCGGCAGTCCATCACTAAGTTCGCCCGGCATAATCGCGGAGGAGGAACCCGATGCTTTTTCATTTGTCACCGCTGCAACAGAGGATTTTTCAACCAATTGGTTTGCCAATTTCTGCGCATCCACATGCAGTGTCATAGGAAGCGGTGATAAATTTTCTTCCCGCAGTATTCCCTGACCATTCGTCACGCCATTGGCCTTGATCACCCCATCCCGGCTTTTCAGGGTATAGGGGATACCGATTAATGGCTTGCCCTGATTATCCAATAACTGAAATTCCAGCCAGTGTTTGAATGTATTGCAGGGCACACAATCTAATCTTCCTGTGTCACTCATTCGATTAAATCCTTTATTGATTAAGTACGTTGTGCATCAATCTCGCTTCCTGCCAGAAAGTCATGGAGGGTCAGCGCCTGTAAACGTGAACCCTGTTGGCGGTGCCGACGCAGCCATTTTTCAAGGTCACGGATCAAAGTACCTTCGGGAGTATCCCGTTTCAGTGCCAGTTCGCCCTGTGCTTCCCACAGTTCATACATCAGCGTTTTTGCGAGTCCTTCCAGTGCAAAATCTGATTGCTCCCACGCTGCAATCAGATGCGGCTCCAGTACAAAGGGGCGTTCAATCTGGCTGAACGGGCATTGTGCCGGTCGAAGAAAAACCGTCGGTTCAGGCATATCCACCATCAGCTCAGTGACCGGGTTAAGCAGAGATGTCCAGTCTGTCGGTTGCATCGCGGGCATCAATACCCGCAGAATACGTGTATCCATGAGCCGGAAGACGACCTGTTCATCCCGCAGGGTCACGAGCTGGTGACGTTGCCAGTGATCCAGTTGTGCCTGCCAGCCCGTATCGCTACGGTATGCCCAGCCCCAACTGCCGTCGCTGAATGCGCGGCGGTCAAGCAGACGAGCAAGGGTGGGCAGACAGTCCCCTTTCGGCTGGATAAGCCACGGTCCCTGCTCCATCAGGTGAGCAAGCGATGTACCGCTATACAGGGGGAAAGCCTGTTCAACCCAGTTGTTCACATAGAGCGTGTTGACAGGATTAGGCACCGAAAGCGGGTTGATCATCAGGTAAACTGGCGGTTTGTCAGATCCGCCCAGCCAGGTTGCCCAGCTTGTTTTTTGGGTGAAATCAGTCATGACTGACCTCCCTGCGGGGATTTAATCACCCAGGCAGCATTCTCCTGAGCCTGCAATGCACAATATTTTTTGACCGGAAATTCCACCATTGGCAATGGCTCCACACCTTCCGGTAATTGCAGTGCCAGCCCTCGCCCACTGCCTGCCGAACCCTGCCCCACATTAATCATGGAAGACAAAATGCCGCCGGGCGTAACTTTGATAAAACTGCCACCCACTTTCAGCGTGATTTCTGATGCGGCTTCCAGTACGACCTTGCCGCCGCTTTTCAGGTGGATTTCCTGCCCGCTGTCAATGACGGTCGCATCCCCGGTCTGGGTATACTGGCTGCCGGCAATCCGGTGGGAGACATCCCCTTCGGTGGTGATTTTGCGCGAACCGGCGACCTGATGATGGTCATCGGCGCGGATATCGTGGTAACGGTTGTTATCGATGCGTTGCTTCTGGTCATGCTTGATATGCCAGTAGGCATCATTTTCGATATGCGCAGTCAGATCTTTCTGACCGTGGAGATAGATTTCTTCGCTGTCTTTCGCATCCTCAAAACGCAGTTCGTTAAACCCTTTACCTTTGTGGGTTTTGGTTTTAAAGGTGGTGCGGGTTTTCTGCGCCGGTAAATCCAGTGGCGGGCGGTTCAGGCCGTTATAGACACAGCCGGTGACTATCGGACGGTCAATATCACCATTGAGATAGGAGATAATCACCTCCTGCCCGATCCGCGGTATCGCCATAAAACCAAAGCCGTTACCGTTCCAGCCCTGTGCCACCCGCACCCAGCACGATGCCCCATCATCCGGCTGGTCATAGCGGTTCCAGTGGAAATGGACTTTAATCGCCCCGTCTTTATTGACGAAGATTTCTTCGCCTTCCGGGCCGACCACGATGGCAGTTTCATCGCCATCTGCCAGCGGTTTGTAGTGGAAAGGCGGACGATAATCATCCAGACCGGAAATAAAACTGAACTGGTTGGAAAGCGTAGTGCCTTCACCGCCACTGTCTCCCAATGCCTGCGGGCAGCGCCCGTGATGGCTGATACCGACCACCTGCCAGCGCACATTAAGCGGTTTATGGGGATGATTTTTTATCTCGAAGATTTTACCTGGCATCAGTTTGATGCAGTTACTGCTACCGCTGCCAGTCTGTTTCTGGTTGTCCAGTGCTTCCTGCCGGTATTTTAAAAACGGAATGGCGGCCGCATCTTTCTGAAAACGCCCGTAACTTTCAAACACGGTGTAAGGGGTCTGGCTGCCGAAGTCGCGGAAGCCTTCGCTGCTGTGCATATGGGAGAGGTGATAGCGCGGGTTCTCCGGGTTGAAATCTTTGTGCAGGCTGCGTTGCGGGCTCATGCCGACGCCTAACCGTACCTGATAAATCGTATCTACCCCGTGCGCGGTTTCCGGCTGGGGCTGGTATTGCAGCGGTAAGCCAGCGGTCATGCCCAGATGGCTGTCACTGAAAAACAGCGTTTCATCCTCAAACCAGAAACTGATACCTTCTTCCGCGGCTAACCGGCTGAAAAATGCATAATCGGATTCGCGCTTCTGGGTCACATATTCCCGGTCCTGATGCACATCGTAGAGCTTCGAATCGGCTTTCACCCGATGTTTTTTCAGCAGGCTGTTTAAAATGGCCGGCACATTTTGCTGATGATAAATTCGGCTGTCCTGATTGAGCGTCAGCCGCCAGCAGGCAGGCCGCACGGTGACGGAATAGATTGTCTTATTACCATCGGTGCCCACCCAGTCCGCATGGGAGATGATGCCGGTGATTTTGCGTTGCTCGGTTGCCCCGTGAAAGATTTGCAGTACCGCTTTCTGCATCAGCAATGAGGCCAAATCAATCTCCGTCTGTGGTTTAAAGGGATTCGGGTTGCCCGTTCTGACCAGTGTCAGATTGAGGGTAAAGAGTTCGGATAATCCTTCCTGTAGAGAAAAATCGCCAACCGCAAAGGTGTCTTCCGGCACACCGGCGATGTGGCAGGTAAAACGTAATCCACTTTTCATTTTTTATTCCTTATCGTTTATGACATGCATGCCTTACATGGCCGGGCGTAATCCATCGACGTGCCAGAACTGCCACAGCACTTCACTGTTGTCCGGGATAAAAATTTCCAGCATGACGAACGTGGACTGGCAGATAAAGCAGGCCATCGCCTGATTGATTAACCGGCTGAAGCGGTACATCTCGCCGGACGTGCGGTAACAACCGGGATTCAGCGTGAGCGATAACACATACCCACGAACCGGTTGCCCACGTCTTAAGCGGTCAGTCAGGCGCTCTTTTACCTGCACAATGCCGTCAATGTGTTGCTGGAACTGGCGGCTCAGCGGATGGTTTGTCTCGCTATGCGGGTCAAACAGGCGGAGAAACTGTTTCAGGCTGTCGGTGGAAAATAACATCACCGGCGGACTGGAGAGGCAGGAGAGCAGCGGCCAGCTGTTATTTTCCTGTAACAATGGTGGATAATCGGTCACCACCGGAATAATATTCTGCACATCAAGATGAGACGGTGCACTTTCCTGCGTCACGGTAATTGCGCCTTGTTCCAGCGTCAGTGCCTGCTCATGGTAGCCGGTGAAATAGCACGAGACAGCAATCTCCGGCAGATTGTTTGCCGGATTGCCGGCCAAATCAAAAAAGCACAGCCGGTGCCGGATCCTGCCCAGAAAATCAGATTCAGTCTGGAGCTGGTAATAAAATGTGTCGGGCTGCGCATCGTCATCGAAAAAACGCCCGGCGGGAACAAGCTGCTCAATCGGCAGCCAGTGATAAGGCGTGCCACGCTGCTCGCTGTCTTCGGGCTGCACTACCACCTGAACCTCCCGCAGCCGGTACAAGCACACCGATCCCCTCAATGGCAGCGGATAGCAGTGATTACCGGCTTCCAACCGGGGGGCGTCCATATAAGGTTTTAAAGTTGATCAACTGTCCGTTAAGGCTGGCAGACACCGATGTACTGATCGGGATCTCGGCAGTGTCCTGATGTTCATTATCCGTGGGCGTAAACTGTACTATCGTCGTCGGTGGGACAGGAGACAAAGCTAACGGCCAGATACGGGAGAGAATGCCGTGAACAATTTCGGAAAAATTATCCTCCAGCTTGTCCCGCAGATTGGCAATCAAAAACGCAAAGGCTTCGAAAACACGGGCAATATCAGGGTCATGAGAGGAAACCAGAAATTCAGCCAGATGCGGTGACTCTTTCGCGATGTGCTCAGCCAGCTCTCGCAGGTAAGCGCGCTCTTTTAGATAAAGCGATCCCTTGTTGTTTTTCATTGAATTTAACTTATGTTTTATCAATTAGGCTTCGGTATTATGCTGAATCTCAGCGAGATAAAATGCGTAGTTGAACAGAAAAGCACATTTATTCTACACATTAATCAATCAAATTAATTAACGAATTAGATCCAATTTTGGGCTGGTGTTGGCAGGATATAGGGGGATTATCGGAATATGCACGGTAATTCAGGCAAAAATCAGGCTGGCAGGAATCCTTAACGGTTTGACTCCCTTTTCAAATCAACATAAATCCTATTTATCTTCAATGAACAACAGGATGGCTTTTGCGCATCCGTTCATACTTGTATCTATCCCTGTTTGGATCACGTATTCAATTTGTTGATTCTGGTATATGCTCCTCACTTTTCAGGAAATCAAATGGCAACGGTAGTCAACCTGACAGAATATTCAATTTTAATGTCAGCGTTTTGCATATATGACAAAATTGTTAAAGGTGAGTGAAAATGGAAAAAAATATAGAGTCACTAATGATTGAACATGGTTTTACTTCAAAGGATATTAGCTTGATAAAAGCTGCCTCAGAGCGCTCCGGTTATGAAATCATGCAAGAAATATGTATTTTGAAAAGAAAATTTCATGGTGTTGTTTTTGTTTTTTTTATTGCTCTTTCTTTTTTTATTTTCATGCTATTACTCGCTCATGATATCGATGATTATATTAATACTGCGCTTACATTTTTTATTTCAATGCCAATAGTGTTATATTTTTCATCTGTAAGACTAACATATAAATCCTTTATGTTTATAAAAAAGCATAAAGGATAGATTAAATGCTCTTGATATTCTAAGTACTTTATTTCATTTCCCATCATTTGAAGAATGGATTCTCTTTCTTCAGAATTGTCTGAACTAAATATATGACGTTCATATAAAACAGATAAATAATTTAACTCGTCAATATATTTTTTTCTCGATACATTACTGTTAATGAATATTGATGTAGAGAGTGCTAATTGCCGCATTCTTGTTTTTTATGCAATGCTTGTATTCTAAAGTAAGACTCTCTACCAGAGCGACCGTATAAGCCATACATTTTAGTAAATATCATTTAATGGATTGAGATTGCAGAAATCCAACCTGCCAGTGGCCTTTTTTCATGGCTTCTACAGAAGGTACAAATCTGCGTATGGAGCTTTGAATTAATAGCCAGGTTAATTCGGCGGCGGCAATCGGTGAACCCGAACCTTCAACAACGGCAATGCCCCGCTGTTTGCACAAGGCCAGATCGATATTGTAAGCAACTTTTCCCGTTTGGCTGATCAGTTTTAAATTGGGGGTTTTAGAAAAAAATTTCTCATCAATAAGTGTTCTTTCACGGATCAATATCAGGGCATCAGCCTTGGATAATAATTCTTCTGCTTTAGGATCACGGTCAAGGGCACCCAGACAAACTTCCTCAAAATCACTGTGCTGGTACAAAGCTTGAAGGTGTTTTGTAGCGTATTGATAATCATCAGGAATAACGACTAACGTTTAATTCAAGGTGTTAACGTAAGCTGAATTGATATGGAAATGAGGAAGGTATAGAAGGAAGTACCGCCAATTCTTAACGAAATGGCGGTGAAGAGGATACTAAGCGGATTCCGATAACTCTTTCAGGTATTGGAACATCTGGCGGTAAGATTTCGGTGGCTTGTTGGCCGCCTTCTCTTTTTTGGCGTTGCGGACCAGTGTGCGAAGTTGCTGGCGATCCGTATGTGGATACAGCGCCACGACTTCTTCAAGCGCATCGTCGCTTTCAAGGAGTTTGTCACGTAGCTCTTCCAGTTTATGCAGAATAACAACTTGCTGGTTGTGACGGTTTTTCAGTTTATCCAACGCAATCGTGATTGGTTCAGGATCACGGGCACGCAGTAGCTTTCCAATTAGCTGCAATTGACGGCGACGGCCTTCACGTTTGATTTTTTGTGCCAGTTCAATGGCTGCCAGCAAATCTTCATCCAGTGGAATACGCTCCAGTTGGCTTTTGCTGAGTTCAACCAGCTCTGTGCCTAATTTTTTCAGTATTTCAGCATCCCGCTTGATTTCACTTTTACTGACCCAGATTATCTCTTCTTCTTCCTCTTCAGCAGGATAATTGTTGAGCCAATCTTCAGGCTGCTTTGCCATAATTGTTTTCCTTCTAAAAAGGCCGGATAAGGTGCATTTTGGAGCATGACCTATCGTCCGGTGGGTGTTAACATCCTAATATTGTGTATTGTAACTGGGAAAATTGCCTGATTACCACCCGGCATTCATGTCATGAACCGGACGGAGGCATTTTTTCTGACGAATTCTCTCTTTAATTCATTGGATTATGGTTAATTAATGATAGTTACCAATCAACAAGTCGCAGAGCAACGTAAGCAACTGGAAAACGCAGTCGCTCACGCTCTGGAATTAGCGAAAGCCGGTTGTGATGCCGCAGAAGTCGCGGTTAATAAAACCACTGGGATTAGCGTCAGCACGCGTTTCAGTGAAGTCGAAAATGTTGAATTTAACAGCGATGGCGCACTGGGAATCACTGTTTATCATCAGCAGCGCAAAGGCAGCGCTTCTTCAACCGATCTCAGCCCAGAGGCAATCGCCCGTACTGTTCAGGCTGCAATTGATATCGCTCGCTATACATCTCCTGATCCTTACGCAGGCCCTGCTGATAAAGAGCTGTTGGCATTTGAGGCTCCGGAGTTGGATCTTTTCCATCCTGCGGACTTGGATGCAGATACGGCCATTGAATTGGCGGCCCGTGCTGAACAAGCCTCATTGCAGGCAGATAAACGCATTACCAATACCGAAGGCGGTAGTTTCAACAGCCATTATGGCATTCGGGTATTTGGCAATAGCCATGGCATGCTGCAAAGCTACTGCTCAAGCCGTCATTCAATGTCGAGCTGTGTGATCGCTGAGCAAGATGGCAACATGGAGCGTGATTATGCCTATACCATAAGTCGCCATTTTGACGAGTTGAAATCACCTGAATGGGTTGGGCAGGAGTGTGCCCGTCGTACACTTTCCCGTCTGGGAGCGCGTAAACTGCCAACGATGAAAGCGCCTGTTATTTTTTCTGCGGAAGTGGCAACAGGATTATTCGGTCATTTGGTTGGTGCGATTAGCGGTAGCAGCATCTACCGTAAATCTTCTTTCTTGTTGGATAGTCTGGGCAAACAGATCCTGCCTTCATGGCTGACAATTGAAGAACAGCCTCATTTGTTGCGTGGGCTGGCCTCAACACCATTTGACAGTGAAGGTGTGCGTACAACGCCGCGCGATATCATCAAAGATGGGATTTTGCAGACGTGGTTGCTGACTTCCTACTCTGCCCGTAAGTTGGGTATGACGAATACAGGCCATGCGGGCGGAATTCATAACTGGCATATCGCAGGTCAGGGACTGGATTTTGCGGGTTTGCTACGTGAAATGGGAACCGGCCTGCTCGTTACTGAGCTGATGGGTCAAGGCGTTAGTGCTGTCACTGGGGACTATTCCCGCGGCGCATCCGGTTTTTGGATTGAAAACGGCGAGATCCAATACCCGGTCAGTGAAATCACCATTGCAGGCAATTTGAAGGACATGTGGGCGAATATGGTGACAATCGGTAATGACATTGAAACACGCAGTAATATTCAGTGTGGTTCAGTATTGCTGTCGGAAATGAGTATCGCCGGTCAATAGGGATACTCAATCAACAACAGCCAGTTTGGTGTAACCGGGCTGGCTGTGAGTTAGCGGTGATATTCACCTGCGGCTTCTGGTTGATAAATTATTTCTAATACTTTTACGCGTGTCTTTTCGCCGTTAGGTAATTTCCAGCTAATTTCATCGTTCACTCTCAGACCCAAAAGTGCGGCACCCAAAGGAGCCATAACGGACAAATGTTTGGTGCTGTCTTTCAGAGATGCCGGATAGACGAGTGTGCGAACACGTTCTTCATTGCTGCCCAGATCAATAAAACGAATTTCACTGTTCATTGTGACAACATCGGCAGGAATGTCGGGTGGAGACACAATTTCCGCTCTATCCAGCTCTTCATTCAGGGCAACTGCAATGCTGGTGTTAGCAAATGCAGGTTGTTCCAACAAGGAATCTAAACGTTCGGCATCCAGTTCGTTGATAATAATTTTAGGTTTTGTCATACCACGCTCCAAATTAGACTCAATACAAAATAACACCCCGCATCGCAAGGAGGGGGGTGTTATTTTCGAAGTGATTAAAATGATATTAGGCTGTTCTGCCGTGAAAATAAAGAGATCATGATCACGAACTGTTTTGTGTTGTTAATGAGATAAAGCTCATTAACACAGGTCAGAAGAATAACCCGATATCATTTGGAACGGCTGATTAGGAGCCTGTAACCGCGATTTTTGGGTTGGTTTCTCCCCAGATGGAAAGTAACTCAAAAATCGGTATACCGCTCCATGCCTGAATGTCAGACTGAGTGATTTCATTGTTGCCTTGTTTACCGAAGAGCACCACTTCATCGCCCGCTTTCACGTCAGGCAGGTCAGTAACGTCTACCATCGCCGTGTTCATGGAAATGCTGCCAACAATTGGCGCACGGTGACCATTGATCAGAACATAGGCTTTGTTTGACATTCTGGAGCTGATGCCATCAGAGTAACCCACTGGCAGGTTGGCGAGTTTGGAATCACGTTTCAGGATGTAAGTGTTGTCGTAGCTAACACCATTGCCTTTAGGGTATGACTTGATAGAAGCAACACGGGTTTTTACTTTAATCAGCGGCTTGTATTCTGGATGGCTATCAGGCAGAACGCCGTAAAGTGCACTACCAACGCGCGCCATATCGAATTGTGCTTCTGGGATACTCATGGACGCAAAAGAGCTTGATGCGTGCAGAGTGATTTCATCTCTTTTCAGGTTGGCGGTTTTGATCAACCAAGAAGTTTGTTCTGTGAAGTTCTTGATGCTTGAACGGATTACATCCAGATCGCTGATAGCATGGTGGCTCATTATGCCGATCAGTTTCAGGTTAGGTAACTGAACGATTTTCAGTGCGTCTTGTTGACCTTGCTCAGTTTTCATTTCCAGCCCGTTACGGCTCATGAGTCCGGTGTTCAGTACCAGATGAACGCGAATTTGTTTGCCATGTTTTTTAGCCAGTGCATCAACAGCTTGAGCCTGTTCCAGATCACCGACCATTTCTTCCATGTCATAGCCCAGTGTGCTTTCAATTTCACTTATATCAGCGGTGCGGACGCGCAGTAATTGTCCTTTATAGCCGCTCTCACGCACGATGCGGGCTTCTTCATTACTGGTAATGCCCACACAAGTTACGCCCGTTTTAATGACAGATGGCATCAGCAAGCCGATACCATGGCCGTAGGCATCGCCTTTCAGAATCGCACACATTTTGGTGCCTTTATTCAGGTTTTTTTGCAGTGTGTGGATATTGTTTTCGAAAATCGTGGGATTGACTTCAACCCAAGAGTTGTTGTGGGCAGCAACTTTTTGTGCTTGAGCATTGTCTAAGGAAAGAATAGGTGCAGCGTGAGCGGCACCTTGGCACAGAGTCAGACCAAGAAAAATAGCCAGTGTAGTTTTACTAAAACGCATGAAGTAAATCTCCAATTTAGGAACTGTACATATAACGTTCTCTTTGTAAATGTGTTTTAATAATAAAGTCTTTTTAATCTAATTTCACATGGTTAACTTATTGAGTGCTAACATTTATTATCAATATAATACTATTTATAAATAGTCGGGGTAATTAACTAAATTAATAGTTTAAACAACTCAGCTTTATCTTTGGTGAATATTTAGTGATCAGGATTTATTAAGCTTTTTTTATCTTTGGTTGGTTTTTACGGCTGTTTTTATGTTTGTGCGGAAATATGGGAGATAGTTTGGAGAAAAAATAGTTTTGATGTGCTAATCAAAATGGGCTGAACAATGTAATAAATGGATGCTCGGTTGTTTTCGTTACAAACACGCCAAGTCGCGCCCGTTTATAGCCCGAATCGGGTAGCTTTGTTTTACAGGCCTTTCGTTTAAAAATACGATGCTATGATTGGGAAATTACAACTTAACAGGACTGTTACCAATTATAGGGGTTCCGGTTACCCGTCGAGCGTAAATTTCCTCTTTCAGTGTCTCTGTAAAAATGACAGACAAAGTATTCGATAAAGAAAGGGGGCGTCTATCACATCACTACATAAGGTTGGAAAAATATTTACCGAAAAATTTTTTTATCCGTTTTTTTGCCCTTCTGAACGGAGTAAAATACATATTTTTCAATCCTGAGTAATTTTCATATTTCTCACCTGCCACACCAAATACAAGCTCTGCTTTAGCTGGAGGAAACATTTGAGTACCAAATAACTTGTCCCAGAAAGAAAAAATGAAACCGAAATTTCTGTCATGATGTCGTATATCACTACTATGATGCAGTTGGGATAAGCAGGGCTGACGAAAATATTCCTTTAGATAAGTTATTTTTAAATGGTGATGTAATCACTTCAGGAACAGGATCAAAACCTAAATGTTTTCTTTTATCAAATATCAGATTTTTGTCCCTTGTGTAACATAGTATGAGCTGGAAACGGTTATTATACGGGCATGGTTCACGCCAGTGTTCAATTTTTTACCATCAAGGATTAGAATGTCCGTAATATTCATATCTACCCGATTTCCTTCAATATAAATACCCCAGTCAC
Source organism: Xenorhabdus sp. PB62.4 (assembly GCF_014467285.1). Lineage (NCBI taxonomy): Bacteria > Pseudomonadati > Pseudomonadota > Gammaproteobacteria > Enterobacterales > Morganellaceae > Xenorhabdus > Xenorhabdus sp. PB62.4. Next base: position 137,844 of record NZ_NKHR01000005.1, on the reverse strand, counting down.
TTTCCTCAGCTTTATGAATACCAAGAGAGATAATGTAATCAACTGAATTTCTATCTTTATGATGAGGAAGTTGGTAATTTTTTTTATAATTCCAAAGAAAAGAGTAACTGGGATAAACAGGTTCTCCGACTGTCTTCGATACAAAATCACAATAATAACTTAACATGGCTTCAAAATAGGGAAGTGCATAGTACATATGCGCTTCCACAGAATCCGTATTACCTTTCAGAAGCCCGCAATTGGCAGAGATTGCTAAGTAGCGATACAGAATATCTATTTCTCGTTCAGATATTGCATTTTTGACGACTAACATTCCGTTAAACATTTTTATCCCTCATGATTTTACTTATGAAATTATCATGCCGATTGTGAATCCGGTAAATTAATTTCGCTGAGCTTATGTGAGTTATACATATATATGCTTCCTTTTATTTTTTTAACGAATAAGATGAAGTAAATTAATGTAATACAGAAAATAATACTGGTTATACGAAAAGTTGTATCTATACCATAATAATTAGCAATAACACCTCCAATAATCGGCATAATTATTGCTACCAAAGCAGACAACATCTGAATTATGCCTGTTGTTTTCCCTACATTTTCGTAACCCACCGTGTTTCTGACACCATAACGTACGGCAAAAAAAGTAATTCCCGATGATATCCCTACTATTACTATGGCTGAATAAAAAGCTAAAACAGAGGTGGTGTTTGAAGGTAAAAAACCAAAGCAAGTAAACGCTGTCGCATTGGTAAGAATGGAATAAAGTAAAACTGATTTTGCTATTATTCTTTTTATCAGAAATGAAGCCAGCTTAGTTCCTGCAAAACTACCCAGTCCCATTAAGGAAATGATAATACCAATACTGTTTTCATCCTGTCCTATTACTTTAAAGAAAATTCCCAACATATCATTACTGAGATAAAAGGCCAGATTCGAAATCGTATATGCGGTAACAAGAATACCCAATTCCTGCTTCTTCAACATTATTTTTAAAAATGAATATGATTCTGACGGTTCAGTAACCTGAGAAATTTCTGAGTGGTGATACTGTGTATGGTCAAGAAATGTGCTCAACGATGCTACCAGATTTAAGATAACAGAGAGCCCGACGACAAACCATATCCCCCAAAGACCATATGCCCCGATGACAATAAGTGGAATAATGATCCTACTGATGCTGATTAAATATCCATAGATTTCATAAAACCGACTAGTTTCTTCATCATCCTTATTCAATTTTGTATTTGAGATATTAATCCCGCTCCTGACCAGAGTTTTAATGAAAGCCGTGGCATAAAGTACGAGAATACTACCTCCTAACCCGATGAATGGTATTACGCACGCATTAGCTGAAAACAATAATATTCTGAACCGTCGAATTTCATATCTGTCAAAAAGTTTCCCGAATAAATAACTAGAAAAGAGGAAAGGCAAAGAAAAACATGCCCCAAGAATCCCTAACTGTAAAGGATCGGAATGTAATAAATAAATAGCGATAATGTTAAATATTGCATAATCCAGATATGTGTCAAATTCATTGGCACCTATGCCAATATATTTTATCATTTTCGAACTTCCATTATCCAAATGGATGATTGGGCAGGTATAAATTTATTTTACACCTACCCGGATATAATCAATTAAACACCTAATGGTTGATAATCCATAATATACCTCTCCAGTCAGAGATTGTAAGATTATTGATATGTTGTTCCCTTGCAAGGTGAGTACAATGTATACAAGTCATATTGGGAATACAAGTAATGTTATTCGTTTTAGAAAAAATATGTTATCTTGTTGTCTGATTGTTTAATGTATATAATTATTAAAAATTAATTAATATTTGATTATTTAAATATAAAAATAACCACTGTTAAAATATAAATAAACATTACAGCTCACTATAAAATATATTATATATCCAGTCAGGGAAAGAGCATGAATATTTATTTCTTTCTTAGTGCATTAAGGCCGATAACTAACACCTTATCAAATAATCAGGGTAAGATTCTAGGGTGGAGTATGAATACCTCAATTTCATTCATATAGAGTTATAATCAAAAATTGTTGATATGATACTTATTATTCCTCTTAAAATATTACCTTTTTGGGATTTTTTTAAGCTGATTTTATTCATAAAAAAATCAAACTTAAGCAATGGATAATAAGTAAATATTCATGCTGTAAAGCATCAAGCTCAAAATCAGTGTTGTAAAAATGGAGTGACCATAGATTTTATGCTCTCTCCAATAAGGAGTGGCGACAGAATAGCTGCCCCAACCGACTAAACCATGAAGTTTTTGAGACGGAGAGAAGGGATAACAAGCCTTTCGAGCCAATGTGCTTAGGGAGAGGATGCTATTCTTCGTCAAAACCAGAATTAAAGAGTTCAACAATAGCTGCCAGCGCCTGCTGTTCATCAGGCCCGATTGCTTCAACTTCAATATAGCTGCCTTGTTCGGAATCCAGCATAAGCATGGCAATCACGCTATCAGCTTCGGCTTGTAAGTTATTGCTGTTGCGCAGGATCACCTGCGATTGAAATTGCTGCACAAGGTCATACAGTTTCATCGCAGGTCTGGCATGTATACCAAGCCGATTTTTAATCTCAAGCCGTTGTTTGACTGTCATGCTTTACTTACATTGGTTGCACTATTTACGTTTTTCCAGTGTGCGGTGACGTGATTGCACGTTTTTACCACGAGAACGGAAGTAATCTGCCAGTTGTTCAGCAACATAGACAGAACGGTGTTTACCGCCTGTACAGCCAATGGCAACAGTCAGGTAGCTGCGGTTATTGGTTTCCAACATTGGCAGCCAAAGTTCAAGATAACTGCGGGTCTGGTAAATGAAGTTATGCACTTCTGTATGGCGATCCAAAAATGCTGCAACAGGACGATCCAAACCAGTCATTGGGCGCAGTTTGGGATCCCAGTGAGGGTTTGGCAGGAAACGCACATCGAAAACATAGTCTGCGTCGATCGGGATGCCATGTTTGAAACCAAAAGATTCAAATACCATGGTAAGTTCACGTTCCCGTTTACCCAGTAAACGTGTCCTGAGCATTTCTGCCAGTTCATGGACAGACATTTCAGAGGTATCGATGATCAAATCGGCACGAGAGCGCAGAGGTTCCAGCAGATCACTTTCTTGGTCAATTGCACTTTCCAGTGACAGATTTTTGCTTGATAGCGGATGTAAACGACGCGTGTCACTGTAGCGACGGATCAGAGTATTGCGATCCGCATCAAGAAACAGCAATTGTGGTGAAAAACTGTCCGGTAATTGCGTGAGAGCTTCTTCGAAGACTTCTGGTGATTCCGGCATGTTTCTGACATCAATGCTAACCGCTGCTGAAATATCGCGTTCAGCCAGCGTGTTTGCCAGTTCTGGCAGCAACACGACCGGTAGGTTATCCACACAATAGAAGCCCATATCTTCCAACGCACGCAGGGCAACGGACTTTCCGGAACCTGAACGACCGCTGACTATCATCAGCACCATGAGGCGACTCCCCTATATGTTTATAATTGTAATCGCTGTTTATTCAGTAATGATTTTGTATAGCTCTTCGTCACTCTGTGCTGAGCGCAGACGACGGCAGAGTGTTTTATCTGCAAGGCGCTTTGCAATCAATGATAGTGAGTGTAAATGAGTTTGACACTGATCCGATGGCACCAATAAAGCGAACAATAGGTCAACAGGTTGATTATCTATGGCATCAAAGGTGATGGGTTGTTCCAGATGCAAAAATACGCCAACGGCATTTTTAGAGCATTCTTTGTCCAATTTGCCATGGGGAATTGCAATCCCATTGCCAATGCCAGTTGTTCCCACTTTCTCGCGGGAAAGAATGGCTTCGAATACAGCATATTCTGGTAATCCAAGCTGTTTTGATGCCAGCTCACTGATAATTTCTAAGGCACGCTTTTTACTCGAACACGGTACGTTGTTACGTGTGCATTCGGGCGAAAGCACTGAGCTTAGTGGTAAATCTGTTTCGTTGTTCATTTCTTTATTCACTTAGGGCCTTGTTATACCGGATACCTAATTGGGGCATCCGGTATTGATGCACTGTTTATACCCGTCGTCTTTCAAGTTGCCGCTTTGTTGGCTGCATCTTGGAATCCATTGGGTATATAGATAGAACAGCAATAATTGTATGACGGCCCCGTTGCCTGAAAGCTGTTAATGTTGTCTCAATTTACTTTTGTGTTTGGTCAATTGACGCGCTAGCTTATCTGCCAGTGCATCAATTGCCGCATACATGTCTTCATGCTCTGAGGTTGCATGCAACTCACCTCCATTAACATGTACTGTGGCTTCGGCAATCTTCTGCACCTTTTCCACTCGGAGGGTGACCTGAATGAGGTTAATCTTATCGAAATATTGATCCAGCTTGCCGCATTTGGTGTTTACAATGTTGCGCAGTGCATCTGTGATTTCAATATTGTGGCCTGTAACATTGAGTTGCATAGTGTTTTCCTTCTCTGTGTTGTTCAAACCAGCTTTTTGCGTTGGTTTGAAGGCGGGATGGATAACGACTCTCTATATTTTGCGACAGTTCGCCGCGCCACTTGAATGCCTTGTTCAGCCAGTATACTGGTTAATTTACTGTCACTCAGAGGCTTGGCCGGGTTTTCTGCCGCGACCAGTTTTTTCACCAGAGCACGTATTGCGGTAGAAGAAGCTTCGCCCCCGCTATCGGTGTTGACGTGACTGGAGAAAAAATATTTAAGTTCAAAAATTCCTCGTGGGCTATACAGATATTTCTGTGTCGTCACACGGGAAATGGTGGATTCATGCATGTCAACCTGGTAGGCGATATCAGCCAGTACCAGCGGTTTCATGTGTTCCTCACCATATTCAAAAAAGTCTTGTTGCCGTTCGACAATACTGCTTGCGACTTTCAATAATGTCTCATTGCGACTTTCGAGGCTTTTTATCAGCCACTTGGCCTCTTGCAAGTTATTGCGAATGAATAGGCTATCACGCTCATTGTGGGCCCGTTGCCCCAGTGCTGCGTAATGTTGGTTGATGCGCAGACGGGGGATGCTATCGGTATTTAGCCTGACTTGCCAGCTTTCATTTTCTTTCTGCACCAATACATCAGGAATAACATACTCGGATTCACCGGTGTTGACTGCCAGTCCCGGTTTCGGCTCCAGAGATTGAATGATATCAATTGCCTCTTTTAGGGTGCTCTCTTTTAATTTGCTCTGACGTAATAAATTACGGAAATCCCGGTTGCCAAGCAATTCAAGGTAGTTGCTGACAACAAGTTTGGCGTCGTTTAAGTGAGGCGTCTCTGACGGCAGCATTGAAAGTTGGATAAGCAGGCATTCACGTAAATCACGGGCAGCAACGCCAATGGGATCAAAATGCTGTATGCGCTTGAGAACGGTTTCAACCTCTTCCAGAGTGAGTTCATCATCACCCATGCCGGTAAGAATTTCGTCAGTTGGGACGGTCAGGTAACCAGTATCATCAATCGCATCAATAATCGAAGTGGCAATGGCGGAATCCGTTTCGGTAAACGGCGTCAAATCTGCCTGCCACATCAGATAATCTTGCAGTGTCTGGGTGGTTTCTCCCTGATACATGGGAAAATCATCCGCATTGTAGTCACTGCTGGTCCCTGAAGGCGTGCCAGCGGAGTAAATCTCATCCCAACTGGTATCCAATGGCAGCTCTTCAGGCATATTTTTCTGTTCAAGTGCTTCGCGGGTATCCATCGCTGCTGTTTCAAAATCAGCGTCAGGAAGCTCTTGGCTATCCACTTCCTGATGCAGATCATCTTGTTCAAGCAGCGGGTTGGTTTCCAACGCTTGCTGGATCTCTTGCTGAAGTTCAAGCGTAGAAAGTTGCAACAAACGGATAGCTTGCTGGAGCTGGGGCGTCATCGCCAATTGTTGACTGAGCCTGAGTTGCAAACTTTGCTTCATAGCGTTACTACTTTCTCCTTAAATCTAGCTTGAATGATTCCCTGCATTGCGTCTGACTGACAGAAGAATGAGGATTAAAGGCGGAAGCCTTCACCCAGATAGACGCGTTTGACCTGTTCGTTACTCAGGATTTCATCAGGTGTTCCGTGGGCAATCAAGTTGCCTTGACTAACGATATAAGCCCGCTCGCAAACATCCAGTGTTTCACGGACATTATGATCGGTAATCAGGACACCCAGACCGCAATCCCGCAGGTGTTGAATGATCTTTTTAATATCCAGTACGGAAATTGGGTCAACACCCGCGAAAGGCTCATCCAATAGGATGAATTTGGGATTGGCGGCCAGCGCTCGGGCAATTTCTACACGGCGACGTTCGCCACCAGAAAGTGATTGCCCAAGGTTATCACTCAGATGAGCGATGTGAAATTCTTCCATCAACTCTTTTGCGCGCGCTTTTCGTTGTTCTTGGTTTAAGTCTTTGCGGATCTCAAGGACAGCCATCAAATTGTCTAATACGCTCAGACGACGAAAAATAGAGGGCTCTTGCGGTAAATAGCCTATCCCACGACGGGCGCGTTCATGTAACGGCATCAGGCTGATGTCTTCTTCATCAATCGTAATGGTGCCGGTATCACGTGGAACAATGCCGACTACCATGTAGAAAGTGGTGGTTTTACCTGCGCCATTGGGGCCAAGTAAGCCAACAATTTCCCCTGAATTCACTTTTAGGCTGACGTTTTCAACGACCTTACGGCCTTTATAGGCCTTAGCCAGATTTTCTGCGTTTAGTATTGCCATATGCCGTTATTTACTCTTTTTTTGAAGTTCAGTTTTTTGAACATCAGTTTTTTGAACATCAGCACCCGGGCCTTTTTCCTGTAGCTGAGCAGGTAACAGGACGGTGGTAACACGTTTACCTTTATCACTAAAGGCTTCCATTTGTTGTGTTGGTACCAGATAGGTGATTTTATCGCCCTTGATATTACTGTCCAGTTGTTCAAGATAGGCATTACCTGTCAGGGTAACCAGCTCATTGTCCATCTCATAGCGCATCTTTGAGGCATGCCCCTTGATGGGCTTACCGTCATCCTGCAATTGGTAGAAAGTCGCTGGGTTGCCGAAGGCTTCAATGACCGTCTTATTCGAATCCCCTTCTGGACGGGTGACAACGACTTTATCTGCATGAATATCGATCGAGCCTTGTTTGACAACAACGCTGTCCGTAAATGTGGCAACGTTACCCGTTAAATCCAGCGACTGTCTCGCTGAGTCAATGGTAATAGGCTTTTTCGTATCATCTTTCAAGGCCAGTACAGGCAGGCTCGCTGCAAAAAGCGTACTGGCAATAACGGTATTACGGATTAGGTTGTTCATGTGGAATCTCATAACGAGTGGTCACCTTTTCAATCAATTCAGCAGTTTTGTTTCGCAGATTGCCGCGCATTTTCATGCCAACAGACTTTATATCAATGCCAATAAGGGTGGCTTGGTCATCAGATGCGACATCTTGGGTTGTGAGATTGACGGTCGCATTGTCTGTTGTGATCCGTTGCAGTTGTGACGCATCGGACAGGCTATCCACTTGGACATCCCCATACAGGTAGAGCATTTTATCATTGGTTAGTTTGGCTTGGTTGGAACGTACTGTCCATGTAGGGATTGGGGTTCCAGGGATGCTATTCGGATCAAATGTTGTCAATACGGGCTTGGTAAACCAAGTCAGTTTCGTTTCCGCATAGTTTTTAACATCGTCGGAGACCAGTTTGTAAACCAACTTTCCTTCTGGATCGTAGACGAAAGTAATGGCTTTTTGGGTTTGATAAGTGGGATGACCGTCATCCACAATGGCGGATGATGTATCATCATTTACATTAGATAAATTCCAGCCAATCAACGCAAGCGCGATCAATATCAGTATTGCAATCAGCCAGGATTGAATTTTGCTCATTCTTTTTTCAATTTTAGTTTATATGGATAATCCTTTGGCGCCTTCCAGCTTATTTTGAGCGAAGAGCACCAAATCACAAAGTTCCCTGACTGCACCACGACCACCCGCAATCCGGGTCACGTAATCTGCCTTCGGCAACAGCAGTGGATGGGCATCAGCAACCGCAGCAGATAATCCAACCTGTGCCATGACGGGCCAGTCAATAAGGTCGTCACCAATATAGGCAACTTGATCTGGCTGTAACGCTAGTTTATCCAACAGTTCTTGATACGCCAAAAGCTTATCGTTTTGGCCTTGGTAAAGATGTGTAATGCCTAATGTTTTTGCGCGATCTTCCAGCAATTTTGCCTTGCGGCCGGTAATAATCGCAACTTCAATGCCCGAAGTGATTAAACAACGGATGCCATAACCATCACGAACATTAAATGCTTTCAGCTCTTCCCCTTGGTTCCCCATGTAGATCAGCCCATCAGACATGACGCCATCAACATCACAAATCAGAAGACGAATTTTACTGGCTTTTTCGATAATATTTTTGTTAACCGGACCATAGCAGGTGTCCAGAGACTCTTTTTGATTCATTAAGGGATTCTCTTAAGGTTTATACTATTTATACGACTCCGGCCTGTAAAAGGTCGTGCATATGTAATACACCAAGCAATTTGTCTCCTTCTGTAACCAACAGGGACGTAATGTGGCGTGATTGCATCAGATTTAGCGCATCAACGGCCAGGGCATTGGGTTTGATGCGGATGCCTCCGGAAGTCATCACATCAGAGATTTTCGCATGGTTTAAATCGATTCCCATATCGAAAACCCGGCGTAAATCGCCATCAGTAAAAATTCCGTTGATCTGCATGTCTGCATCGCAAATAACTGTCATACCTAGCTTTTTGCGTGTGATTTCCACCAAAGCTTCACGCAATGTTGCTGTACGCGGAACACGGGGAATGTCATCACCTGTGGTCATTAAATCACTCGCCAGTAACAGAAGTTTGCGTCCCAGTGCGCCACCCGGGTGGGAAAGTGCAAAATCTTCGGCAGTAAAACCACGGGCTTGTAAGAGGGCAACGGCCAAAGCATCTCCCATGACAAGCGTGGCTGTCGTGCTGGTGGTTGGTGCAAGTCCCAACGGGCAGGCTTCTTGTGGCGTTTTAATACATAAATGGACATCAGCGGCTTTTCCCATGCTACTGATATAGTTATTTGTCATGCAGATTAGCGGAACTTTTTGTCGCTTGAGAACAGGAATCAACGCCAGAATTTCATTTGATTCACCTGAATTGGAAATTGCCAGAACGATATCTTTTGATGTTACCATACCAAGATCGCCGTGGCTGGCCTCGCCGGGATGGACAAAGAAAGAAGGCGTGCCGGTACTGGCAAATGTTGCAGCGATTTTCCGCCCAATGTGGCCGGATTTGCCCATTCCCATGACAATGACTTTTCCCTCACAACCAAACATCAATTCACAGGCCTGACTGAAATCGTCATTGATATATTGTTCCAGACCAGCCAGTCCGTCGAGTTCGATGTGTAATACTTTCTTACCTGCTTGCTGAAAATCGATCTTAGGCATTTCTATTTCCCACTCTTTTCCCATTCAATCGGCAATTAATGAGTACCGTAATAATTAGAAACAAAAAGTACGACAAAATAAGTGATAAAACAGCTCAATAACAAGATGCCGTTCAATCGGTTCAATCGGTGCTTTCTTCCCAGACAGAATACCGTGAATAGTATACTGGCTGCCATCATGACCCAAAAGTCCCGGGAAAAAGCTTCGGGTGAAATAACACTGGGGGAAAGTATGGCGGGAATACCCAAAACGAGGGTGATATTGAATACATTAGAGCCAATAATACTTCCCATTGCCATATCATTCTCACCTTTTATGGCTGCGGCAATCGTAGTGGCGAGTTCAGGCAGGCTGGTTCCCACGGCAAGGATGGTCAGTCCGATGACCAGTTCACTCACTCCATAAATGCGCGCAATGACGGTTGCGTTGTCAATCACCATACGGGTAGAAATAGGGAGAATAATCAAACCCAAAACAACCCAAAGCAGGGCAATGCCTTTGTTGCCTTCGACAGGTAATTCCGCATTTCGTTCCTGAGTATAACTATCCATGCCATCAGACTGGGATAATGAGGTCATTTTGATCATCAGGGCGATGAAGAAAAGGGCTGAAAGCAACAAAAGGATACCATCCAGACGGCTTAGGTAACTGTTAGATAACAGATATCCGGCAAATGCAGTGATCACCAGCATCAGTGGCACTTCCTGGCGCAGGATATTGGATTTCACTGTGATTGGCCTGATGAACGCCGCAGCACCTGTAATCAGCAGCAGGTTAGTAATATTGGAACCAATGGCATTGCCCACGGCCATGTCCGGCAGCCCGTCTAAAATTGCTGTAATAGACACCATGAGTTCTGGCAGTGAGGTTCCGATTCCTATAATGATCAGACCAATAATAAATGGAGGGATCTTCATGGCACGGGCAAAAACCGCAGCACCATAAACCAATCTATCGGAAGCATATACTAGTAAAATCAACCCGGTAATGAGCAGTACAATAGTCAGAAACATGGGGGCGCCTTAAATAAGATTTATTCCGAGCATAATGCTAATAATGGTTGATTTCTAAACATGAAATGTTTATTCAGCTAGACTTATACATTCTGACGGCCAAGAGATAAAAAGTAAAATTTGTCACCATTTTGCTAACGCAAACTGGGCAATTTTTTTGTAGTATGCGTCATGGATTATTTAAATAAAGTAATGAAGACAGTTCTATTAACGGTTAGGGGCTATCAACAATGAGTCAACAAACAGCAAATCTAATTGAGATCTGCGGTATGTATTTCACCCGAGGTCAACGCCCGATTTTTGCTGATATTAATCTGACCGTCCCGAAAGGAAAAATTACCGCCATCATGGGGCCTTCCGGTATAGGAAAAACCACTTTGTTGCGTCTGATTGGAGGGCAAATTCGCCCTGAACGCGGCGAAATCTGGTTTGATGGCGATAATATTCCAGCGTTGTCCCGTCCACGCCTTTATGCTGCCCGCAAGAAAATGAGCATGTTATTTCAGTCAGGTGCATTGTTTACTGATCTGAATGTTTTTGACAATGTCGCTTTTCCTTTGCGTGAACATACCCAATTACCCGAAGCGTTGATTCATACAACCGTGATGATGAAATTGGAAGCGGTAGGGCTGCGTGGTGCTGCGTACTTGATGCCATCGGAATTGTCTGGCGGCATGGCAAGGCGGGCGGCACTGGCGAGGGCAATCGCACTCGATCCTGATTTAATCATGTTTGATGAACCGTTCGTTGGTCAAGACCCTATCACGATGGGGGTTCTGGTGAAACTGATCGATGAGCTGAATCACGCACTTGGTGTTACGTGTGTTGTGGTTTCCCACGATGTACCTGAAGTACTGAGTATTGCTGACTATGCCTATATTGTGGCTGAACGGAAAGTGATCGCAGAAGGGACACCAGAACAATTGAAAATGAATCAGGATCAGCGGGTACGGCAATTTCTGGATGGTATCGCTGATGGGCCAGTACCTTTCCGTTTCCCTGCTGGGGATTACAAAACTGAGTTATTAGGATAATGGAATGGTGATGTTAACACGAGCATTGGCAGCATTGGGCCGGCGTATGATTGAGGTTACGGCTTCATTCGGTCGTGCGGGTTTCATGTTGTTCAGTGCAATTATTGGTAAGCCGGAGCCTGCCAGACAATGGAAACTCTTGCGTCAGCAACTTTATAGCGTGGGTGTTCAGTCTTTGCTGATTATTGTGGTTTCAGGGCTGTTTATCGGCATGGTTCTGGCATTGCAGGGCTATCTGGTTTTGACCACATTCAGTGCCGAGGGCAGCCTTGGCATGATGGTGGCGCTCTCACTGTTGCGTGAATTAGGGCCTGTGGTGACGGCGCTGTTGTTTGCGGGGCGGGCGGGTTCAGCTTTGACCGCAGAAATTGGTTTGATGAAAGCGACGGAGCAAATTTCCAGTCTGGAAATGATGGCTATTGACCCACTGCGTCGAGTGATTGCTCCACGTTTTTGGGCGGGTTTTATCAGTATGCCTTTGTTGTCTCTGATCTTTGTCGCTGTTGGGATCATAGGGGGCGCGATTGTCGGCGTGGATTGGAAAGGCATTGATGGAGGCTTTTTCTGGTCGTCCATGCAATCTGCGGTGGAATGGCAAAAAGACTTGCTGAACTGTTTTCTCAAAAGTGTCGTTTTTGCCATCACAGTAACGTGGATTGCTCTGTTCAATGGTTATGACGCTATCCCAACGTCGGAAGGGATCAGCAGGGCGACAACGCGTACAGTAGTTCATGCGTCGTTGGCGGTATTGGGTTTGGATTTTGTGCTGACAGCACTGATGTTTGGGAACTAAGTTGATGCAAAACAAGAAAAATGAAATTTGGGTTGGGGCTTTTGTCCTGATTGCGTTGGCTGCAATCATTTTTTTATGTCTGAAAGTGGCGGATATCCGTTCTTTCGGCAGTCAGCCGACTTATCGTGTCTATGCCGCTTTTGACAATATTGGTGGCCTGAAAGTGCGTTCACCGGTGAAAGTCGGTGGTGTGGTGATTGGCCGTGTGGAAAAAATCTGGTTGGATCACAAAACCTATACACCACAAGTTGAATTGGATATTTTCACGCAATACGACAACATACCAAATACCAGCTCGCTTTCTATCCGAACTTCAGGGTTGTTGGGTGAACAATATATTGCACTCAATATTGGTTTTGATGACCCTGATTTGGGAACCTCCATGTTGAAAGATGGAGACAAGATTGAAGATACCAAGCCAGCGATGGTACTTGAAGATTTGATTGGTCAGTTCTTGTATAAGAGCGGTAGCGGAAATCAGGAAAAATCCGCTTCGACACCTGAACAAGCACACTAACCAGTAAACCACTGCTTAGGAGAAATAATACTTATGTTTAAGCGATTACTCATGGTTGCGTTGCTTGTGGTTGCGCCATTGGCCAGCGCTACGGATCAAACTAATCCCTACGCATTGATGAAAGATGCGGCAGAAAAAACGTTTACCCGTTTGAAGAATGATCAACCGCAGATTCAGTCGAACCCGGAAGTCCTGCGTCAAATTGTGCGCCAAGAATTGTTGCCTTATGTGCAAATAAAATATGCTGGCGCACTGGTGTTGGGGCCTTATTACAAACAAGCGACACCTGAGCAGCGTGACGCTTATTTCAAGGCGTTTGAATCCTATCTGGAACAGGCATATGGTCAGGCTTTGGCTATGTATCATGGGCAAAATTACCAAATTGCACCAGAGCAGCCATTGGGCGATAAGACCATAGTGGCAATCCGTGTCACGATTACTGATTCTAATGGGCAACCGCCGATTCGTTTGGATTTCCAATGGCGTAAAAACAGTAAAACAGGTTACTGGCAGGCTTACGACATGATCGCTGAGGGCGTGAGCATGATCACCACTAAACAGAATGAGTGGGCGGATATCCTGCGTCAGAAAGGTATTGATGGGCTGACTGAACAATTGTCTATCAGCGCGAAAGCGCCAATCACTTTAGAACAGAAAAAGTGATATGAAACAGGATATTCTTGATAACGGTATAGTCGGTAACGCACCGGCCAGTCAGGAGACAGTGAGCTGGGAGAAAACGGAGAATACACTGTTTCTGAAAGGAACATTGGATCGTGACAGCCTGCTTCCTTTGTGGCAACAAAAAGACCGAGTGATGGAGGGGATCGATAACATAGATGTTTCCCTGCTTCATCATGTGGATTCCACCGGGCTGGCTCTTTTTGTTCGTTTAAAGGGAGAGTGTCAGCAGCAGGGTAGAACTCTGACACTTTCAGGTGTGGGAGAACGTCTGGAAACGTTGGTTGCGTTGTATGGTCTGCAAAGTCTGCTGAACGATAACCCGCCCAAAGCGTAATTCTTTCTTTCGATAATCAACGCCCTTGTAAGCCATCCTCTTACAGGGGCGTTTTTCTTGGTTTAAGAGTCGCCTAGATTCCATTAGGATAGGCGTCTACTATTATTTTTTAACGACACTATTTTCTAACAATGGGTGTGAGCAATTTATGGATAATAATGAAATTAAAAAAGTGCTGATAGAAAGTCTGGCACTTGATGAAGTTATCGTTAGCGGCGATGGCAGCCATTTTCAGGTTATTGTCGTTGGAGCAATTTTTGATGGCCTGAGCCGTGTCAAACAACAGCAGACAGTTTACGCTCCTCTGATGGAATACATTGCAGATAATCGCATTCATGCGTTGTCAATCAAAGCTTATACACCTGCGCAGTGGCAACGTGACCGCAAGCTTCAGGGATTTTGAGGCTGTTTGCTTCGCCGCGAACAGCACACTTTGAATTAAACAAGAGAATCATGACAGATGGATAAATTTCGTGTGAAAGGGCCTACTTGCCTGTCGGGAGAGGTTACGATTTCCGGGGCAAAAAATGCCGCATTACCAATTATGTTCGCAGCGTTGTTGGCAGAAGAGCCAGTTGAATTACAGAATGTTCCTGAATTGAAGGATATTGATACCACCATCAAATTGCTCAATCGCTTGGGAACGAAAGTGGAACGTAATGGCTCCGTTTTTGTTGATGCCAGTGGAGTCAATGAATATTGTGCTCCTTACGAACTGGTCAAGACAATGCGTGCTTCCATCTGGGCATTGGGGCCGCTGGTGGCACGTTTTGGTCAGGGGCAAGTCTCTTTGCCGGGCGGTTGTGCCATTGGGGCCCGTCCTGTCGATCTCCATATTTCCGGGCTGGAGCAGCTTGGTGCAAAAATCGTGCTGGATGAAGGTTATGTCAAAGCTTCTGTAGATGGCCGTTTGAAAGGGGCCAGCATTGTCATGGATAAAGTCAGTGTCGGGGCAACAGTGACTATTATGACAGCGGCAACATTGGCGGAAGGTACAACTGTCATTGAGAATGCGGCGCGTGAACCTGAAATTGAAGATACGGCTAATTTCCTCAATACGTTGGGAGCGAAAATCAGTGGTGCAGGCACTGATCGCATCGTGATTGAGGGGGTTGACCGTTTAGGCGGTGGGGTTCATCGTGTTCTGCCTGATCGTATCGAAACAGGCACTTTTCTGGTGGCTGCGGCGATTTCCCGTGGCAAAGTGGTTTGCCGTCATGCCAAGCCCGATACACTAGATGCTGTTTTAGCGAAACTGCGTGAAGCGGGTGCGGACATCAAAGTGGGCGAGGATTGGGTTAGTCTTGATATGCACGGTCAGCGCCCTAAAGCAGTCACATTCCGCACGGCTCCGCATCCGGGTTTCCCGACTGATATGCAGGCGCAATTCAGCCTGTTGAATATGGTTGCGGATGGTGCAGGAATGATCACTGAAACCATCTTTGAAAATCGCTTTATGCACATTCCTGAGTTGATTCGTATGGGCGCTCGGGCAGAAATCGAGAGCAATACAGTGTTATGTCACGGCGTTGAAAAACTGTCTAGCGCTCAGGTGATGGCGACTGACTTGCGCGCCTCTGCAAGTTTAGTGCTGGCAGGTTGTATTGCTGAAGGAACTACAGTTGTAGATCGTATTTATCATATTGACCGGGGTTACGAGCACATTGAAGATAAGTTGCGTGGTCTTGGGGCGAATATTGAGCGAATTAAGTCAACTGATTAAGCGAAATTAGTTTTTTCTTCGTTCATTTAATCCCTCGTTCCTTTATGGACGAGGGATTAAACACTTTTTCCATGCACTGTTCAGGTTTCGAATGTGCAGATCCTCAAGATACCAATTTCACTCACCATCAATTTCACTAATCATCAATTTCACTAACCATCAAACTCAACAATAGTGACACTTAGGGTCAATGAAGTTCCATCACGCAGTACGGTGACAGGAACAACGCTACCGGGATGAATTTCTGCGACTTGATCCATTGTTTCAGTGGGGGAAACGGCAGGTTGGTGATTGACGCTGGTAATGATATCGCCCACTTTGATGCCAGCTTTTTCGGCCGGGCCTCCCGGTGCGACCTGAAAAACACGCATGCCTTGAATTTGATTGATATTACTGCCTGATGAGCGGATATGGGGTAATTCTCTGGCTGTGATACCTATATATCCTCTAATAACCCGTCCGTCACGGATTAATTTCTGCATAATTGTCGTAGCCAGTTTCGTTGGAATGGCAAATCCCAACCCTTCAGGTGTTGAGCCAAACTCTGACTTATCAAACGTTAACGTATTGATCCCGACTAATTCCCCTAACGTATTAACCAAAGCACCCCCTGAGTTACCTTGATTAATTGAGGCATCTGTTTGCAGGAAATTCTGGCGGCGGGTCGGGCTAAGCCCAACACGCCCTGTCGCACTGATAATGCCTTGCGTGATGGTTTGCCCCAAATTGTATGGATTACCGATAGCCAGAACGACATCTCCCACATGAGCCACACGTTTAGGATTGATGGGGATTACAGGAAGATCTGCGGCATTAATTTTCAAAACCGCCAAATCGGTTGGGTCATCTGAACCGACCAGCAGGGCTTCATAGAAACGACCGTCTTGCAGGGCGACAATGATGGAGCCGGCTTTATTGATGACATGCTTGTTAGTCAGAATATAGCCATGTTCACTCATTATAACGCCAGAACCCAGGGGCCGGAGTTCCCGGCTTTCATGGGAAAAACTACCCATACTGCTGCTATAGATATTGACAACAGCAGGGGCTGCCCGCCTGACGCCTTGGCTGAAACTGTAAACTTTATTGCTGGCGTTATCGCTCAGGAGATTTTTTAAGCCATTGGGTTGCAGGGAAGGAATGGCAATCAGCAAAATAGCTGCAATTAATAAACCTATCAGTATAGAGCGCAATAACTTGGTCAGCATGGCATTATTCAGTAATAATTGATTGAAAAGAAGAATAGCATAGAAGCGAACAGACACAGCATGATACTGTGTCTGTCATGGACATTAGATCGCGTTTTTAATATTTAATTGATTAATTACGCAGTAACAGATAAATATTATCGTCACCACGTAAGACGCTTAATGCGACAACTGAAGCTTTATCTTCAATGACTTTACGCAATTCGCCAATATTCCGCACACGCACATTATTGGCGCCAACAATTAGGTCATCTTTCTGCAAACCAGACAGTGCAGCAGGCGAGTTCTGAACAATGGAGTCTACTTTGACACCTTGAGTGCTTTTCACCGTGGCATTGCTCAGGGTTGCACCTTGCAAGGCAATACTCAGTTTTTCTGCTTTGGTTGACTGGCCATCACTGTTATCCAATGTTACGGTGACTTCCAGTGGCTTCCCTTTGCGTAGCAGGCCAATTTTGACAGCTTTGCCCGGAACGGTTGTGCCAATTTTTGCCCGCAATTCAGCAAAGCTGTTGATCTTCTTACCATCAAAAGAAACCAATACATCCCCTGGTTTGATACCCGCTTTGGCGGCAGCCGATTTAGGTATAACTTCGCTGACAAATGCCCCTTGTTGTGCATCGATGTTGAGTGCCTTAGCGATATCTGCGCTCATTTCGGTTCCTTTGATCCCGAGTATGCCACGTTTGACTTCTCCATTGGCAATGAGTTGTGCAGAAAGGCTTCTGGCCATATTACTTGGGATAGCAAAACCAATACCCACGTTACCACCGCCCGGAGCAATAATGGCGGTGTTAATACCGATTAATTCCCCTTTCAGGTTAATCAAGGCACCACCTGAATTACCGCGGTTAATGGACGCATCGGTCTGGATAAAGTTTTCCAGACCTTCCAAATTCAGGCCACTGCGGCCAAGAGCGGAAATGATCCCGGATGTAACAGTTTGCCCCAACCCAAATGGATTACCGATTGCTACGGCATAATCCCCGACGCGCAGTTGGTCGGAATCAGCGAACTTAATGGCTGTCAGGTTTTTGGCATCTTTCAGTTCTAAGAGTGCGATATCCGTTTGGGGATCGCGCCCAACCAGTTTTGCGGAGTATTCGCGACCGTCGTTTAATTGGACTCTTATTTTGTTAGCATTTTCAATGACATGACTATTGGTCAGCACATAGCCTTTATTGGCATCAATAATAACGCCGGATCCTAACCCCTTGAATGGGCGGCTTCGCTGTTCTTGTGGCGGAAAAGCAGGTCCAAAGAAGAATTGGAAATCTTCGGGTAATTGAAGCTGTTGATTTTGTACTTCAGTACCTGAAACATGCACGGTAACAACGGAAGGAAGTACTTTTTCCAGCATTGGTGCCAGACTAGGCAATTCTTGAGAGGCCACGGCAGCAGGTAATGCTGCATTACTTACCATTGGAACTGAAGCTAAAGACAGTCCAATACTGATAGCGAGTGCGCTAAGCAATGTATTTTTTCTTTTCATTGAATACGTTCTCTTAATACCTATAGCCAAAAAAGGGAAGTTGTACTTAAGAGACCTATCCTGTCAGGGAGTTTAATCTTCCCGGAAATTACGCTTATCGGGATAGGTTCTAAGCATAATTAATTCGATGCTGCTATGACTACTGATTATTCAGCAAAGTTCACTAATAATGTAGTTTCAATGAATTTCTTTACAGGTATTTACGTGAATTCACTGTTAGTGCGCCGTGGCACCGAATGTTACCACGGCAAAAAAATTTACTGTTTCTTATCTTGGATAGGACGGAACAGGCCGGATGCGCCCTCAGAATAATCCCGTGGAGGTATGTCCGATGCCATTTTATTTTTCTCGGCTTCGGATCCGCTCAGGCGATAATTAAAAGGATTATCCTGTATCGGCATGTTAGGCATCAGGTCGTTGGAACTTTTGGCCATGTGCTGATATAACTGACGATAATCGCGAGCCATATTATCAAGTAACTCAGCGCTGCGGGCGAAATGGCTGACCAACTCTTTGCGATACTCTTCTAATTCAGTCCGGTTTTTCTCTAGTTCTGCTTGTAGTTCATTCTGTTGGCGTACCTTTGAGCTGCCAAAGCGGACAGCCAGCGCGCCGACGATAAAACCAATGATTAATCCGATCAGTGCATATTCCCAAGTCATGGCAACTCCTTTAGTCACATCATTGTTTTGCAATATCAGTTCTGCAATATCATTACTACCACTATAACCGCTAATTTAGTCAGAGTGGAATATTGATTATTATTTAATTAATTTATACACCATCTAATGTGTTAATTTTATACAGATTTGCTAGGGTATACAGTGAATTATATCCGATAGATTTTAAGTTGCAGCGTCGCCAGTAAAGCGAAATTTTGGATGAGAAATCATATAATGAACTGAAATCAGAAGAGATTGACGCGACTCTGTATCAGTAAAATGTCATACGTGCTGAGAATAAAAATTTTTAAGGATTGTCACTTTCATGTCACCGATTACACCTTCATCTCTCTATCAATCTGCGTTGTCTGAGGGGCAGTACCAACCTGATGATGTGCAGCGCAATACGGTTGCACGCTTAGATACGCTTCATCACGATCTTATTAATGCCAGCCCTTGCCATTCTCCACAACCCAATAAACTGAAAGGAATATTTGGCAAGTTATTTGGGCGGCAGACCCCTGAACCGTGTCGTCCAGTTCAGGGGCTTTATATGTGGGGCGGTGTCGGGCGTGGGAAAACATGGTTGATGGATATGTTTTTCCAGAGCCTGCCCACAGAGCGAAAGTTACGCCTCCATTTTCATCGTTTCATGTTGCGGGTGCATGAAGAGCTAATGGCCCTGCAAGGGTATGAAGACCCTTTGGAGATAGTGGCTGATGGCTTCAAGGCAGAGACGGATATACTCTGTTTCGATGAGTTTTTTGTTTCTGATATCACGGATGCCATGATCCTCGGTACTTTGCTGGAAGCCCTGTTTGTGCGGGGAATTGCATTGGTAGCAACATCCAACATTCCACCGGATGATTTATACCGAAATGGATTGCAGCGTGCGCGGTTTCTGCCAGCCATTGAGCAAATAAAAAAATATTGTGATGTCATGAATGTTGATGCGGGCATTGACTATCGGTTGCGGACACTCACACAGGCACATCTCTATTTGACACCATTATCGGAAGAAAATCGGCAGGAGATGCAGCGCATGTTCCAACGTTTGTCCGGGCAGGAAGGTGAACCAAATCCGGTTTTGCAGATTAATCATCGCAGTATGCCCGCAATCAGCAGCGTTGACGGGGTATTAGCCATCAGCTTTAAGACCTTGTGTGAAGATCCCCGCAGCCAGTTGGATTACATTGCGCTATCGAAACTTTATCATTCGGTATTGCTGCATGACATGCCAATAATGACCACTTTGTATGAAAGTGCAGCACGTCGCTTCATTGCATTGGTGGATGAATTCTATGAACGGCATGTGAAGCTTATTATCAATGCTGAAGTATCAATGGAGCAAATTTATCAGGGAGAATTGCTGACGTTTGAATATCGGCGTTGCTTGTCCCGATTACAGGAAATGCAAAGCGAAGAATACCTGAAACTTCCTCATTTACCTTGATATCTTGACTCTTATGGGAGAAGGCAGCATCGGCCTACTGGATAATTATTGAATTTGGGGTCGATTTTTTACAATGACTTCTCTATAATCTTGCGACCCCACGTTACAGCAGGATTTTTTTTCCCAAAAAACTTGCAATAGTGCCGGCATAGGCTATTCGAAGGGGTAGGTTTGCTGGACATGAGTCGTGTGAACCTCAAAAACAGTTTCTGAACATCGAGTGTTCACCAACGTGTAACTTATAATTGGGTAAGCTTTAATGAAAACTTTTACAGCTAAACCAGAAACCGTAAAACGCGACTGGTATGTTGTTGACGCAGATGGCAAAACCTTGGGCCGTCTTGCAACTGAAATAGCTCGTCGCCTGCGCGGCAAGCACAAAGCGGAATATACTCCGCACGTTGATACTGGTGATTACATCATTATTGTTAACGCAGAAAAAGTTGCTGTAACCGGCAACAAACGTGCTGACAAAATCTATTATCACCACACTGGCCACATCGGTGGTATCAAGCAAGCGACCTTTGAAGAGATGATTGCTCGCCGTCCTGAGCGTGTCATTGAAATCGCGGTTAAAGGCATGCTGCCAAAAGGGCCACTGGGTCGTGCAATGTACCGTAAACTGAAAGTTTACGCGGGCAGCGAGCACAACCATGCGGCACAGCAACCACAAGTTCTGGACATTTAATCGGGATTATAGGCAATGGCTGAAAATCAATACTACGGCACTGGTCGCCGCAAAAGCTCTTCCGCGCGTGTCTTCATTAAGCCAGGTAGCGGTAACATCGTAATCAACCAACGCAGCCTCGAAGTTTACTTCGGGCGTGAAACTGCGCGCATGGTTGTTCGTCAACCACTTGAGCTGGTTGAAATGCTGGGCAAACTGGATCTGTACATCACTGTTAAAGGTGGTGGTATTTCTGGTCAGGCAGGCGCAATCCGTCACGGTATCACCCGTGCACTGATGGCTTATGACGAGACTCTGCGTTCTGATCTTCGCAAAGCTGGCTTCGTTACTCGCGATGCTCGTGAAGTTGAACGTAAAAAAGTGGGTCTGCGCAAAGCACGTCGTCGTCCACAGTTCTCCAAACGTTAATTTATTGCCACCTTTGTGGCATTGGATTAAAGTTGAAAACCCGTCATTTTATGGCGGGTTTTTTTTACGTCATGAGATTTTTTATTCTTCGATAGATAATCCGCTATTTTTCGCCAAAAAATAGCATATTAAAGAAACAAATCTTTAGACTCCAATATTTCATCATTAATTCTCGATGTACTTCCTCACAAAATGTGCAAAATCTGGTAGACTAGTAACAATTTTTTGCCTTATCCATGAGTTTGCCTGATTTGGCAGAGGTAAAACATATCTTCGAAATATTTCTCGTTACGCCAGCAACGCTGTCACTTGAAAGATGAAGGGATAACAACCTCGGATAATAAGCGCGAAACAGGATGAGAATATGAGCGAGAATGGCCGCTGTTCACTGAAGGGCTGTTCGTTCCTTTTTTTAGATAAACTTGGAGGTTTTCATGGCTGTCGCTGCCAACAAACGTTCGGTAATGACTCTGTTTTCCGGCCCGACCGACATTTTTAGCCATCAAGTGCGAATTGTACTGGCGGAAAAGGGGGTCAGCGTTGAGATTGAACACGTTGAAGCAGGTAACTTACCTCAGGATTTAATTGATCTGAATCCTTACCAATCAGTTCCTACTCTCGTTGATCGTGAACTGACCCTGTATGATTCTCGCATCATTATGGAATATCTGGATGAGCGTTTCCCGCATCCGCCACTCATGCCTGTGTATCCTGTTGCTCGTGGCTCCAGCCGCCTGATGATGCATAGAATTGAAAAAGACTGGTATTCTCTGATGTACAAAATTCAGGAAGGAAATGTTCAGGAGGCTAATGCTGCACGGAAACAGCTTGCTGAAGAATTGCTGGCTATCGGGCCTATTTTCAGGGAAATGCCTTTCTTCATGAGTGATGAATTCAGCTTGGTCGACTGTTACTTGTCTCCGCTGCTGTGGCGTTTGCCTGTCTTGGGCGTTGAATTGTCAGGCCCGGGCGCAAAAGATCTTCAAGTCTATATGCAGCGTGTATTTGAACGTGACGCATTTTTGGCTTCGTTGACGGAAGCAGAACGTGAAATGCGTTTACAATCACGGAGTTAATTTATGGAGATGACTCAAATGTCTCCACGTCGCCCTTATCTATTGCGGGCACATTATGAGTGGTTGTTGGATAATGAAATGACCCCGCATATTGTTGTGGATGTTAGTCTTTACGGCGTAAACGTTCCATTAGAATATGCACAGAATGGGCAAATTATCCTGAATATTTCACCGAGGGCAGTTGGTAATTTGGAATTGACCAACGATGAAGTTAGATTCAATGCCCGCTTTGGTGGTGTTGCACGTCAAGTCACTGTCCCAATGGAGGCTGTTCTTGCGGTTTATGCCCGTGAGAATGGCGCGGGAATGATGTTTGAACCCGAACTCGCCTATGAAGAGAATAGCGAGTCAGAAGAAGTGGATTCGCCGGTAGCAGACAATTTGGTACTTATCCACGATAAGAAAATTTCTCGTGATGATAAGTCACCAGACGATGAACCACCTCAACCACCAAAAGGTCGCCCAACCTTGCGTGTCGTAAAATAATTGCGCAGTGAACGACATTCCAATCTGAATTTCAAGTTGCAGCCTATAAAAGCAGCAGTTTGAAATAAGAAAGGAATAGCAATGGTGTAAAAATAAAGGAGACATTGTTCTCCTTTATTTTTTAGATCCGTTTATTTTTTTGTCAAAAATAGATACTGGCTGCCTTTTCAATTTCCCATCGACACGTTTCGATATTGTCCCGATTTTTTCCACGCTTAGACTGATCTGCCTCTTTTAGGCTGTCCATCGCGCTGTTAAAAAATGCTCTCTTTTTCGATATTCCTATTATCGTTGGAGGAATATTACAGATATCAGCAAATGAAAGAACGCGATGTTTGTTTGTCAATTCTAATACCTCAGCAGGATTATTAACCAAAGCAAGTGATAAGGCGTTAGTGATCTGTTTTGAAACGGTTGGGTGAATATTTTGGGATAATTTGAAGGCAAGTTGTATCCATTGGCTATCACCAGTTGCGATGTTATGGGTAATATTACTCCATTCTCGTTCTTCGCTTAATTCAGCCACAACAGCATTCACCCCTCTTTCCTGCACTTGCTGCATGATCTTTTCGGGCGTAGCGAATCTGGCAACCGATGGCAAACTTATCAAGCAGATGAAGGAGAAGAAGAGTACCTGTGTGAATAAGCGCATATATTTCTTCCTAGTTATTATCACTCTAATGGTCTTTTAATTTAGTTCTATTTAATCAGTTACACTGAAAAGTTTTCTGTTCGAAAAAAATAAACCTTGTTGCTGTATTACGGTATTGCACTATTGTTGTATTGCTGTAACGAGTGGGTGATTAAATTGGAATATTTGACTTTAGGATATAAGAATAATCGCATAAATCCAAAAAAGAAAATCAGTGTGGTAGTAAGAACAAAATAAAAAAACAGGATTATTTTAATTTATTGAAATTTTCTCCGGCAGAAAGCCGGAGAAAATAGGGGGAAATGAAGAGGGAAAATTAAGTATTACACTTCAAGATAATCAAGAACGCTGGAAGCGGCTCTTCTGCCTTCAGCGATTGCAGTGACTACTAAGTCAGAACCGCGTACTGCATCTCCACCTGCGAATATTTTGGGGTTACTGGTTTGGAAAGGTAATTCACTGGATTCGGGGGCGATAATACGTCCCTTTTGATCGAGAGCGACTTGATGTTCGTCCAGCCAGCTCATCGTGTGAGGCTTAAAACCAAACGCCATAATCACCGCATCAGCTTCTATCAGGAACTCGGAGCCTTGAATGATTTCAGCTTCACGACGGCCTTTTTCATCCATGGCACCTAGCTGTGTTTTCACGACCCTGACGCCACAAACTTGTCCAGTGCTATTAACTTCAATACTAATTGGCTGAAGATTGAAGCGGAACTCAACACCTTCCTCTTTAGCATTTTTCACTTCCCGGCGAGAACCGGGCATATTTTCTTCATCCCGGCGATAGGCACAGATAACGCTCGTAGCGCCCTGGCGAACTGAAGTACGAACGCAGTCCATGGCTGTATCACCGCCACCCAGAACCAATACACGTTTACCTTTCATATCAACATAAGGCTGTTCTGGCAGAGAAGAGAAGCCCATCAACTGACGGGTATTAGCGATTAAAAAAGGCAGGGCATCATATACCCCGTCTGCATCTTCGTTTTCCAGCCCGGCGTGAATGGATTGGTAAGTGCCCACGCCAAGAAATACAGCATCAAATTCTTTTGTAAGTTCGGTCAGTGAGATGTCTTTACCGATTTCAGTATCTAAGCGGAATTCGATCCCCATATCGGAGAACATTTCACGGCGACGAATCATCACCTCTTTTTCCAGTTTGAAAGCAGGGATGCCAAATGTGAGCAAGCCTCCGATTTCAGGATGGCGATCATAAACCACGACTTGTACGCCGTTACGGGTGAGGACATCTGCGCAGGCCAATCCCGCAGGGCCAGCGCCAATCACTGCCACCCGTTTGCCTGTCGGGGTTACATGTGACATATCCGGTTTCCAACCCATGGCTATCGCCGTGTCGTTAATGTAGCGTTCAATGTTGCCAATAGTGACTGCACCAAAGTCATCATTCAGCGTACAGGCGCCTTCACACAGGCGATCTTGTGGACAAACCCGTCCGCAGACTTCTGGCAGGCTGTTGGTCTGGTGTGATAACTCTGCGGCTTCGATGATGCGCCCTTCATTGGCAAGTTTCAGCCAGTTTGGAATATAGTTATGTACGGGACATTTCCATTCACAGTACGGGTTCCCGCATGCAAGACAACGATCTGCTTGTGCTTGCGCCTGAATTTCTGAAAATGATTCATAAATTTCCACAAATTCTATTTTCCGGATTTTCAACGGCTTCTTCGGCGGATCGACACGCTGTAAGTCGATAAATTGATAAACATTCTGGCTCATTATTGACTCCTTACTGTGCCTGAACCCGCAATTCCGCAGAAGAACGGCTACGGTGTCCCAACAACGCGCTGACATCACTGGATTTGGGTTTAACCAGCGCAAATTTATTGACCCATTGTGACCAATTCTCCAATAGGCTTTCGCCATGTTGAGAACCTGTCAGACGGACATGTTCGGTGATTAATCCCCGCAGATGTTCCTTGTGAATGGCGAGGGCATCCATGGAGAGAACTTCCACCAGCTCTGGATTAACACGTTTGCGGAAATCATCGGACTCATCAAGCACGTAAGCGAATCCGCCGGTCATGCCTGCACCGAAGTTTACCCCGGTGTTGCCGAGAACACAGACGATACCGCCGGTCATATATTCACAGCCGTTATCGCCGATCCCCTCGATCACAGTGATAGCACCGGAATTACGTACTGCGAAGCGTTCGCCAGCACGCCCTGCAGCAAATAATTTTCCACCTGTCGCGCCATAAAGACAGGTATTGCCGATAATGGTGGCTTCGTTACTCTTGAAGGCTGAGCCAACAGGAGGGAGGATAACGATTCTGCCTCCTGCCATACCTTTACCGACATAATCATTGGCATCGCCGGTTAAGGTCAATTCGACGCCACTTGCATTCCAGACGCCAAAACTTTGCCCGGCCGTACCGGTGAAATGCAGTTTGATTGGATCGGCAGCTAACCCTTGGTCGCCATATCGCGCCGCAATCTCGCCGGAGAGGGATGCTCCCACAGAGCGGTCAGTATTTTGGATATCAAAATAGAACGTCTTACTCTGCACATTTTCCACATAAGGCATGGCTTGAGTGACAATGGATTTATTTAACCCACCTTGATCGAAGGGAGGGTTATCCTCCGTACAATGTAAATCTTTGCCCGCGTGAGGCTCTGCGGTTTCCAGCAAAGGCTCAAGATTGAGCTTACTTTGTTTGGCAGAAATCCCCTCAAGTATTTCCAGCAGGTCTGTTCGGCCAATCAAATCAATAAGCCGCTTCACGCCTAATTGCGCCATCAACTCACGTGTCTCCTGCGCAATAAAGTGAAAGTAATTAATGACTCTTTCTGGCAGGCCATGATAGTGAGACTGACGCAGTTTTTCATCTTGCGTCGCAACGCCTGTCGCACAGTTATTTAAGTGGCAGATACGCAGATACTTACAGCCAAGGGCCACCATCGGGCCAGTACCAAAACCAAAACTTTCCGCCCCTAAAATAGCTGCTTTGATGATATCCAGACCTGTTTTCAATCCCCCGTCAACCTGAAGGCGGATTTTATGGCGCAGCCCATTGGCAACCAGTGCCTGTTGCGTTTCCACAAGCCCCAATTCCCACGGACAACCGGCATATTTTACGGAAGACAAGGGGCTCGCACCGGTTCCTCCGTCATAACCGGCAATAGTAATCAGATCGGCGTAGGCTTTGGCGACACCTGTGGCAATTGTTCCCACACCCGGCTCTGAAACCAGTTTCACTGAAATCAGCGCCTTCGGATTCACTTGCTTAAGATCGAAAATCAGTTGAGCCAGGTCTTCGATAGAATAAATATCATGATGTGGTGGTGGCGAAATCAGTGTGACTCCCGGTACAGAGTAACGCAATTTGGCGATATAAGGCGTTACCTTATCTCCCGGTAACTGACCGCCTTCCCCCGGTTTTGCGCCTTGTGCGACCTTTATCTGAATTACATCGGCGCTGGTCAGATATGCTGGCGTAACCCCGAACCGACCCGAGGCGACCTGTTTAATGCGGGAAACTTTCTTTGTACCGTAACGAGCGGGATCTTCCCCGCCTTCGCCAGAATTGGAAAAACCACCCAAGGTATTCATCGCTTCTGCCAGCGCTTCATGAGCTTCAGGGCTTAGCGCCCCAATCGACATGGCTGCTGTGTCAAAACGTTTGAACAGGGCTTCTGCGGGTTCAACATCCTCAATGGCTATTGGCTCGCCTTTCGGTGCAATAGCCAGTAAATCCCGCAGCGTTGTGACAGGGCGTCCATTCACCAATGCGGAATATTTTTGATAATCGCTGTACTTGCCGCTGTGAACCGCAGCCTGCAAGGCATTGACGACATCAGGGTTATAAGCGTGGTATTCCCCATTATGGACATATTTCAGCAGCCCGCCCTGATCGATGGTGTGACGATGTAGCCATGCGCGTTTGGAAAGGTTCCGCAAGTCTTGTTCAAAATCGCTGAAATCCGCCCCTCCAATACGGCTGACAACGCCATTGAAACAGACATCTGTCACCTCAGGATGCAGGCCGACAGCTTCGAACAATTTAGAGCAGCGATAAGAAGAGATAGTGGAGATGCCCATTTTGGACATAATCTTATACAGCCCTTTATTAACCCCGTTGCGATAATTCAGCATAACGCGGGCATATGGCGTGTTGATTGTGCCATCATCCACCATTTTTCCCAGTGATTCATAAGCCAGATAAGGGTAAACCGCAGTAGCACCAAAGCTCAGCAATACAGCAAAATGATGCGGATCACGCGCGCTGGCCGTTTCTACGATCAAATTGGCATCGCAGCGCAGGTTTTTCTCAACCAAACAGTGCTGAATGGCACCGACAGCCATTGGGGCAGGGATTGGCAGCTTGTCGGGTGAAATATTGCGGTCGGATAGCACCAGTAATACCGCGCCATTACGGACGAGTTTTTCGGCACTTTCACATAAGGTTGCAACTGCACTTTTAAGGCTGGTTTCCTGTGGATTGAAGGTTAAATCCAGCGTATCAGCACGATAATAGGATTCTTGCTGCGTAGTCAGTTGCACGAAATCAGAGTAGAGCAGAACCGGAGATTCAAAACTCAGTCGATGCGCTTGCCCTTCCGCTTCACAAAAGACATTCATTTCTCGCCCAATACGGGTAGACAATGACATAACATGGGCTTCACGCAGTGGATCGATGGGGGGATTGGTGACTTGGGCAAATTGTTGACGGAAATAATCATAAATGATGCGCGGGCGGCTGGATAGTACAGCAAATGGCGTATCATCTCCCATTGATCCGGTAGCTTCCTGAGCATTTTCACCAAGGGTACGGATAATCTGATCCAATTCCTCATTACTGTAGGCAAATTGCTTGTGGTAAGTTGCCAACAGCCGATCATCTAAATCCCTTTGACCTACTTGATCCTCCGGCAATTCCTCAAATGGGGTTAAACGCTTAACATTCTTCTCCAGCCATTCTTTATAGGGATGTCTGAGTTTCAAATCATTATCCGTTTCAGCGGAATGAAGAATGCGGCCTGCATAAGTATCAATGACCATTAACTCACCCGGCCCAACGCGGCCTTTCTCCACGACTTCATCGGGCTGGTAATCCCAAATGCCCACTTCAGAAGCACAGGTAATCAGCTTATCTTTGGTAATCACATAACGGGCAGGGCGCAGGCCATTGCGATCCAGATTACAGGCCGCATAGCGCCCATCAGAAATAACGATGCCGGCAGGGCCATCCCACGGTTCCATATGCATGGAATTGAAATCGAAGAATGCGCGCAGGTCATCATCCATATCCGGGTTATTCTGCCATGCTGGCGGAACCAGCAGTCGCATCGCGCGAATTAAATCCATACCGCCATTGAGGAACAGCTCCAGCATATTGTCCAATGAACTGGAGTCTGAGCCTGTTTCATTTACGAAAGGTGCCGCGGTATGCAAATCAGGGATCAGTGGCGTGCGAAACTTATAGGCTCTCGCTTTCGCCCATTCACGGTTGCCTGTAATGGTATTGATTTCCCCATTATGCGCCAGATAACGAAACGGTTGTGCCAGAGGCCAGCGGGGAACCGTATTGGTCGAAAAACGTTGGTGGAATAAACAGATGGAAGATTCCATCCGCAAGTCGGCCAAATCTGGATAGAAACGGGGTAAATCCGCAGCCATGCACAGCCCTTTGTAAATTGTGACCAGATTAGACAGGCTGCAAATATAAAAATCATTGTCAGTGATGCGTTTTTCTATACGACGCCGGGCAACGAATAACCGGCGTTCTAAATCCTGCGAGCGCCATCCGGCAGGTGCATTGACAAAAATCTGTTCAATGCGAGGCAGGCTTGATAGGGCAATATCCCCCAAAATATCGCGATTGATGGGAACTTCCCGCCAACCCACAATAGATAAGGTTTCGTTTTGTAATTCTTGTTCGATGATGTCACGACATGATTGAGCTATTTTGGCATCCTGACTTAGAAACAGCATACCGACAGCATAGTTCTTGGCTAGCCGCCATGAATGTTCGTTGGCGATCATCTGAAAAAAACGATCGGGCTTTTGCATTAATAAGCCACAACCATCGCCCGTTTTTCCATCCGCTAAAATCGCGCCCCGGTGCTGCATCCGAGCCAGTGCATGTATGGCGGTGCGCACCACTTTGTGGCTTGGCTCCCCTTCAATATGTGCGATTAATCCAAAACCACAGTTGTCTTTTTCCTGCAAATTATCATACAACATTGTAAAGCTCCCCAAGTTCTGTCCAGCTCTCACATCACTCGCGAGATGATATAGATATATTATTTCTACGGGCGTCTGATTTGCGCCCTCAGTCAATCGCCACTTGTTTTATTGGCAATAACTTTATTGGCAATAACAAGCGGTAAATCAAAATGATGTTGTGTTACTGCATAAATGTGTTACTGCATAAATATGAGCCGAGTGATTATCCGGCAGGTGATTTTCAGTGAATTCCCAACTTAACGGTAAAAAGAGAGCAGGTCAAATAGTGTCAAATGACGTTTATTGCAATGATATTTTATTTATGTAATTGAATTTAAATAATAAATAATGTTGTTTTGTGTTTTGTGACCAAGATCATAAGCCTTAACTGGTGTGAGCTATATCACTAAAATTGTCGCATTATCTATTTTAGATATGCTCTAAAATACGACATTACTAGTGTTTTAATCTAAATTTTTTTATTTTTTGGGAATTTTGTTGCATATTTTATGTTTGATAAGAATAAATGATTGATTGTTTTTTGATCCAAAAAAGAGGTTAAAAAAATTGAATGAATAATTATTCTGTTTTTGTGTGTTTTTATTCTCTTGCGGATTAGAGGTGATATCCCTCAACGAAGTCGAGCCTTTTTTACGTTATGATTCAATCTGGTGACTTTACTGGAAATTATTTTACTGGGAACGGTTATGAAGCTGATTCGAGGGCTTGCCCGATATTATGTAGATTTGATGATGAAGCTAGGGTTGGTGCGTTTTTCGATATTGCTTGCCTCTGCTCTGGTTATTCTTGCGATGGTCATGCAAATGGCAGTTACATTTGCATTGCATGGGGAAGTGCAGCGCATTGATTTAATTCGCTCTATCTTTTTTGGTTTAGTGATTACCCCTTGGGCCGTTTACTTTCTTTCTATCGTTGTGGAGCAACTTGAAGAGTCTCGCCAACGTTTATCCAGTCTGGTCGATAAGCTGGAAGAGATGCGTCAGCGTGATGCTATTTTGAATCTGCAACTCAAAGAAAATATTGCTCAATTGAATCAAGAGATCAGCGACAGGGAAAAAGCGGAAAAAGCGCATCTGATATTGCTGGATAAACTTAAATTGGAAATGGAGCATCGTGA
Organism: Xenorhabdus sp. PB62.4; assembly: GCF_014467285.1. Classification (NCBI taxonomy): domain Bacteria; kingdom Pseudomonadati; phylum Pseudomonadota; class Gammaproteobacteria; order Enterobacterales; family Morganellaceae; genus Xenorhabdus; species Xenorhabdus sp. PB62.4. The sequence continues at coordinate 106,811 of NZ_NKHR01000005.1, read as the reverse complement.
AAAAACGCAGATTGAGCTTGAACAGCAATCAGTACTATTGCGTTCATTTTTGGATGCTTCTCCGGATTTGGTTTATTACCGCAATGAAGACAATGAATTTTCCGGCTGTAATCGGGCGATGGAACTGCTGACTGGCAGAAGTGAAAAACAGCTTATTGGCCTGACTCCGACGGAAGTTTACGATAAAGAAATTGCCAGTAAGGTGATGGAAACTGACGAAAAAGTATTTCGCCACAATGTCTCCCTGACTTACGAACAATGGCTGGTTTATCCCGATGGGCGCAAAGCCTGTTTTGAACTCAGAAAAGTCCCTTTTTATGATCGTGTTGGAAAGCGGCATGGATTAATGGGATTCGGACGGGATATAACGGAGCGTAAGCGCTATCAAGATGCTTTGGAGAATGCCAGCAGGGATAAGACCACGTTTATCTCTACGATTAGCCATGAGCTTCGTACGCCTTTAAATGGCATCGTTGGCTTGAGCCGGATCTTGATGGATACCGACCTGACACCAGAACAGAGTAAATATTTGGAAACTATCCATGTCAGCGCCATTACTCTTGGAAATATTTTCAATGATATTATTGAGTTGGATAAAATTGAGCGGCGTAAAATCCAGTTGGACAATCAGCCGATCGATTTCACCGGCTTTATGGTGGATTTGGAGAACATCTCAGGATTACTGGCACAGCCGAAAGGCATTAAATTCGTACTGGAACCTGCATCGTCACTGCCTGCTAAGGTTTTGACCGATGGAACTCGCCTGCGGCAAATTCTATGGAACCTGATTAGCAATGCCGTGAAATTTACGCCTAAAGGGGAAATTCGGGTGCGTATCTGGCGTGAAGAAGGAGAGCGGCTGTTATTTGAAGTTACGGATTCTGGCATCGGTATTCCTTCTGATGAGCTGGAAAAGATCTTTGCCATGTACTATCAGGTGACAGACAGTGCTGGCGGACGCCCCGCGACAGGAACAGGGATTGGTCTGGCTGTCTCGAAACGCCTTGCTCAAAGCATGGGAGGAGACATTGCTGTGACAAGCACGCTGGATCAAGGCTCTTGCTTTACTTTGTCTGTGGTTGCTCCGGCCATTGATGAACATCCTGAAGGAAAAGAAGAGCAAGATACCTTGCCATTGCCTGCTCTTAATATTTTGCTGGTAGAAGATATTGAACTGAACGTCATCGTTGCCCGTTCGGTATTGGAGAAATTGGGAAATAGTGTCGATGTTGCCATGAACGGGCATGATGCGCTGGCGATGTTTGATCCTGATGAATATGACTTGGTGTTACTGGATATCCAATTGCCGGATATGACAGGGCTCGATATTGCGCGTCAGTTACACCAGCGTTACTCCTCTCAATCCTTACCTCCATTAATCGCCCTGACAGCCAATGTGTTAAAGGATAAGAAAGAATATCTTGATGCAGGTATGGATGACGTTCTCAATAAGCCGCTTTCCGTCAAGGAATTGATTGCCACAATGGAAAGATATTGGGGTAAGACATCTGATTCTGAAGGCAAATTACCAGAGGCTGATATTGTGAAGAAAGATGAAGAACGACTCGATATGGAATTGCTTAACCAGTATATCGAATTGGTTGGGCCAAAGATGATTGCTGACAATCTGGCTATTTTCGAAACCATGATGCCCGGTTACCTCGCTTTACTGGATTCGAACATGACTGCCAGGGATCAAAAAGGCATTACGGAAGAAGCGCATAAGATCAAGGGTGCTGCGGGTTCTGTTGGATTGCGTCATTTGCAGCAGTTGGCCCAACAGATTCAATCACCTGATTTACCGGCATGGTGGGATAATGTGCAGGAATGGGTGGATGAGTTAAAGCTGGAGTGGAAGAATGATATAGAAATATTGAGAAATTGGTTGTCGGACGCTACAAAAAAATAACCCCAACCGAAGTTGGGGTGCGCTAATACTGCGCCAACACCAGGGAAACTTGTTTACCCGCTTATCTAAGATTTATTTTCGATGCGAGTAATGAAAGAATTCTTCTACACAGAACACAGGTACCAACATAGCAAAGATAAGATTTTTTGTTACAAGATTCATTAAAATCTGTGATGAAGATTGGTGTTTAACCCTCTAAGGGGTTAAGCATTAATCTACTACAAATGGAGAGAAATATGAAATCTATTGCCGTTATATTGAGTGGTTGCGGAGTGTACGATGGAAGTGAAATTCACGAATCAGTTCTGACTATGCTCTCTTTAAGCCGTCTTGGCGCTGAAGTGTCTTTTTTTTCACCTGATGAGGTACAACATCATGTTATTAATCACCTTAATGGAGAAGAGAAAGAAGAAAGCCGCCATGTAATGGAAGAATCTGCCCGAATAACACGGGGAAATATACAACCTTTATCGCAAGTTGATATTAATGAGTTGGATGCTTTAATTATTCCGGGAGGATTTGGTGCAGCCAAGAATTTATGTAATTTCGCATTTAAAGGATCAGATTGCGAAATAAATAAAGAATTATTAAGTATTATACAGGGAATGTATCAACAAGGCAAACCTATGGGGTTTATGTGCATTTCGCCTGTTATGGTACCTAAAATATTAGGCAAACCGATAAAAGTCACCATAGGTAATGATCCTGAAACGGCTGCACAAATAGAGAAAATGGGCGGTATACACGTTGAATGTCCTGTTGATGGTATTGTCGTTGATTTTGAAAACAAAATTGTAACAACCCCGGCCTATATGCTCGCAGAATCTTTGTCCCAGGCAGAAAAAGGTATTGATAAATTGGTTAGGAAAATATTGGAAATGATTGAGTAAGCGGATGAAAAATCCTTTTTCAATATTATGGTGCTGGCTGAAAAGAATTGTCGTATGGTTCACAGTTCTATGGTTTGTTGCTGTAATCGCGTTTTCATTTCTGCCGGTGCCGTTTTCTATGGTGATGATAGAGCGACAAATAAGCGCCTTAATGTCAATTAATTTATCTTATGTTTCTCGTTCCTCATGGGTGGATCAGAATCAAATTTCGCCTTATATGACATTAGCCGTTATTGCCGCCGAAGATCAAAAATTCCCAAAACATTGGGGATTTGATTTTGATGCTATCGAAACTGCAATGGAGCATAACAAAAAATATCAGTCGCGCATGCGGGGAGCATCGACGATTTCTCAGCAAACAGCCAAAAATTTATTTTTGTGGGAAGGGCGTAGTTGGGTAAGAAAAGGACTGGAGGCGGGAATAACGGCAGTACTGGAATTACTGTGGTCAAAGAAGCGTATCCTGACGGTCTATCTCAATATTGCTGATTTTGGCAATGGCATTTTTGGTGTGGAAAAAGCGGCTCAGCATTACTTCGGTAAACCCGCCAGCCGATTGACCGCGTCTGAAGCTGCTTTGCTCGCGGCTGTATTACCAAACCCTCATCGTTATAAGATCAATGCCCCTTCTGCCTATATATTGCAACGTCAGCAATGGGTTTTGCGGCAAATGCAGTTAATGGGGGGAGAGCATTTTCTCAAGCAACATCATTTGAGATAGAAAATCAACTCAGGTAAGAGTGGGGAACCAGTAAAAAAGCGGCACTGATTTGTGCCGCTTGTAGGTTGTCGTTGAGCGTTTAAACCGAATTCTTTAGTTGAGGTCAGTAAAGGCTGTTGTCACGCGTCTGACGCCGCTGGTTTCACTGGCTATTTTCGCTGCGGCTGCCCCTTCTTGTTTAGTCACAATGCCGAACAAGAAGACCTCACCGTTTTCAGTCACGACTTTGATACTGGAGGATTTGACTGTATCGCTGGTTAAAATTTTCGAACGCACTTTGGTTGTCAGCCAAGTGTCTGCGGAGGCAGTACCCAGAGCAACCGGGTTGCCTTGGCGGATCTCGTTATATACCACGTCGGTGCCTTCAACTTTTGAAGCAATCTGCTTTGCCCGATCAGCCAGAGCCATATCGGGGCTTTGCCCAGTCAGAAGAACTTTGCCTTGATATACAGTGACCACTACCCGGGCTTGTGCCTTAATTTGTGGGTCCTTGCTAATCGCATTGCTGACCCGGGCTTCCAAAGTCGTATCGTCAACTTGCTGCCCGATAGTCCGTGGATCTGAACCTGCTTTTGTCGCAATCGCGGCGGAACCCACGACAGCAGCGCCAATACATCCTTGTAATAACATTGCACTGAAACATACCAATAAGAGAGAAAATAATCGCATTAGTTGGCTCCTTACTCGTCCTGATGAGGAAATAACGTATTGTCGATTAAGTCGCACAGACAATTGATTGTCAACATATGAACCTCTTGGATCCTGATGCTATGGTGTGAGGGGATCCGGATTTCAACATCCTGCGGCCCCAATAATCCCGCCACTTCTCCACCATCGTAACCTGTTAGCGCAACAATCGTCATATCACGCGTGACAGCCGCTTCCACTGCTTTAATGATATCCCGGCTGTTTCCATGCGTAGAAATGGCGAGCAGAACATCTCCGGCATGCCCTAATGCTCTGACTTGTTTGGCGTAGATTTCGTCAGGCTGTTTACTACTGGTGATGGCAGTGATCACCACATTATCAGTATTCAATGACAACGCTGGCAGACTTGGGCGCTCTGTTTCAAAGCGATTTATCATGCTGGCGGCAAAACGCTGTGCGGTTGCGGCAGACCCGCCGTTACCACAGCAAAGAATTTTGTTGCCGTTCAGCAGTGATTGAACCAGCATCATTGCGGCGCGTGATATTGCGTCGGGTAATGCTTCTGCTGCTGCGATCTGAGTTTGAATACTTTCTGTGAAGCAGACTTTAATTCTATCCAGCACGTTATGACCTATGTATATTGGGTATGTTTATTTAGCGAGAAAACTGAGAATCTACAGGAATAGGTTCTCATTCAGGGTGAAAGCATTTTTCAGCCATTCAAATTTCTGACCTGTTATCGCACAAACATCAAAGCGGCACGAGGCCGTTTCCAGACATTCATTGCGTTGATACAACCAAACAGCGGCTGTATGCAACAGCTTCTTACGCTTGTTTTTGGTAATTGTAGCAATGGCATCTCCGTATTGTGAGTTCTGACGGAAACGGACTTCAACGAATACCCATGTGTGTTTATCACGCATGATCAGATCGATTTCCCCGCCACGAATTTTCACATTCTCTGCAACAAAGGCAAGCCCTTGTTTCTGTAAAAACTGTTTAGCCTGATGTTCGTAATGGCGTCCCAGCGCATAGCGATTAGTTGTTAGTTTTTTCATCCTGAAATAACCAATAAAACATGATATCTATTGATTTACAGTCAGTGAGGCAGAAGGCGCGTCAACCGTTGAACGCGCCTATATTCATGCCATGTATTTGCGTTATTTATTACGTCAGTGCGGTGCTTATTGTACCGCATTACTTTGACCCGAATTATTCACATTATCTGAATCGTTCACATTGTCGGGGTTATTTATGCCGTCAGTGCCAGTGCTATTTTCCACGCGATTGGAATTTTCAGGTGTGATACGGCCATTGCTGAACTGCATCCAGGGTAGCTGTCGCGAAATAATGCAATTATCTGTGACAGAAAGTTCCCCTGATGCGCCATTCAAACGGAACCCACTCTCTTGTTGCATCTGCGTAAACTGATTTGCCAGTGACCATGCGTCTATCCCCATTGCGTAAAGGCGCATCAGGCTGTAATCATTGGTAAATTTTTTGGCAGCTTGCTGCATCAGCGGAACGTTCGTACCTGTCAGCAATGGGATGTCGCTGAACTGCATGCCATCCATTTCTAGTCGGAAATCCGGGCCTGTACCTGATTTATTACTGCGTGAATTGGCATAAAGAGCTGGTTTTTTGCGGGAACTGATCGCCATATCGATCATTGGCTTAATAATTGACAGTTCATCCGCTGTTGCAACAATGTAAACCGCATCCACTGGGCCATTGGCAGAGCTTGGGGAAATAACCTGTGCATTGGTATTGTTCTGAGAAATATTGTTCTGAGAAATATTGCTCTGAGAAATATCGTCCTGAGAAATATTGCCCTGAGCTGAATCTGTCACAGAAGCACTGACCGGAACCCGTGTGCCAGACATGCGAATGCCAACGCCACGGTTCATGGATTGTCTCATTTCTCCTGTAGTCCCGAAAGTTTGCTGTAATACCGCCTGACCGCCTAGTTTCTGCCATTCTTTTGCAAAGGCTTTTGCAACCCTGCTGCCCAAATCGGTACGAGGTATTAAGATCAGGGGATTACGCTTCTGTTGCTGCCAAATATGTATGGCAGCACTTTTCGCTTCATCTTCAGGAGACAGTGAGAAATAACAGATATTCGGCCGTACTTGTGGCGCATCCAATTCATTGAGGGCCAGAATATTCAATGGCGTCTCAACCTGTACCAATTGTTCCACATTCGGTTTCAATAATGGCCCAACAACCAATGTCACGCCATCTTGCTCAGCTTGCGCGAGTAGATTTGCGAGTGGCTGGCTGTTGGTATCATAGACTTTTACGGCTGGATCATTAACCGGGGCATCATTGATTGTGGAAGAAGCAGTGGTTGCTGAAATTTCGGTTGAAGATAATTGGTTAGTTTCATCCGCAAGCGGTGTAGTACGAGTAACTGAAGTATTAGTAACTGAAGTACCAGCAACTGATTCTCCTTCTGGTGTTGATACCGCCGTGGTGACATCTGTATTCTGAGTACGTGCAGCGTTGGTTGTATCGTTACTGCCTGAATCTGAAACATTGGCTGGCAATGATGGCTTTGGCAATCCTTTTTGTGCATCAAGGAAACCCTGACGAATAGCTTCACCAAACACTTTTGCCTGACCACTCAAAGGCAGGAACAGGCCAATGGTTGCATGACCATCTTTTGATTTTTGCAGCATGTGTTGCAGCTCAGTAGGTAAGCTACGTGCAGCAGGATTATTTGAATAGCGGATTTGCCAATCGTGGATGGCAGAACGCAATTTATCGAGATCCTGCCTATTAGTCTGGTAAGCATTGAGTAAATCGAGCCAGCCCTGCAACGTATATTCATCGGCGTTAATTACCAACTCACTGAGTTGTTGTGGAGAAAGATGCGTCAGAACTTGCCATGTCTCATCAATATTCTTCTGTCGGCCAGCTTCATCTGTCGCATGAGGCTCCAGTGCAATGTAAGCACGGATCACATCAAGTGATGGTTGGTTATGGGCTGCGTCAATAATGGCCTGATAGCGGTTAATCTCTGCGCTGATCTTGTCTTGAGGCTGAGAAGTTGGTTGCCCTTGCCGTTCGGGCATGGTACACCCTGCAATAATCATAGTCGACAGTAAGGCTGTGTAGACTAAAACAGTTTTGAAACGCACAAAAATTGAGGGAAGCATACTGTATCCAGTGATGTTTTTTTCAAAGATGCTCAATTTTAAATCGGTCATTCGGATGAAACAATGAATCAAACCAATCGAGCAGTGGTTACGACATCCACGCTGTATGTTGTGCCAACCCCTATTGGAAATCTGGGGGATATAACTCAGCGTGCTCTTGAAGTTCTTAAACATGTCGATTTGATTGCAGCCGAAGATACGCGACACACTGGCTTGTTGCTTCAACATTTTGCCATTAATGCGCGCATGTTCGCACTTCATGATCATAATGAACAGCAAAAAGCAGATCAATTAATTGCGAAGCTGAAACAAGGAACGAGCATTGCATTAGTCTCTGATGCAGGTACGCCTTTGATTAACGATCCCGGCTATCATCTTGTTCGTCGTTGTCGTGAAGCAGGCATCAATGTAGTCCCACTGCCGGGCCCTTGTGCAGCGATCACGGCACTGTCCGCTGCCGGCTTGCCGTCTGATCGTTTCTGCTATGAAGGCTTCCTTCCTGCAAAAAGTAAGGGGCGCCAAGATACCTTGCGTGAGTTGGCGCAAGAAACACGCACATTGATCTTCTACGAATCGACACATCGGTTGTTGGACAGTTTAGAAGATATTGTGAAAGTGTGGGGGGCAGAACGCTATATCGTGTTGGCACGGGAGTTGACTAAAACGTGGGAATCCATTCAGGGGATGCCTGCGGGTGAGCTTCTGGCATGGGTCAAAGAAGATGAAACTCGCCGCCGGGGTGAAATGGTGCTGATTGTGGAAGGGTATCGCAAACCGGCAGACGATAGTTTACCGTTGGAAGCTCTGCGGACACTGGCATTGTTGCAAAACGAGTTGCCATTGAAAAAGGCAGCGGCATTGGCTGCGGAAATCCACGGTGTGAAGAAAAATGCGTTGTACCGCTATGCCTTGGATCAAAATTCAGCCCTTGAACAAATTGAAGAAGACGCGTGAAAACCCCTATACATTGGATAGCAAACCTCTTATAATCCGCGCCGGAGTTGACCAGACAGTCGCCGCTTTATCTCTCTTTCGGGAGAATTTTCTTTCAGGAGAACTTTCTTTCAAGAGAAATAGAGGGGAGGAAAGTCCGGGCTCCACAGGGCAGGGTGCCAGATAACGTCTGGGAGGTGAAAGCCTACGACCAGTGCAACAGAGAGCAAACCGCCGATGGCCCGGCTTTATTTGCAAAAATAAAGTTGGGATCAGGTAAGGGTGAAAGGGTGCGGTAAGAGCGCACCGCGCGACTGGTAACAGTTCGTGGCACGGTAAACTCCACCCGGAGCAAGACCAAATAGGGGTTCATAGGGTACGGCCCGTACCGAACCCGGGTAGGTTGCTTGAGCCAGTGCGCAAGTGCTGGCCTAGATGAATGGCTGTCCAAGACAGAACCCGGCTTATCGGTCAACTTCACAAATTCAGCCCTATAGAGCAAATGCTTTATAGGGCTTTTGTTTATTTCTGGGAAAATTTCCGGGAAAAAAGAAAATGATGCTGAATCAGTCAGCTAAATCAATCAAAAGCCCCCGGAATGGGGTATCTGCCAGCAATGTGACTTCCTGTTCTTCCTGAATAAAAACGCCATCCCCACATTTAATCTCAAGATTATTATGTTTATTGCCGTGAATGCGGGCATTGCCACTGATAGATTGCAGGTAGGCATGTTTGCCTCGCAAAGTCAGAATTTGGCTATCATGGTTTTTCACCGCAAGATAGCTTATCCATACCTGTTGGCGCAGATACATGCTGTTGTTTTCTGATGTAGGGGAAGCCAGCAATGTTAATGGTACATTTGGCAGAACCTTACGTTGTAATGGCTGGGGTTCTTGCTGGGGGCAGGCATTAAGCCAGAGTTGCAACCGTGTAAGGGGGATTTTGTCACTGGAATTGTGCTCACTGTAACTAATGTCCTGACGGGCAGAAAACAGCAGACAATCCCCTTGCTTCGCGTGGAAATGGTTTCCTTCGCTGTCACGGTATTGAGCTTCTCCTTGCAGGATAATATTCAGAATATCAACATGGGGATAAGACTTAGGCTGGAATTCGGCGTTAGGCGCTAAAACCTCCTGATTAAGAACACGTAGCGCCCGGTAGTTCAAAAATTTTGGGTCAAAATAATGGCCGAATGAAAAAGTATAGCGAGCTTGTAACCAGCCATAATCGGCTTTACCGCATTGCTTTGCTGTTCTCGTTATCATCATAGCTGTCATCTCTTTAACCAATAAACCTATTAGTCCCGATCTTAATTATCTGGACGTTGAAATGTTAGCCAGTTAATCTGGTGGCTATATTCAAAATTCCTGATTGAGAAAAATATGGGCAAAGAACGTGCGCTTACATTGGAATCCCTACGCGTCATGGATGCGATAGATCGACGGGGAAGTTTTGCGGCGGCAGCGGATGAGTTGGGGCGAGTTCCCTCAGCATTGAGTTATACCATGCAGAAGTTGGAAGAAGAGCTGGATGTGGTGCTGTTTGATCGTTCCGGCCATCGTACGAAATTTACCAATGTTGGCCGGATGCTGCTGGAGCGGGGGCGGTTATTGCTTGAGGCGGCGGATAAATTGACAGCAGATGCGGAATCGCTTGCTCGTGGTTGGGAAACGCATCTGACTATTGTATGTGAAGCTTTGTTTCCGATTTCATCGCTTTTTCCTCTTGTGGATCGATTGGCAAAAAAATCGAACACTCAGCTTTCGTTAATGACAGAAGTGCTGGCAGGAGCTTGGGAGCGCCTGGAAACGGGATATGCTGACATTGTGATTGCACCGGATCTCCATTTCCGGGCCTCGGCTGAAATAAATTCACGTGCACTTTATTCTATTAACAACGTCTATGTTGCCAGTGTGGATCATCCTATCCATCATGAACCTGAACCATTGTCTGATGCCACACGGGTGAAGTACCGTGGGATCGCGGTAGCTGATACAGCACGGGAGCGTCCTGTATTGACGGTTCAGTTGTTGGATAAACAACGGCGTCTGACGGTCAGTTCACTGGAAGACAAGCGCCGGGCGCTTTTGGCGGGATTGGGAGTGGCGACGATGCCATATCCGATGGTAGAACAGGATATTGCTGAAGGTCGATTGCGTGTTATTGGTTCAGAATATAGTCATGAAACCAACATCATTATGGCATGGCGGCGAGATAGTATGGGAGAAGCCAAGTCTTGGTGCTTGCGTGAAATTCCTAAACTATTTATGAAGAAGTAATGTTATGAAGAAGTAATGTTATGGAGAAGCAATGTCATAAAGAAGTAACGAAAGAATAAACCAAGATAAAAAAATCCCCTTGCTGATTATTCAAAGCAAGGGGATTTTGTATTATTTATTACCAGTTTTTCTTCAATGCACCATCAATACTAAATTTACCCGGCCCCATCATTGCCAGCATCAGATAGCCTGCACCAATGGAGAAGTTTTTCAGGAACATCGTCAGGTTCATTCCATCTGAAAAATCATTGTGGAACAGGACTGCTGTCAGGATACAGAAAATAAATATAAATACTGATGTGGTACGCGTTAACAGGCCGAACATCACAGCAAGTCCACCACCGAGTTCAAGTAAAATTGTTAATGGCAGTAAAATTCCTGGCACTTTCATGGCTTCCATAAATTCTTGCGTCCCCGCATAGGCATCACCCAATTTTCCATATCCTGCGATGATGAAAAGAACGGACATTAAAATACGAGCGATCAGCAAGCCATTATCTTCAAATTTTTTCATTATTGTCTCCAAGAATACCGCGGGTAACGATAAATAAGTTGTCTGTCTAGATTAAAATGACCAAAAAACGGACAAAAAAGCACAATTTGTTAATCATTATCTGATGGTGGCATTCTAAGGAGAGGCGTTATTTGTTGATAGTAAAGAATACTAACAATTTAATGCAGTTTTTTTGAAGGAGAGTTATTGAGGCTGGTTGGCTAATATCTATTCATCGTGTTTCGTATAGTTTTTATGACACCAAAAATACTGATCATTTGGCGTGACCAACGATAAAATTTTTGCGGATGGCGGCATAGCCCATAAAACAGCGTAATGCCAGCCCCGATGGCGACATAGGGTTTGAAGGCAAGGAGAGTCTGCCAGCCTTTATCATAGGGTTGTGTGATATCAAACCAGTGCTGACTGCAAGCAGAAAGTGATTGACGTTGCTGCTGGATCTCTTTCAATAACAGTTGCTTTCGTAACTCTCGTTGATGATGCCACGCTTTATTCATGATGATCATCCCCCAGCATTTTGCGATCAAGTTGCAGTTGTTCGCGGGTTGTATTAAAAAAAGTGAGTTTTCGGGCTTTTCTGACCGTCCAGATGGCACTAAATACGGCGAGAATCAGTAGCGTTCCGGCAGTAATAACCATTGCCGTTACCCGATAGGTCGGATCGATGGCCCAGAATATCAGCATGAGTAAGCACATCAGACCAAAGCCTGCGAATAACAATGTGAACCCTACCATCAGCAGGAGTTGTGCCAGCATCGCAGTACCTTCCTCCAACTCAACTGCAACGAGTTGGATACGCGTTTCAACCATGCGAACAATAATCGCTGCTACCCGCCGTAAAGTGTCAAATAGCCCTTTTCCCGGGCCTTGTGAATGGGATGGTGGAGTCATCTCAGCGCCTTGATAGCAATACACCTAAGACGATGCCAACGGCTGCACCAATACCAACACCTGTCCATGGGTTTTCACGGACATAATTATCCGCATGACCTGCAAATTCTTTCGTTTGATCGATCAGCTTATCACTGGCATCATTGAGGGTAACACGCGCATCTTTCAGCGTTTTTTCTGCTTTGCTCCGCAGTTTTTCCAGTTCCGCTTTTGATTTATCACCAGAATTATTGAGCACTTCTTCCAGAGTATCCGCAAGGGATTGTAATTCAGCACGTAGATCTTCAGAATTTTTTTTCTGTGGCATGACCTGGCTCCTTAAATATACGAGGGTTGAATTTCTACCATAGTCGCTTTTATAAGGAGTTTAAAGTGAGAATAGATGAAAAATTGTCACAATATATCGCAAATTAATCTTAAATATTGTTTAAGTGGATAAACGTAGCCGTTTAATGGACAAGATGCTGTGGGTAACCAAGCAGGGTGTCCTGCGGTATGTTTCTCCACAATATCAATCATAGGAAAAATACCACAGGAAAAAATGAAGGATTATGAAAGGGTATTATTGGAGCGTTTCTTGCGCCAAATAACGGTCAGGCTGCCAATTAAGCCGATAAGTAACAGACACACAGGTAACAGTACCAGAAAGTTCATCAGATACTCTTCGTATTGACGGAACAGAGGGCTTTTACCCAGCATATAGCCCAATGTTGTAAGAATAATCACCCACAAGAACCCGCTGAGCCAGTTGAATAGCTGAAATCGCCCGCTCTTCAGCCCCGCAAGGCCTGCCAATGTTGGCAGCAAGGTTCTGATAAAAGCAAGGAAGCGCCCTACCAGCAAGGCGGATAAGCCATGACGGTGGAATAAATTATGTGCGCGTTGATGATAATGGGCGGGGAGATGGGATATCCAGCCTTGAACTAATTTGGTATTGCCAAGCCACCGTCCCTGAAGATATCCAACCCAGCAACCAAGGCTTGCACCGGTGGTGAGAATGGCTAATGTCGCTGGAAAACTCATGGTTTCTTTGGCGATTAAGACGCCGACTAATATCAATAGGCTATCGCCCGGTAAAAATGCGGCAGGTAATATCCCATTTTCCAGAAACAGGATGATAAATAGCAGGATGTAGATTGCCCATACTAACGATGGATTAGCTAATGTTTCGTAATCCTGGTGCCAAAGTGCATAAATAAGGTCTGTTACAATTTCCATCAAATGTTCCTAAAACGCCGGTTAAGGACTGCATCTTACTTTTATGGTGCATTTATGGTGAATTTCTATTGGATGCTGAGTAAACACAAAGCATTAAATATCCGCTGTCATAAAATGCCCTCAAAATCCCTTCAAGATGGCATAAAGATTGACTGTGACACTTTAACAAAATCAGCACTGGCGAAACAGAAAATTTTGGTGATCAATTGAACATTAGTCAAAATGTGAAATTAAATTCATCCCGTTATATCGTTTGATTAATTATTTATTAAAGTTTTATAAAATAACATGAATATCCTATTTTACCTGCGGGTGGGTTGAATTTATGTTTTTTGCCAGTTAAATCCATTCCTGTTGATCGCTTTGTGCCGAAAAGTAATCTATCTGCACTTTTGGTGACAGAAAAACAATCTGTGATCATTATTGAGAGTATTATTTATTAACTTTATGAATATAAAGAAAAATAATAACTTTGAACGTAATGGCTTTTACTCCATGAGGCTATTTTAATGGGAAAACTGACGTTTTGATCACACAAATGTAAGCAATTTGTTATCAAATATTGCGTATTCTGTATATTGCAACTAGTTATTCTTTGCAGTTTTCTTAATTTCCTTATACTCGGGAAAGCAAACACAAAAACATCAGACTCATCGAACAAAAATATCAAATGGATAGGCTATGGAAAAACAACAAAAAGGCTTTGTGCAATATATTGTACAAGGAAGCCTAGTAAAACAAATCTTACTCGGATTAATTCTGGGAGTATTACTGGCATGGTTGGCGCCTTCTGCGGCTAAGTCAGTTGAACTGTTAGGAAACCTCTTTGTCGGGGCGCTAAAAGCGGTAGCGCCTGTTTTAGTATGGGTCCTGGTCATGTCTTCGATCGCAAATCATAAGGCAGGCCAGAAAAGTAACATTCGCCCCATATTGTTCTTGTATCTGATTGGCACTTTCTTGGCTGCGGTTGTGGCTGTTATTGGCAGTATGCTGTTTCCGTCGACGTTGGTATTGGTGACAAATGATGCTCAGATATCACCACCAGAAAATATTATTGAAGTGCTGAAAGGAGTGTTGCTCAACATCGTTGCCAATCCGATTGATGCAATCTTAAAGGGAAATTATGTCGGGATTCTGGCATGGTCAATTGGCTTGGGGATAGCTTTACGTCACGCTAATGAATCAACTAAGTTACTGGTTCAAGACTTATCAGAAGCTGTGACAAAACTCGTTCGTGTTGTTATCCGTCTGGCCCCTGTCGGTATTTTCGGTCTGGTGTCTTCAACCATTGCCACAACGGGTTTTGACACGCTATTGGGTTATGCTCACCTGTTAACGATACTCATTAGCTGCATGATTATCGTTGCGCTGATCGTTAATCCGTTGATTGTTTACTGGAAAATCCGTCGCAATCCTTACCCGCTGGTTTTTGAATGCCTGCGTGAAAGTGGTGTCACAGCATTCTTTACGCGTAGTTCCGCCGCTAATATTCCCGTCAATATGGCAATGTGTCGTCGGATGAATTTGGATGAAGATACTTACTCCGTTTCCATTCCTTTAGGGGCAACCGTCAATATGGCCGGGGCGGCAGTGACTATCACTGTATTGACACTGGCGGCAGTTAATACTCTGGGTATAACGGTAGATATTCCTAATGCAATATTGTTGAGTGTGGTTTCAGCCATTGCCGCATGTGGGGCATCAGGCGTTGCGGGAGGATCATTATTGTTGATCCCGTTGGCGTGTAGCATGTTTGGTATTTCCAATGACATTGCCATGCAGGTTGTTGCGGTCGGCTTTATCATTGGCGTATTGCAGGACTCTGCTGAAACCGGGCTGAACTCTTCTACTGATGTATTGTTTACCGCTGCGGCTTGTCAGGCAGAAGATAATCGCCTCGCGTCAGACCAATTAGCGCAACGTTAATTATTCGCTAGGTTTATTTGCTCGCTGGAATGAAACGGTGATAATAAGTTACAAATTATCACCGTTTTTTTATTAATCGCCACTTATTGGGCTTCTATCCATTAGATTTTAAACGCTAATCGCGTCCCTTGATCAATTGCTCGGCGGGCATCTAATTCAGCAGCGACATCCGCACCACCAATCACATGCACGCTTTTTCCCATTGCTTGTAAAGGTGAGTACAGCTCTTTCAGCGGCTCTTGTCCCGCACAAATAATGACGTTATCCACTTCAAGGCATTGTTGCTCATCACCGCGACGAATATGCAGCCCTTGATCATCAATTTTCAGATATTGAACGCTGTTTAGCATCGTCACGCCCCGCATTAACAGGCTGGCTCTATGTACCCAACCCGTGGTTTTTCCTAAACCATCACCGACTTTCGAGTCCTTGCGTTGCAGCAGGTAAATTTTCCGTGGGGAATGCTCTGCTTTTGCCCCTTCTGGGCATAATCCGCCCCGATGTATAATTGTTTGATCAATTCCCCATTCTTGTCTAAACGCATGGCTGCTCAAGCTGGAGCTTTGCCCGCTTTGGCTCAGATATTCTGCGGTATCAAAACCAATACCGCCAGCGCCGATAATGGCGACATGTTTTCCGACTTGCCGCTTGTGTTTCAATACATCCAGATAAGTTAGCACTTTTTCATGGTCAATGCCGTCAATATTGGGCATGCGTGGTGTAATGCCTGTCGCGATGACAACTTCATCAAATGAGGAAAGTTGATCGGTTGTTGCGGTCTGATTGAGACGAACTTCGACGCCATTCAATGCCAATTGGCGATCAAAATAACGCAAAGTTTCATGGAATTCTTCTTTGCCGGGGATTTGTTTGGCGATATTAAATTGTCCGCCAATTCTGTCCTCACGTTCAAATAGCGTGACATGATGTCCACGGCTGGCGGCTGTGACTGCAAAGGATAAACCCGCAGGCCCTGCGCCGATAACGGCAATGGTTTTGGGGGCTTTTGCTGGCTCGGCAATGAATTCAGTTTCGTGGCAGGCGCGTGGATTAACCAAACACGAGGTCAGCTTGCCGACAAAGATTCTATCCAGACAAGCTTGGTTGCAGCCGATGCAGGTATTGATTTCGTCCGCACGGTTCTGCTCCGCCTTCAATACAAATTCAGCATCAGCAAGGAAAGGGCGAGCCATAGAAACCATATCGGCACAACCTTCACTGAGAATTTGTTCGGCAACTTGAGGATCGTTGATACGATTGGTCGTAATCAAAGGGATGCTGACTTTCCCCATTAATTTTTGAGTCACCCAACTGAATCCGGCTCTGGGCACCATAGTTGCAATCGTTGGAATACGGGCTTCATGCCAGCCGATGCCGGTATTGATGATGGATGCCCCTGCTTTTTCAATCGCCAGCGCCAGTTGCTCTATTTCCTGCCAGTTAGAACCATCTTCCACTAAATCCAGCATGGAAAGGCGATAAATAATGATAAAGCGCTCTCCCGCTATGGCTCGGACGGCTTTGACAATTTCCAGAGCAAAGCGCATCCGGTTGTCGAAAGAGCCTCCCCATTTATCTTGCCGATGATTAGTGCGGGAGACCAGAAATTGATTGATGAGATAACCTTCTGAACCCATGACTTCAACCCCATCATAGCCTGCCTGTTGGGCAAGCCGGGCGCAGTGGGCAAAATCCTTGATTGTTTGCTGGATATCTTCCTCGGACATTTCCCGGGGCGTAAAGGGATTAATGGGGGCCTGAATGGCGGAGGGTGCGACAAGATTTTTTTGGTAGCTGTAACGTCCCGCATGCAGGATTTGCAGGGCAATTTTCCCACCAGCATGATGAACTGCATCCGTGACAATCTTATGGTGGGGCAGGGCATCTTCACTATTCAGGACGCTTGCTCCGGCTGTCACAACGCCCTGTGGATTTGGCGCGATACCGCCCGTCACAATTAATGCGACGCCACCGACCGCCCGTTCTGCATAGAACTGGGCCAACCGTTGGGCACCATTAGGATGTTCCTCAAGCCCCGTATGCATTGATCCCATCAATACACGGTTTTTTAACGTGGTAAAGCCCAAATCCAGCGGTGCAAGTAGGTGAGGGTAATTGCTCATTGCATTCTCCATCAAATATTTGGTTACTCAAAAAGTATTATTTTTTTCGTATGACTTAAGTTTTTCACTTGGTTATGGCTAAGTGGTCGGATGAGATAGTTATCAAATTTAGACAGTTCCAGCTTGATTGGAATCTCTTTGTTAATTGATTGTGACAAGTATCATGAAATCTATTGGGTATAGAATAAATATCAACGGCATTTGAATAAGAGCCTATTAGGCAAGAAATGGCTTTTATTTATGATTGTCGTGTATTTCTTAACTAGGCATACTGCCAATGTATCCTTCAACAATGGTCGATAAGCATGAAAAAAATCACTGATTGGATCACATTGGCAGGAAAAAGTGTAACCTTAGAGCCGTTGTCACATGATAAACATGATGAATTCGTTCGTGCCATAGACGATGGACAATTACATAAACTGTGGTATACCAGCGTACCTGATCCGACAAATGTCCAGGCGGAGATTGAACGTCGTCTGGCCCTGCATGCCAAGGGAAGTATGCTGCCTTTTACTGTCATCGATAATGCAACGGGAGCCGCCGTTGGGATGACAACTTATATGAATATTGATGCCAATACTCCCAGATTGGAAATTGGTTCTACATGGTATGCACGTTCTGTTCAACGCACTGCAATTAATACGGAAGCAAAGTTTTTGCTATTGCAGTACGCATTTGAAGAATTGGGATGTGTAGCAGTGGAATTTCGAACTCATTTTCTGAATCAACAGAGTCGCAGAGCGATTGAACGGTTGGGGGCAAAACTGGATGGTATTCTGCGCAGTCACTTGAGAGTTAAGGATGGTTCGATACGAGACACTTGCGTCTATAGTATCCTTCTTAATGAATGGCCCGCCATTAAGACTCATCTTACATGGTTAATGGCGCAGCCACGTTAAATGTCAGCCAAAGTATTCCTTTCTGACCGGGATCAGGCAGTAAGGGATGCTTTGATGCTGTTTTCCAATTCATCCAGTAATTGATAACGACGACGGTATTCGGCGCGTTTTTTACTGGGGATATCATCCAGCGCTTTTCTTTCTATGATTGAGGGTAAATGGAAATCATTATTTTCCTTTTTGATCCCACTTAATGATTCCCAGAAGGAGTTATAATCGGCCACCATCTGGTTTTTCTTTTTATGCCAATAACGAATGCTGCGGTAGATATGAGTCTCATTACTGACCGCCAAAATTTGCCCGCAATCCACATGTGCGGCAAAACAGCAGATAGCTTCAATCAATAGACGCTTAGGAAATAATCCATAACACTCTTTCGTTGCATGGCGGATAATCTCCAGAGAATTATCCCCTTTGGCTGGCCCTTGTAATACACCAATAAACAGCGTTTGTTTGCCATCCACCATTAATAAAGTAAATGCACACTTTGCCAGAATGACATTTTCTGCGGTGGTAATATATAAAGAAAGCTCCCCTTCTTTATTCAAATTATCCAGTGAATCAATGTAAATCATAAATGATTCATTCTTTCCCTGAATAGTTGCCAATAGATAAGCATGAATATCAAATATACGACTGATAACAGTGGGCTCTAATTGCTGGAACAGTAACTTATAATGTTCATTCAGCGCGCAGACAATCTGTTTGCGTTTAAAGTTAATACTTAAATACGGGCGATGTAATTTGCAAGGTAAACTGGGTTGTTTTTTTAAAATATCCAAATAGCGTGGCGTCTTGGCAAGACTATCCAAGAGCTTCAATGTAGAAACAGGTGTCAGGATGCTGCGAAGTGCAAATTTAGTGCGGTTACTGGAAGAATACCAGTGTTCCCCTGGAGTAACACGTTTCCCGATAAGATCGGCAAATAGCTTTACTCCTGAAGATGCAGATTGTTGTAGGTAATTCATTAATGCTCAGACTCAATAGAAATAAAAATACTTATACGCTCCTCATTATATCATTGATTTTGTAAACTTTACTTAAATGTTTACAAAACATTCCATTATTTTACTTTAGGTTTATTTATTTTATATAAAGCCTATTTGTTTTGTATTATTTTTAAATCTTATTGTAATGCAGATTAATTTATAATAATCATTCGATTAATGAATTAATTAGCGTTTGTTTACTTTTATTAATGATTGTTCTTTTTGTGTCCTATATAACTATTGGATAAGTCTTGTTTTTTCTATAGGATGGTTATTATTGATTATCCAGAAAACCTCAGAACGAGGTTTAGCATTCAGATAATGATTCTATTTTTATAGGAATATTGAGCGTTCAGACCAGTTTCATATGTGACAGTTTCATATGTAATAGTGGAAACGGATTTCCTTGCCCATCAAGCTCTGAGCGGGAAAAAACCTGAAAACCCATATGTTGGTAGAAGCCAACACCTTGTGTATTTTGTTCATTGACATCCAACTCACTGATTTTTAATTTATCAATGGCAAATTTCAGCAACATCTTGCCAGCCCCCGTCCCCCGGGCTTGTGGTGTAATAAACAACATTTCCACGCGATGTTGAGCGGTACTGATAAATCCGACGATGTTATGTTGCTCATCCAACGCCTTATAGACAGTGAGATTGGGCAAATAATCATTAAGGATTTGCGGACGCAAGATCTCAATCATGGTCTTAGGAAGAAAATCATGAGTAGCAAGTACGGAGGCTTCCCAAATCTGAATAAGTGTTGTGAAATCAGCTTTGGTGGCTTGTTGTATTTGCATTTAATACCTCCACATATTTTTATCGCTTTCGGTTTTTGGTTGAGCGTTTTTTCAGCTATCTTAAAGTAAAAAGTTACACTATCTGGTTAGGGCATTCTGTGAACTAATATCAATCCCAGAGAGCCACCATTCTAACACTTTCTCCAACTTCCTAATTTGCTCTTGGTACCTTGCTTGATTTTTAGCTAAGCACTGAATATTCATTAGCTTCCATCGGATTGCGGGAAGCTCAGCGGCTGATGATTCATCAAACAAAGACCAGTCAGGTTTACCTTGCTTGAACGATAACAGAAAGTCTCTATCTCGCTCGGTAAATTGAGCTTGTAGTTCAGCAACCATGCGAGAGCGAGTTTCTATTAGCTGATGTAATTCAACAGGTTTGTTTGTCATTCCGGTAAATTCAGAGTGAAAATTTTTTTCTATTTCTTGCCAGAGTGGTGCCATTACTTCGTGTATGGGACGTGGGTGACTTAACGTATAGGTAAGAAAACCAACAAATATTTCTCGAGAGATCCCTTCTTCTGCAAGTAGAATTTGTACATCAAATAAATCTCGTGGATGTTGCCTATCCATAGCTGCGCATAGCTTGCCTCCATATAAATCAGGCAGGCTAACTACAGAAATTTCGGCATAACCAAACTCTTCTTCGATTGATTCAACAACTGGGAGTAATTTGGGTTCGTGTAGTGTTCCCCTTGCGACGGGAGAAACTTCAATCTTGATCGTTGCTTTATCAGTAGTAACGATAATTCGTAACTCATCTCGCTTGTTATCCTGCAAGGTTGCTTTTACTAAGGGCTGCATATTTATCCGTTCAGTCATTCGCTCAAGTATTTCGCGAACATGGTTTAATGCTTCATCCCTTGGCTTTAGAGGAAGATAGGCGAGATCAATATCTACTGATAAACGAGGAAACTCTCGAACAAATAGATTAATTGCTGTGCCACCTTTTAATGCAAAGACTGTTTCCTCTGCAATCACAGGTAACATCTTAATTAATAAAGAAACCTGTTGGTAATAAACGGAGCTTCTATTCATAATTGCCTTCTTTTTTATTTCAGAATTAGCGACTCAGGGACGGTGATTTGGTAGCGATCATCATATCGACCATTTACAACCACCTGACGCTTGCCTGAACCGAGGATGATCTGTGACTCATCGAGTCGTTTAACCCATTGGTGACCATAATAATGGCTTAAAAAAAGAAATATACGGTTGGTTTGAACAGCGTTACTGCGATTAAGTAAAGATTGTACTTTTCGGGGACTCAAGTTGACTAATCCCTGAAATAATTCGGCGGCATGTTCAAAGCTGATGAACTTACCTATAGCATCTACTACTTCATAGGCTGCTAACTCTGGGCTGCTTGCTTTAAGTTCTTTTCCTTTAATAGAGATTGTAGTGAAGTCTTTTTCAGATAATTCACTGAGTTTGTGATTACCACAATATAGCCAGCGTTGTTCAGCAAACTCGCGAAACCATTTAGGCAAGGATTGCTTATTTTTAATACCAATCCAAACTTGTTCTGAGTTTAGCTGTAAATAGTGGCTCAGCCCTTGATGTGTAAGACTGCTCAAACCAGCCAAGTGTGCTGGCAAATATAATTGTTGAGTAATTGCTTGTAACGCATCGTCCCAGCTAGGTTTGAGCGTGCCACTTGATCCCGGGCGATAGTAAACGCCAGCACTAAATTTTTTAAGCCAACCGCTTTCTGCATATTTCTGCGCTAACGAATAACGGATACCATTTTTTGTCAGCCATTGCTGAACCACTAAGGAACCGGGATAGGTATGATTAACTAACCAGTTTATCTTCGATGACATTTTTACACTCTTGATTTGATCATCACAGTAAACATATTTGTTTGCTTTATTTGAAATATTAACACTTATGGTGTGAAAATCCAGTTTCGGATAAACAAGGGCTGATCTTGAAGAAGTTATTTGAGGGCTAAAAATAAAAAAACGCCACAGTTTGTGGCGCTTTCATCAGTTTCAGGATTATTTTGTATTAGCTTGCCAATACGCGGTCTTTGCGACGCAGGCTTGCCAGTAGCATATAAATTGCAGTAGCTAACAAAACAATAAAAAAGAAGCTCATTAACCCGTTATGCTGTCCATTGAAATAGTGTTGTAGCATAAAATGCCCCGCGCCCAGAGGCCCGATAGCAGAACCGATACTGTAACTTAACAGCATGACTTGGCTTGCGGCTACGATATAGGATGAATCCAGCTTGTCGCAAGCCAGGGTGATAGCAACGGGATACAGGGCAAAAGAAGACATTCCCAACAGAGCCAGCGCCACTATCGTCACAATATAATGTTCAAAAAGAAACGTCATTCCTACGGCAAACACACCCAGTAATGAAACTAAAGCCAGCAGGAACGTTTTGCTCATGATAACAGATAGCTTACTGATAATTGGCTGTATAACCATTCCACCCAGAATAATTGCAGCCATCAACACACCAACTTGATCGGCATTGAAATGACTTTGGCTTAATGACAAAGGCATCAACCCGTAGATAGTGCCCATGACAATGCCGGATGTTATACAACCAACGATAGCGGGCTTACTGAATTGGGTGATTTTTCTTAGTGATAAACTCTGATGATGAAGCGAAGGCGGTTGCCCATGACGCACAAATAATGGTGGCAAAATCGCTAATAGCAGCAGAGCAGAAACGACCATAAAAGGGAGCATTCCCTGAGTCCCGATAGTCCCAATCAACAACTGACCCAAAGTTGTTCCGCCGTAGAGTGACGTCATGTAGAAGCCTAAGCGTTTTGCACGCTCTTTGGGATTATCTCCAATCAATAGCCAGGATTCGACCACGACAAAAACCCCGGCAACAGCGATACCAGCCACACAACGAATAAGCAACCAGAGTTCTTTATTTGGAAAAAAAGGCAATACAATCACTGTTGCAGCCAGAAGCAATAAAAAAACAATAAAGGAAAGACGGTGACCTATCTTCGCAATAATAGGTTCAATCATCATTGAGCCTATTAATAGACCTGTATAATAAGCACTGGCTAACCAACTGGCATAAATCGTATCGATGTTGAAACTTGCCATCGACAATGGAATTAAGCTCATTAGGTAACCAGAAGCAATTGCAAAAACAGTCAAACCCGTAACAGGTACAAATGCACTGTTATTGTTGCGCAGCAGTTTCACTACTGTCGTCTCCACATAAAAAAATCAGCCAGAAATGCGCTGCTTCTCATCAAGATTTTGCCGAATGGCGATCACGATATATGCCAAGGACTGGGATATATCTTGGTGATTTAAGCAGTAGGTAAGTCACTCAATGACCTTGAGTGGTGCGGACTATAGCTGTTTCTTACACAGAGATACAACGAGAAAAACTGATACTCATGAGTGAAAAGATTTATGAAGGCAGATCTCTGTATCAGGGGAATCAAGACCGAAAAACTAGCTCTCTGCTTCAGAATTGATCCGTACTTTTCTACAGTAATTAATTTCTGAAATAAACAACGGAAACGTACTTAAGGCCATCGGGTTAACCATTCGATGGCCTTTAATGTTTATGCCCAGCGCTGGATCACTATCGAAGTATTGATACCACCGAAGGCAAAGTTATTACTTTGGATAAACTCGGTCTGGATTTGACGAGGCTGGTGCATGATGTAATCCAACTCACCACAAGCGGGATCAAC
This sequence comes from Xenorhabdus sp. PB62.4, assembly GCF_014467285.1. NCBI lineage: Bacteria > Pseudomonadati > Pseudomonadota > Gammaproteobacteria > Enterobacterales > Morganellaceae > Xenorhabdus > Xenorhabdus sp. PB62.4. The sequence continues at coordinate 83,225 of NZ_NKHR01000005.1, read as the reverse complement.
GTCGTTGAGATTGATGGTCGGGGCAAACCAGCCTTCATTCATCATTTCCAGCGTTAACCAGGCTTCAAGCGCGCCACAGGCACCCAGTGTATGACCGAAATAGCTTTTCAGTGAAGAGATTGGCGTTTGGTTGCCAAAGATATTGGCAGTGGCTTGACTCTCTGCCACATCTCCCCGATCGGTTGCCGTCCCGTGAGCGCTGATGTAACCGATATCGTTTGGCTGTAAGCCTGCTGATTTCAACGCCATTTTAATACATATCTGCATAGTTTCGGATTTTGGCTGAGTGATATGGGAAGCATCACAGTTAGTCGCAAATCCGATAATTTCACCATAAATTTTGGCACCACGTGCTTTGGCGTGTTCCAGCTCTTCAAGGATCAGAGTGCCAGCACCTTCACCAATCACCAGCCCGTCGCGGTTAATATCAAATGGGGAAGGTGTGGTTTTTGGGGATTCATTTTTCTGGCTGGTGGCGAACAGGGTATCAAATACCGCTGCTTCGGATGGACACAGCTCTTCCGCACCACCTGCGACCATCACGGTTTGATAGCCATGACGGATAGCTTCCCACGCATAACCGATCGCCTGACTACCCGATGTACAGGCACTTGAGGTGGGGATCACTCTGCCACGCAGACCAAAGAACAGCCCTGTGTTGACGGCAGTGGTATGTGGCATCATCTGTACATAAGTTGTACCTGTGATGTTATTGGTGTGCTTTTCCGTCAGCATGGTTGCAAATTCACTGACCGGCTTGGTACTGCCTGTCGAAGAACCGTAAGCAATGCCTGTTTCTCCATTGGTCAGGATGGGATCATCCAGTAAACCTGCCATCTCTAAAGCCAGCTCTGTAGCGCGCGTAGACATCAGAGAAACACGCCCCATGGATCGAATGCGTTTACGGGTATAGTGTTCGGGCAAAATGAAATCCGTGACTGGCGCGCCAAGATGGGTATTAAGCCCGTTATATTCTGACCATTCTGGCATTTGTTGGATGGTGTTGATACCCGCTTTCAAGCCTGCGGAAACAGATTGCCAGTCGTGTCCCAGAGCGGTAATGCCGCCCATTCCCGTAATAACTACCCTGCGAGTTGTTCCATTATGGCTCATAGCATTCCTCCGTTGATTGAAATGACCTGACGGGTCACATAGCCCGCGATATCAGACATCAGGTAGCTGGCAAGGCCGGCGACTTCATCGGCTTGCCCCATGCGTTTCATCGGGATCATATTCATGGCCTCTTTCAAGGCGGCTTCTTCCATTTGGATCATATCCGTGCCAATTAATCCTGGCGCAATGCAGTTCACCGTGATTTTTCTTTTCGCCAGTTCGATTGCCAGCGCTTTGGTGGCCCCGATAATGCCCGCTTTGGCTGCACTGTAATTGACCTGTCCGCGGTTGCCCATCAAACCAGACACGGATGATAAGGTGATGATTCGTCCTCCCTGACGTAAACCGATCATTGGCATTACACAGGGATGGATAACATTGTAGAAACCATCCAAATTGGTATGGATGACGCTATCCCAGTCACTGCCTTCTAAAGCAGGAAAAGCCCCGTCTTTGGCAATTCCGGCGTTGCAGACGATGCCATAATAAGCACCGTGGGTTTCGATATCTTTTTCCAGTACTTCACGGCAGGTTGTGCGATCTGAAACATCAAATTTCAGTACACGGCCATGACCGCCATTTGCCTGAATTTGTTCCAGTGTTTTTTCTGCGCCTTTAGCATCGCTGTGATAATGAACGATGACGTTGAATCCGTCTTCTGCCAGTCGGCAGGCAACTGCTCTGCCGATCCCTTTGCTGGCACCGGTCACTAGAACTGAACGCATTATGCTACTCCATCCCTTTGAAATAATTGTTTAAGTTCTGTTTTATCTGGTTGGTAGGTATTTAGGCGGCCAGTTGTCAGCACAGTGCCGTTACAACTGATCGAACCTTCAAAACTGCCAACTTTTTCATCTTGTAGTAATAGATTCATCTGGATATCCAGCACACTGCCCTGTGTGAAAACAGGCGCCTGGCATCGTACTGCGCGCCCACCGAGTAACATGCCCAATGCGGAATCTTCTTCTTTTCTTTCCTTGCGATGCCAGCCAGACCAAACGCCAATGGTTTGTGCCATGATTTCAACGGCAAACCAACCCGGCAGGTGGCCTTCTTCGTTAAGAAAAGGAGACAGAACACCTTCTTTGCTGACGGTGACTTGGCAATGGACATGGTCACTGGAAACGTTGATCACGTTTTCCAGTAACACCATCGGTACTTCATGGGGGAGATAACAATCTACTGGTAAATAGTCAGGCATTATACGGCTCCCAATATCAGGCTGGTATTATTTCCACCAAAGGCAAAAGAATTCGACATGATGATCAGTTTTTCCAGTGGCTTGGGTTGAGCCAGAAGGCCACAGGCAACCAGTGAGGTATCAACGCCTGAACGCGAGAAATCTTGTACAGGCAGAGGTAAGTTGCGGGTAAGCAATAACCAGCAAAGACCGGCTTCACATGCGCCAGCCGCACCCAGAGTATGACCGGTTAAATATTTGGTTGAACTGCACGGAGTGTTTTCGCCAAAAATCTGATTGATGACGAGGGATTCCATTTGGTCATTTAATTTTGTGCCAGTGCCATGCAGGTTGATATAACCTATTTCGGCGGGAGATAACCCTGCGTTGTCCAATGCCATGTTGATGGCTTCAATTGCCCCTTTTCCTTCAGGATGAGGGGCCGACATATGCCATGCGTCGCTGGATTCGCCGACACCGAGCAGCGCAATAGGCTGAGTCTCCCGTGTTAGCAGCAGTAATGTTGAGGCTTCTCCGATGGTAATGCCTTCGCGGTTTTCACAAAATGGCTCACACAGCGTTGAAGAGAGAGATTCAAGGCTATCGAATCCATTGATTGGCATGCGGCTTAGTGTGTCTGCACCACCGACAATCGCCACATCCACCATTCCCATTTCAATCAGGCGCTGACCAGTGATAACCGCCCGTGAACTGGATGAACAGGCCGTGGAGATGGTAAATGCCGGCCCGTCAGTATCAAGGTAATTGGCAAGGAAGCGGGAAGGATCGCCCAGTTCCTGCTGGTAATAATGATATTGTTCATCAGGCTGCTGGTTAATTGTTCGGCTAACATGCTGATCACCTTCGTCAAGGCCAGATGTACTGGTTCCCATGATGATTGCGATGCGCTCCCGTCCGAAACGGGCGATGGCTTCATCCACTTGTGGTTTTATTTGCATCAAGGCAGCCAGCAGTAAGCGGTTATTACGGCTGTTGTGCTTATACAGAGCATCAGGAATGGCGGGCAATTCACCGTCAACGCTGCCCAGACAGCAGGTTTTATCAGGTTGTAACCAGCCAGAACGCGCATACATGCCGGGAGCTTGGCCGAGCACGAGGTTCTGGGCGATTTCATCCGCATTATTACCCAAGGCATTGAGCATACCCACGGCAGAAATATAAATCATGTTTTACTCTTCCAGATGCTGAATGGCGATGTCATAGCCAAAAATGAACTGCTGGACGCGAATCGGGCGTCGTTTGCCATTCACGGTATCATAATGAATTGCTGTGATTAATTTCCCATCCTTGTCATGTAGTTGGCGGAAATTGCCGCTGTCCTTGAGTGTCCAGCCAGAAGGAAGCCGGGTCTGCCAAACGGAAACAGGCCAATAACTCAGCATGATATCAGCCAATACTTGATTGGCGGGTGGAAGTTCCGGCAAAACAATAGACTGCTCGGTATGGATGCCGTTTTTGTCGTAATCCAGTTTGAATAACCGAATGCCTAACGAAGACAACCCTGCCAGTGATAAGTGCTGTTCATTGGCACTAAGCAACACAATCAATGATTGTTGTTTGCCTTTGACGGTGGCTGTTAACAATTGTTGCTCATTAATCGCAGGCGTAATGCTCGGTTCTGGCAGGGAAACACGTACACCCGGCTTTAGCCACGCACTGGTCGAGCTATCCTGTGGGAAATTCGTACACGCTGCCAACAGGCAAACCAGAGATAAGACAGCTATCCGTATCATGATTTCTTTTTCCTTTTTGGGCGCTCAGGCATTGCCAGTGGAGAGAGCAGGAATGCGGTAAAAATCCCACTGCATAACACAATGCCAAAGCTACTGATTGCTTGGGTACTACTGAATACCAACATGCCCAGCGTGAGCAATGAAGTACACATTGCTACGCTGATTGCCAACAAAGAGGTGAGTGGCGTACCACGGGGATTGCTGAAAAACAGGGTATAGTTGATACCAATACCTAGCACCAAAACCAGCGCCAGAATGGAGAATAAGTTAAGGCTATAGCCGCTAAAACCGAGAACAGCCAACCCACACCCTAATGACAGCAGTGATGGCAATATACTGATAACACCCCGGCGCAAGCCCAACCGGATAATATAACTGACGGCGATCAAGATAATTGAATCCACCAGCAACCAGCCAAGCATGGTGCGGTAAAACTGAAACATTTCATCAAAAGCCAGTTTACGGTCGATCCAACTGACACCTGCCTGTTTCTCCGCTAATTGGCGCATCAGCACACTGTCTTTAACATCGTTGACGGGTAGCAGGACGCCGCTTTGACCGTTTGGCAGGGTTATCCACATCAGACGCCAGCCTTCACTGACCACACTGTTGAGCCAGTCATTCGGCATGACTGTCATAGGATGGGTATCTGGCTGTTTGATTATCAGTCCTGCGTCTGACAAACGAGCGATGATATTGGGAATAGCTGCCTTGATAAGCCCAAGATCCCGCTGCTGTTGCGCCAGAGAGGAAAGGGGCAGACGCTGGTAATGGCTGATATTACCTTGCTGTTTTTCTGCATCCAGTTTGGGGATAAAAGACTCTAATCGTTGTAATGTTTGTTCTGCATTATCGCCATAAACCACGAACCATTTTTGGTCACTTCGCTGCCCGGTCAGCGCGGCAATGTGTTTTTCCTGTTGATGGATATCCTGTGGCAGAGCCTGTAATTGGGCAATGTCATCATTGACGTGCAAACGAGAGATTCCCAATAAGGCAAAAATGACCAGCATAGCGGGTAACCCGATATAAAACAGGCGATTACGTCTCCACAAAGCCAGCCAGCGCATTAGCATAATCATGGCAGGAATTGGGCGCACAGGCAGATTTTTAGCCAGTCGGGGATACCAGCAAACGACGGTTAAGCAGGACGCTGTCAACCCCGCAGCGGCAAATACAGCCAATTGGCGCAGGCCAGGGAAGGGGGCAAACATCATGATGAGATAGGCAATAACGGTGGTCGCTAATGCCATTAATAAGGCAGGCAGGACTTTTCGCATGCTTTGCCACGGTGTGACTTCCTGTCCATGCACCATGCGCTCAGTCAGATAATAAATGGCGTAGTCAGCAGAAATACCGATGATGCTGATGCTCATCACCAGCGTCATAAAATGCAATTCGCCAAAGACACCTAAAGTTGCTACGGTTCCGGCCAACGCGCCGATACTGATGGACAGAACACACAACAGCAACGGCTTCAAAGAGCGGAACATTCCATAGATGAGTAGCAGTACACCAAGTACGGTAGCGCTACCTAATGTCGAAATATCGTGCTTTGCCTGTTGTGTCGCGTAATCGCTGTAAAACAGGGTTCCTCGTGAAATGACTTCGGCATCAGGATATTGCGTTTTCAAGGTTTGCTGCAATTTATCGAGTTCAGTGACCGCATGATGTCCTTGCTGCATATCAAAAGAGGAACTGTTCAGCTCTCCGTGGAGCAGATACCAGTTTCTTCCTGACTCATCTTTAGCAACCAACCAGCCATCCTGAAGGCGTAGTTGGCTGGATGTTTGCTGAAGCGCCAGTTGCGAACCCCTGACCAGCATTAAGGGATCATTGTTGAGCTCTTGTCCACTGACACCGGAAAAGGCGGAGTAAACTTGAGACAGTATCCAGTTTGCCTGCTGATTGCCATCGTCTTTCAGCCTGTCACGGGTAGCAGGATCGAGCATCGCATTGCGGTGTTCATAGTAAAAGCGTCCCCAGGCTTGTTGCTGTTCTGCGGTCATTGGCCCTTTGACATGGGTCAGAAAGGCGGTTTTTTGCAGATGTTCCAGCCAATATTGCGCAGGTGCAGGATCTTCTTTCTTTCCCGGGCTGACCATCCAGACCAATTGGCGATCAAGACGTTGTATAAACTCTTCTTGCAAAGCGGGCGGCATCTCTCCGGCACTTTGTGCAGGCAGTAAGGCCAGTACGCTGGTGGATAAGCGGGATTGAGGTAATAAGGCTGCCAGTGATATCAGTAAGATAGTGCACATGAGCAGCCAGAATAATGCCAGCAGACGCGGCTCAGAATTTGAAGTGTTGCTCTTCTTCATGGCTTAGCGTCTCAGGAGTCAGTCGGTGTTGAGTAAACGATAATTCTGTGCGATCACCTTGGCGATCGGTGAGTAAAATAGCATCAAGATTAGTTTGACCGTTCAGGGTAATCGCTGTGAAAAGTTTGTCCAAAGGAGAGGTTTTTGGAGTTAATACCAAACGCCACTTTTCCTGTCCTAAGTCACTGAACTCGATTTTGAAATTTTCTTCCAGCACAGCACGATCGGCCTGAAACAGGGCCCGCATCAAATGATTGAACTGAAACAGTTGTGGATTAGAGTCAGCGGTAATTACCTGAGGCGCTTGCCCCGGCATGATTTGCACCATATGGCTGTCATCCAATACCAGTGTCAACGGGAAAGGTTTCTGCTGATGCCACCACAGCCCTTTATGCTGTGAAACCAACATTTCACCATTGGAACGCAGTGGTTGAGGCATACCCTGAATTTGGCGCTCCTGTGTAAAGTGAGCCCGAACAACAGGCTGGTGCGTAAAGCGCTGTTGTAACTCTTCAAGGGTAGTGGCATGTGCCACGTTATTGATTATCAGAAAATTTGCTGTCAGAAATAGCAGCATCCAGCGCCATTTTTTCACGGCCTAACTCCCATGCGTTCGAATAGAATGTCCGGGCTGACAAAACTCATCTCCTGTGTTTCTTCGGAAACGGCAACCTGAATGGTGTAGCCCATCGTTGTTTTTTGGCCGCTTGCAGCATCAAAAATCTGGTAGGCAATTTTCAGGCGGTTTTCAAATTCTTCAATGGTGGCCCTGACGCGTATTTTTTGTTCGAAGCGCACTGATGCACGGTATTTGATTCGGGCATCAACGACGGGCCAGACATAGCCGGATTCGCGCATTTCGCTATAACCATAATTGAATTGGTTCATCAGCGCTTCACGGGCAATTTCAAAATAGCGGAAATAATTCCCATGCCAAACGACACCCATGGGATCTGCGTCATGAAATGGCACGGTGAATTCGACCTCGGCGGTAAAACGGGGATCAGTCAGCATTTTTTATTCCTTATTTGTCCGATCGGCTGGCAATTGCCAGAAATCGAAAAAATTGAACCAATCAAGGGGAGATTGCAGGGCGTAATGTTCCAGACGGGAAGCGTAGTGATCCACGGCCTGTTGCAATGCCTGTTCTCTTTGTTTACGCGGCAATTCCAGCGGGTTGGCGAAGTGCTCGCAATAAATTCTGAATTGGCTATTTTGTCGGAGAGCGAACATTAACAATACTGGGCAGTGCAACACGGATGCAAGGATAAACGGCCCTTGCGGAAAGGGAGCGGGGTGACCAAGGAACTGGCTCCAAACAATACGTTGGGTATTGGCGCGGGAAGGATTAACCGCAATCCGATCACCGACAATAGCTACCCATTCACCGGCATCAATTTTTTCTTTCAGCATGATGGCGGTATCGGCTCCCACATCCGTCACAGGCAATAAATTGATTCCTGCCTGTGGTGAGACTTCTTCAATAATTTGTTTGAAACGTTGGGCATGTTCAGTAAACACCAGCGCATTGATAGTTTGTTTCCCTGTCTTTTGTGCCAGTGCCCGACAGACTTCAATGTCGCCCAGATGAGAAACCAGAAGCAGCTTGCCACCTGAATTCCCATCCAAAAGCGTCTGTTCTGCGTCTGGTGCAAATTCGATATCTTTTCCCCATTTCAAATCACCGCGCCAGCTTGCGATTTTATCCAACATGGCTCCGCCGAAACGCAGGTAATGGCGGTAACTATCAAGGCGTGGTGGAATGGGGAAACCTTTACGTTGCATGGTCTGTTTCAGACGCGCAAGATACTGGCGGGATGCCTGACGTTGTGAGCCGCCCGTGGCCCAGAAATAGCCAACAACAGGATAAAGCAGCCACTCAAAGGGTTTGCGTCCGAGCCATCGATAAACCGCCAGCATAAACTTCATGCCAAGCAGCCCCTTGCGCTCTTTAATATCAGACCAGTGACGCTGGTTGCGCCATAATCGTTTACGCCATAACAGCGAGGGAATACGTGGTAACATGCCGAAAAACAGACGGGTATGCATCCATGAGATGCTGAGGTTATCCCGCAGTGCATCGAAATGGGATAAGCCATTTTCAGGATAAATCACTTTTGTCGGCACAAACTCACTTTCTGTTCCTTGCCAATAAAGCCGCACCATGATTTCGATATCAAAATCCATCCTGCGACCAATGTCTTTTTTAGCCAACAGTTGTAGCGTAGGAGCCAACGGATAAACCCGGAAGCCGCACATACTGTCTTTGATGGAAAAAGAAAGCGTCTCTACCCAAACCCAGAAATGAGTGACATAGCGTCCATAAAGGCGGGATTTTGGCACGGAAACATCATATATCGGATTGCCGGAAATCAAGCTGTTGGGATACTGCTGCGCTTTTGCCAAAAACGCGGGAATATCGTCAAGACAATGTTGCCCATCTGCATCAACCTGCAAGGCGTGGCTATATCCTGAATCTGTGGCAGCTCGCATTCCTGCCATAACGGCACCACCCTTGCCCTGATTATGTGCAAGGCGGATAAGCGTCACATTGGGAAGCGATTTTGCCAAATCTTCAAGGCGATGTTGAGTATCCGCTGCACTTCCGTCATCTACGATAAAGCAGTGAAGTTGATAGGGCGATAACCTTTCTAATACAGCAGGTATGGTTGCGCCGTGGTTATAACAAGGAATAACCACGCAGGGCGTCATGATGTTCACGCTCAGCGACATAACTTTATCTTTCCTTGGCTTGCAGTCTGATATTCGCTGCCGTTTGGAACTTCTACTTCATAGCTAAAGGTCAGAAGCTGTTTTTCTTCTGTCCACGTCATTTTTAACAGAAGTTTGTCACCGGGTTGCAGGGGAAACTGGAATTTCACCATTTCAATCGAAGAGAAAGACCAGCCTGGCGCAAGTAAACTCTCAGCATAGTGCATAACCCAATCGATTTGGGCCACACCCGGCAAGAGTGGCTGAATGGGAAAATGCCCACGAAACCAAGTCAGATCGGGATCTAAATACAGTTGTATAATGGCCTCATTTTGAACAGGTTGCTCGCGGTGAATTTCAATGGGTTTCATTAAATAGCTCCTGTAACGCAGGCCATGCGCGTTTGCTTTGGGCATTCAAGGGAATGGATTCGATAACTCGCCAGTAACGGGGTAATGCGACGGGTTCCAGCCAAGGCTTCAATTGGCAACGCCAATGTCGGGAAAATTGATGAATACCTTGTTGCTGATAGCGTTCGTAGTCTTCGTGTTCTAAAACCACGACTGCGCCAATGTAGTTGCGTCTTCCCCGATTGATGAGCAGTGCCGCAGCATCAGCGATGCCATGAATGTCACACAAACGGCGCTCAATTTCAGACAGTGAAATGCGTTTTTCTTCAATTTTTACCAGCCGGTCACGACGTCCCAATAGAGTGAAATTACCCCGGTCATCGAAGGCAAACTGATCATCCAAAATTAAGCCTTTGGATTCAGTCACCAGCGGAGAATAAACGCGCAGATTTCCTTCCTCATCTTCGCGGAACGAAACGTCCTCAAATGTTGTCCATACGGCATTGTCTGTTTTACGCTTGCGCCAGGCCATGACGCCGGTTTCGGTACAGCCATAAATTTCATTGGGGAGAATATTGAGCCACTGTTGCGCCTGTTCTGCATGGACAAAATGCAAAGGGCCGCCCGCCGAAACCACAAAAGCGCATTCTGGTGCGGCAAGTTTGTCATCCAGCCTTTGTAAAAAGGCGGGGCTACTGATCAGGGCGCAACGTGGGCTACCGATAAGTTGTTCGGGAAACTCCACCATTTTGCGGTCAAATGGCAAACCCAATGACATAGGCAGCCAGATACGGAAGGTCAGACCATACAAATGTTGATGACTGACCGACGCTCTGACAACGCAAGATTGCAGTTTATCTCCCCATAAGGCCGCCAGCCATTGGGATTCAAGATCCATGGCTGCGACAGGTTTGATCACTTGCTGAGGTGTCCCCGTTGAACCGGAAGTAAACATCACCAAAGCGGCATCAGCCGGGATAATCGGTAATGTGATGTTAAGTGAAGTGTTTTCCATAACATCAACATCTGGATTAGGCAGTAAGATTTGCCAGCAAGGACAGGATAAGGCCAGAGGTAAATCGGTTAATACACCGTCAAACAGAGATTGTTGTTCCTGCAACTGAGCCTCACGGCAATGACCGGGAATCACGGGAGTCTGGCCGGCATGAAGTGTTGCCAGCAGTGCGACACAGAAATGGTAACTATCTTCAAAACACAGCGCCCAGCGGAGAGTTTTCCGTTCTTGATCTTGCAAACCCCGCTCTTTGAGACGCAAATACAGGGCGATGACATCCTGCCGGAGTGTATTCAGGCTGATAGCATGATTACCCCAACCGATGACTCTATTGGGGCAATTATCCTCTGATAGCCATTGGGATATGGGTTGTACTTTCATCTTTTCTTTACCCGTTGGCGTATCAGCCATTCAACGGTGATGAGTATCCCGATTAATAGATAACTCACCATTCCGTTCCACAATGTCCATAATGCCATATCGTTATACAGGCAAGTCCCAAGTGCGACAGCGCCATTGAACATAAAGAACAGGCACCAGATATGAGTGACTTTACGTGTATAGATAACGCCTTCTGGAGGTAAATTCGGCTCTTGGTAACGGGCCATTCTTTCAATGATGGGAGGCCCATAATGCAATGAACCACCGAACAGAATCAGCAGAACGGTATTAACGACTACTGGGTAGTACATCAGCAATTGATGATTGCGCAGGAATAAACTGGCTAGCCCCAGGATTATTCCGGCCATGGACAATATCCATCCGGCATTCCAACCCGTTTTTTGCTGATTTTGCGTTTGGTATTTGCTTAACAGTAATCGCAAAACAAAAAACAGAATAATGACAACTAATATTGCATAAAATTGCCCGTAGTTGACCATCGCCCACACCAGGAAAGGCCAGGCGATCAACATCACGGTATTGGCAATACGGAACAATAAAATCAATGGCTTCAATTAACTACCCAGATGCTTGTTGTGTTGTACTGATTATTGTTCTTTCAGTAATTGTTCCACGGCATCCACAACGTCCTGAACCGTGCGGACAGATTTGAATGCTTCTGGTTTGATCTTGCGGCCGGTTTTTTTCTGTAAATGGACGACCATATCAACCGCATCAATGCTGTCGAGTTCCAGATCTTCATAAAGACGTGATTCAGGCGTAATGTCTTCAGGGGACAGTTCAAACAATTGAACCAAGAGTTGTGATACTTCCTGAAAAATAGCTTCTTTTTCCATGATGACACCTGTTCTTATACTTGTTGTGACTGGATATAAGTTGCCAGTGCGGCGACAGAAGAAAAGTGCTGGCGCACCTCTTCACTTTCGGAAGATAAGACGATGCCATAACGATTTTTGACTGCCAAACCCAGTTCCAGCGCATCAATAGAGTCTAGCCCTAATCCATCGCCAAACAAGGGAGCATCGGTTTCAATATCAGCAGGTGTGAGCTCTTCCAGATTCAGGGTATCTATGATTAGTTGTTTTATTTCATTGTGTAATGCTTGCATCATCGTATCCGATATCGATTAATTTTATGGTGTTAATAAATGAGTAAGCTGGCGATTGAGCTGACGGGCAGCGATGGCGTGTCCGTTCTCTGTATCAACAGCAAAATTTTCATTGGTGAGTTGTTCACCAATGGTGATCGTATAAATGGGTTTTTGGGGTGGAATTTGATACCACTTGCTTTTCTTATCTAACATTCTTTGGCTGCAAGTAATATGTATGATCCGTAAATCGCACTCACATCGTACAGCGATATTGGCAGCCCCACGTTGAAGCGAAATAGGGTGTCCCGGAGTCGTGCGCGTTCCTTCCGGGAAAATCAAAATATTGTGCCCGGAAGCTAACCGTTCGCGGCAAACAGGAAGCAAAGTTTCTGCATCGCTGTTGATGAGGTAACGGGCTGAACGGATGGCACCACTGACAAACGGATTGCGCAGCAGCGCTGATTTTACGATGCAATCCACATCTGGCAGGGTTGAGGCCAGTATGACGTAATCCAGCAAAGTAGGATGATTCGCAACGATCAAACAGCCTTTGTCGGAGCGAATTTTTTCCAGACCACTAAAATGGTAATCCAGTGCGCCTAATTTTCTGGTTAAAAAGAGAAACAGACGGAAGCTGAACGAAATGCTGTGACGAGCAAGGCGGCAACGTTTGTCTTCATTGCGTTGAAAAAATAGCAATAAATTAAACCAGATAAGGGAAAGCAGTAGCCCACCTATGCCAAACAGGACGAAACAGAACCCCGTCATGAGCAGACGCCAGAGCCAGTGAGTTCGTTCAGCGATATTGACTATAATCCTTTTCGCCATCTTATCGGTTCCAATTCCATTGGCAACGATCCCCAGTAACCATGAAATTTTGCTCACCCCGCAGCCAGCCATGAAGAAACTGTAAGCTTTGGGGAAGATTAGGCTCGGTTTCCGGGGAAGACTGTTTTGTACAGCACAGGCCAGTACCCTGCTCCAATAGCAGCGCTACCGCAAACGGATAGGTTGGGGTATTGGCATCAATGACATTGTGATAAAAGCCGGGGATCTCACCATCAAAATCAACGAGCAGGATTTTACGCTGACCCGCGTGGAGCAGTGTCAGGGCTTCAAACAGACCTTGCTGAAAACTGTCAATGCCTGCCGAAATGGAAGAGGAAACCAGAGGCGCTTTAGCCACAATGGTCAGATTGCCGACTGAAGAGTTATGAACTGACATGGCAAAATTGGTTGGCGAAATGCTCTCTGCCTGTGCCAGATTCTGCAATATCTGGTAATTGCGTTCCAGCTCACCATGACGACTGCTATAAACAATAGCATCGACTTGATTGCGACGCAGAATACTCAAGCCACAATCGACGGCAAGGCGGCTACCTGAACTGAGACGACGCGCTGTCATCATGGGTAACTGGGTGCATTTTGCTGATCGGCATGAACCATCAATAACGGCAGGTGTTGTCGCAGACCACTCTTTCCATTCTTCAGCCATGGAAAGACCCGGTGCGATGGCTTGCCAATCTGTAATATCCAATGTCAATTTCATGAAATACCGTTCGTTACTGCTTTTTGCAGATCAGTAATGTGTGTCCAAGCCCTAACTGATCAATTTGGCTTTCTATCACCAACCCTGCTTTATTCAGGAATTGGGTAAAGTCATCAATACTGTAAAAACGGCTATTGCCATTTGCCATACAAGTAAAATAAAGCGAGGTCGCATTAAGACTATAAGCCGCTGCTTCAAAAGGCTGGCAGTCCCAGAACAGCTCCATAATGCAAATTCGTGCATCAGGTTTCATTGCTGCTGAGATCTTGCGTAAGATGCCTATAATTTGTGTTTCGGAAAAACAATCCAAGAATTGGCTCATCCACCAGATATCTGCTTCTGTGGGTAAATCGTTATCCGATAACATGTCAACAGGATAGCCGAAAATACGGTCAGCCATACCTTGGCTGCGTATATTTTCTTCAGCCAGTTTTATTTGCTGGGGTAAATCCAGAATAGTGACGCTGACTTTACTGTCATATCGGCAGCAGCGCAATGCCCATTTTCCTGTATTGCCACCGACATCATAAATCACTTTAGGATTCATGGAGAAAATGGCTTTCAAGGCTGCGCTAAAGGCGGAATCAGAATAAAAATGATCGAATGAAAACCAGCTCGTTTTTGCAGGTTCAGGCAATTGGCTAAGGGCAGGATAAATGGTTGGCCATTCACCGAATACTTTTAACCCGGCAGGCTTATTTTTCATAAGCGATTCTTTTAGATGAAATAACCCCTGATAACAAACGTCTTGGGTAAAATCCATATTGACGCGGGTCATCTTATCATGCAGCAAATAGTGGCCGATTTTACTGAGAAAATAACGATCCTCTTGTTTGATGATAATTTTACCGCTCAATCCCATATCCAGCAAAATACCCACGCCGTAGCTGTCTAATTCTGAATTGCTACAAATTTCATCTTTAGTTGCACCATTCTTATGATTTTTATCCAGGAAAGATAAAATTCCACAATCGCGCAATCCGATTGCAGTTTGAAATAGCATGGGAGCAAAAGCAATGCGCTGAGCTTCAGTAATCGCTTCCAGAGCACTGAATTCGTCTTTATCATAATTGTAGGGTGCAGTCATATATCCCAATATCCGATATGTCTATAGCCAGAAAATATATTTAAAGATTAAAGCCTATCTCATCAGGAATTTTTACCTATTGAAGTAGGCTCTAAGATGATGTTATTGATTAGCCAGCAGGGCTAAATTTGACTGAATATCTTTATCCAGGTTATTGACCCAACGATTGTAATTGCGGTGAATTTTGCCGTTACTTTCTCTCAATTCATGGCTGGTGACATAATTAATAGAGTAGTTTTTAGCGGTATAATTGATGCGTATTTGAACGTCATGTTTGCGATTTTTCAGGAAACCATCAATAACACCCGGAGAAACTTCAGTCATGACCCATCTGCGTTTTTTACCTGCTTCCAAAATAGCTTTTTTCACGGAAGGCAGGGAGTTATGTGTCGCGATAGTAGTTTGAGGCGTTAATATTGGCGCATTCCGTGCACAACCTGCGAGCGTGACGATGCAAGCCAGACTGATTAACAGTTTATGTAAAGTTTTCATCATTTTTCTCTTGTTAGATGAGGCAATATAGCTTGTGACATAATTACTTTGCGTAGAATATCTTAAATAAATTCTTACAATACTGCTACATCTATCATTTCACTATAAATATTATTAAGAAAACCTCCACTTCCCATCCGATTTTTATCTCTATGTTTTACTGTTTTTTCATGAATAATTGACTGTACAAAAGTACATTTGTATGTATTTATACTATTGGTTTGAGGTTGGATGATGAAGGTTAATTGTGAGTGTTTGCTTTGTATAATTAATATGAATTCTATTCTTGGATTTATTTATATGGTGAATGAATTATTTTGTAATATGAGTGATAAAAAGACAGCGAATAGTCACGTCTGTTATTTTTATTATTAATATTTTAATGGTATTTCAGGGAGGCTTTTCATCAGTAGAGAATGTAGTCATTTTTCCTTATTATTAAAAAGAAAATATAACTCATATTGGTTGGTTAGTAGTATCTGAGTGCAATAACCCCGCCATCCTCAGAGAAGTGTGCATCATTGATGTAATCTTTACTCGGTCAAGTTTTATCAAATTTTATTAATTCGTTATCTATTATTTTATGTCATCCTGCCAACAAAACATGCAACTCACCAAGCTATTAACCAATTGAATTTAGTCAAGCCGTACTCTCCAGTATTGATGAACCAATTTATTAATGTTCACAGGCGGAGAAGTACCCCACCGCCTTCATATTATTTAGCAATGTGTATTGTTGATTAAATGAGGGAATAAACTATGAATATTCAAGATAAAAAGCCTGACACACCTATCTCAGAAGATTGTGATTTAGTCGTAGTACCAACACCGGAATATGTTAAAAGTTCGGTCAAGGACGCGGTTGATAGGCATGCGAAAAGCCGTAACCATCCTGATGCAACTCTTAGAGAAAAGGGGTTCGTTATCTTAAATAACGAAGTAGATATATTCAGCTCATTTAATTCATTCGCTGCGTCGATAATATCCATGTTATTTCTCGCTATTTGTTGAGGTGACGGTAGAGAGGGAATATATCGTCAGCAATATCGGGGTGAGCTTCATTGAATTCTCGCCATTGTGATACTCTCTCTGATTTTGTTGTTGATTCCAGAGTGCGACTCATTCCAGTATTACGCCCCCAAGCCACAGGCTCCATATTTTCATATTCAGCGAGCTTTTCTACTGCATCGCAAAGTTGTATTATATTTTTAGGATATATCATTAAATCAAGGTTATTAACTTCTCTGAAATATCTTTTTATAACCTCAGTATCATTTGATTTCATGAATTCACTTTCTGCTAACAATACCGCTTCACTGCGTTTTTTCATTTCCCGCGCCAATTCAATCACATCATTTCTCATCCCCATTTCTCCGTAATTATAGTTTCTGGTAGTGATATGAAATATTTATCCCAAAATACATCGCAACTTCTCCAGTCAATAACCTATGAGGTACGCGAAGATGGATAGTTTCGTTGACGAAATCTTCGATGACGAGTTCTTCCGGCAGGAACAGGAATTCACATCGCCTGATGGTAATAGCCGAAAACTGGTCTGTATCGTTTTCCCAGCCGGAGAGGATGACCTGAAAATTCTGCCGGAAGGGGATCGCTATAACCCAACCGTCAAGGTGTTGACTCAGGAAGAAGTGAAAGTGAAAGACCTGCTTTTCTGGAATGGCTACCGCTGGCGCATCGTCAGTAACGCACGTTGGAATGACTATGGATACTACGACTCTCTCGCAACTCGATATGAGGGCAGTCAGACAGACGATAGCGACGGTTTTGAAATCACGTAAGGAGTTGCCAGTACTGGATGGTGATGGTGAAACTGATGTCTCTGATATGGGCCATTTTATTACGGTCAATCGGGTGACATCGGAACTGATAGGCGAAGAATACAAGTTCGATGCCAAACGTGAAGTCGAAATTATCACCGTCACCCGTGAGACGCTTATTTCTGTCAACGCTTTCGGCAAGAACTCATATCTCATTATTGAAAAACTCGCCACTGTTCTGAGAACCAGCTACGCGCAATCCCTGCTGACCCGTATCGGGGTTGGACTGGTCAGGAAATCCCAGATTCGAAACCTGCCTACCGCTATTGCGGGTGGTAAAGAGCAGCGGGCGCAAATCGATTTAACTCTCTCTCATATCCACCGAATAGAAACGCCAATAAATCAGGCGAGAACGGTCGATATTACTCTCTATGAGGATTAGCAATGAGCTTATCTATTAAAGAGGTGGTCAATGCTCAGATCATGCCACAGGCAATGGCGGCACAGCGCCGTGATTTGAGCATGGTCGCCATTTTCACGCCTGAAATCGGAAGTGTGTTCACGGATGACACGACACGTTACATTATTGTGTCCGGTGCGCAGGATGTGGCTAACCTGTTCGGGACGAAATCAGAGGCATACAAAGCGGCGCAATCGCTGTTTTCTGTGCGCCCTCAGCCAAAACGCGCCGTCATCGGTCGTTGGGCGAAGACAAAGCAGGAAATCCCCGCGACCGCCAATGCGTTGAGGGGTTCCACCCTCTCTGCGGGTATTAACGCATTCAAGACTGTCACTGACGGATCAATGACACTGAATGCTGGTGGTAAAGATGTGCTACTTTCCGCTCTGAATTTCAGTCAGGCGATTGATTTTTCTGATGTCGCAGGCGTTATACAAAAAGGCCTGCCTGAAAACAGTAACCTGTCTGTTATCTGGGATGCCACCGGGCATCGGGTCATCATTCAGGCGCAGGCAGCAGGAGTCAATCCAGCGACCAAACTCGGCTATGTCACTCAGTCAAATGCCGGAACCTATGTCGGCAATATGCTGAAACTGGAAGACGGGCAGGCATCGATTATGGTCGGCAAAGCTGCGGTGACTGTTGAAAAAGAACTCCCCTCCGAGGCGTTGCATAGCCTCAAATAAGGAGCTGATCACCAAGGGGCTAACTAAAGTTATTCAAGCAGGTGGCAAAGTCATTCAGGTTATCACTAACTCAGTGAGGGCGGTTGATAAAGTCATCTCAGGTACAATTGGCTGGAAAAATGCCTTACTGGTACTGGCAGGCGTATTGGCAATAGTGAAGCGCGGTATGATCATGGCTTTTATTACCAACCCTGTCACATGGGTGATTGCGGCTATTGCAGGCCTGCTTCTGTTATTGGATGACCTGATGGTCTACCTTGACGGTGGCGATTCCCTGTTCGGTGATTTCTGGGGATCCTGCATCAAGTGGATTAAGGACGTTAAATCATGGTGGGACAGTCTCTCTGGTGAAATGAAAACCTCCATTAAGTTGCTCAGCGGTATGCTGGGGGTGATGTTCAGCACCAATATGTTCTTGGCAGTCACAAAAGGCGTCGGCGGATTCGCTAAAGCACTTAAGTGGTTGTTCTCACCGCTGACCGCAGTCGCCAAATACGCCCTAACCGCAGGGAAAGCCTTTATCTGGCTGGGACGGGCGTTATTGATGAATCCCATCGGACTAGTAGTTGCGCTGATTGCCGGGCTTATCTATGTGCTGTATGACCTGTATCAGTGGATCACAACGGGTGAATCAGCCTTCGGTGGACTCTGGAAAGCGATAGCCAAAACATGGCAGGAGATTAAGCGGCTGTTCAGGGAGGGATTCCGGTATATCCTCCGGCAGTTTGGTGTGAGTGAGCGCGATGCAAACCGGTTCGTTGATACGCTGAGCGAGATATTCAGCACCATCTGGAACTGGCTCACTTATCCTTTCCGAGCCGCTATAAAACTAGTTACCGGCCTGTACGACATATTCACCGATGATTCGACCACCTGGACACAGAAGCTCGGCAAAATCTTTGACCTGATTTGGGACTTGCTGACTACCCCGTTCAGGGAAGCGTTTAAATTCATCCTGAGTCTGTTCGGACTGAACGAGAAAGACGTGAGTAAGTTTATTGATGATATCGGCAGACGGTTCTCTGAGGTGAAGGAGTTGATTAAGAAGCCGTTTAAAGAGGCTCTGGATTGGGTGATGGAGTATTACAACAAAGTTGTTGCTAAGATTAATGCGGTAAAGAATTTCTTTAAGTTTAATTCTGATGCTGAGATTGCTCAATTAGAGCAAATTGCCGCCACCGTTAATGCTGGTGATGGCTCCATGATCGGTCAATCTACTGCTTATTCAATAGCTAACAGTAGTAATCAGACAACAATTAGGCAAGGGGATATAAAAGTTGAGCAACATATCACTGCGCCTTCACCAGAGAGGGCAGGTCAGTATGCGGCTGATGGTATCGGAAGGGAGCTTAAACGCACGAATTATGCGTTAGTAAGTACCTTATCCCGTTAGTGATTAATTGCATGTGTTTTGACAAGAATAAAATAAGGAAATATTATTCTTATTGGTGTCAGAACCGCGACCACAAATAAATCGCTTAAATAAAGCGAATGCAAGTAAAACTTAAATTTAACAATGCCGAGATGGTGGTGAATATAATACCCTCACGGGAAATCAACCCAGCCTTTCATGTGGTAGGCTTCTGAACATCTTGGCGCCTTAATTAGGGATGTTTAAGAATGAAAGCATTAGCTATTATTGCTCTTATATTTTCTGCTCTGTCTGTTTTTATTCCTGTTGGTGGTGTATTCATCGCTATGTTCTGTAGTGTTCTTGCTCTTATCACATTTTATAAGAGTCCAACATTATCCGGTGTGACATTTGGTATTAACGTCATTGCTACAGCCTTTTTATCGCCAAGTATTATGGCTACCGCTGCTACAATGCACAGTAATGGCGAAGATGGTGTAGGGCTTTATTGGTTCTATGTTGGCTTCCATGTCGTTCTTTTTGTATTGGCAGTTCTCGCCTCAATGATTTTAAAGAAAAGAGCAAGCAAAAAACAAACTGCAACAGCGGGTTAATTGCAAGATAAGCCCCTTACGGGGCTTTATAATCGCACCATAACTGGATGAAAAAACACTAACAAAACTTGACGTTAGGTGCTTAAATGTGCAATCAAAATAGTTGGTTAATTTAATGGAAACAGGCATCTAAATGAAAAAAGTATTGAAATGGGTTGGGATAGTGTTTGTTGTCCTGTTCGTAATTGGACTTATTGTTGGTAAGGATGAAAATAAATCAGTGGAAGATATTTCTGTTTCTTCTGCACCTTCCAGCTCTTCTAATAGCAAGAAAACAATTTCTTTGACAGCAAAAGAGGCTGAATTTATCAACTTTGCTATTGAGGATGATGCTGATGTGGCTTTCAGTGGTGGGGATGCTTTGATTAAGCCTGATGTTATTTTTGTAACAGCTAAAGAATTACAGAAAAATTATGCTGCGAATGAAGCAAGAGGCGATAAGACATACAAGGATAAGGATATGGTTATTACTGGTGTTGTGTCATCTATTGACTCAAGCATTGGTGATATTCCTGTTGTTACATTAAAAACAAATGACATGTTTAATACCGTTCATGTTAGATTCAAAAAGCAGTATAGGGATATTGCTATTGAACTAGACAAAAATAAAAAAATCACTTTCTTCTGTAAGGGGGATGGTGTGATTATTGGTTCCCCTACAGTGAGTAGCTGTATGCCTGTTGATGTAGCTAAAAAAGACTTCATTAATAAGCAAAAACAATATGTAAATAAGGCACTTGAAGGCGATAAAAGCGTACCTGATGAAGTAAAGGGAATTATACTTTTGACAAAAATAGTTGGAGAGGAAACCAATGATTTTGCGAAATGTGAAAAATTTGGTAAGAAATGTCTGGACTCTACCATGCAAAAAATGAAAGCATCGGGAAAGGATTCGAAAAGCTATCTAGAATCATCACCGGTTGCACAAGAACTTAAAGAAATATTAGGCGAGAAGAAGTAAGCAACAGGGGTTTTACGTTTTGGTAAAGCCCCTCATACTTTCTGGATGCGCTGATTAAATAATCATTAACACGGTTTATCCCCGCACCTACGGGGAACACTAAAAGGGGGGATCTGGATCTGACCTATAACTCGGTTTATCCCCGTACCCACGGGGAACACAACGTGAAACCTGACACAGCGCCGGATAAACGCTTTGGCACCGTATATTCATGGCCTGCCGCAGCGTGGTTAGCTGTGTATGGTATCGATTTATCTGAACTGCTTTAGCGACTGATACTAAGCCACGGATGGCTTTAATTTCGAAAGAGGTTATTTTTTACCCATAAAAGTTGATAATAGGTATTCATTGAATTACAATTGAATTACAACGTCATTCAATGAGAGATATTATTATGGCTACAAACCAGCTAGTACAAACCCGTATTGACGGTGAAATTAAAGCAGAAGCGGCTGCTGTTTTGGCTGCGATGGGACTGACTGTATCAGATGCCGTCCGTATGATGTTAACGCGAGTGGCAAGAGATAAGGTATTGCCGTTTGAGCCTCTGATACCAAATGAGACAACAATAGCCGCAATGAAAGAAGCTCGCAAAGGTGGCGGTAAATCATTTTCCTCAGTTAAAGATTTAATGGCTGATCTCAATGCGGACGACTGATTATACAAGCCAGTTTAAGCGAGATTACAAGAGAGAAAAGAAAGGTCGTCATCGTGAAACTCTGGATGACGCACTTATGACGGTGACTGAATTACTGGCCTCTGATAGCTTGCTGGAACCGAAATATTGTGATCATGCCCTTTCTGGTGATTGGAAGGATTTTCGAGACTGTCACATTAAACCTGACCTGATATTGATTTATCAGAAGCCAGACGCTGACGTATTGCGTCTTGTCCGACTTGGTTCTCACTCAGAACTTGGCTTATAGCATTTTTTGACAGAACAGAATCAACTTGAATATAACCCGCCTTTGAGCGGGTTTTCTTTTATAGGTACTCTATGGACTTACTCAGTGGCTTTAACACCACGCGCGCCTCAGTAATCACTCGCTCTAATGGTCACACTGCCACAATCGAACTGATGATCACCCAAATATTACACAGTGGTGAGGTGCTGGAGTTGCCGCCGCTGGTGGATGTTCCTGTTCAGTTTCCGCGAGCGGGTGGGTTTTGTTTTACGGTTCCTGTTTCTGCGGGTGACGAGGGACTGGCGATATTCTCAGAGCGCTGTATTGATGGCTGGTATGCAACGGGTAACAAATCCGTACCACTGGATGCGCGATTGCATGATTATTCTGATGCGTCATTTATTCCCGGCATTTGCAGTCAGCCTAAAAAAATCCCCGCCTTTTTTCATGGTGGTGCGTCCATGCAAACTGACGACGGCTCAACGTTCATTCGTATGATACACGGGAAGATCACCATTCAGGGTGATATTGAACATCTGGGAAACAGCAAACAGACTGGAAATCATCAACAGGCCGGAAACTGGAACCAGACCAGCGGCAACAGTGAATCAAGTGGCACAATCACTGCGGCCAGGGTTATTGGTGGTGGTGTAGATGTTGAAAATCACACGCACCCTGATTCACACGGTGGCAATACAGGGAGGCCAAATAAATGAGAGTGAGGCGGCTGGACAACAATCATGATTGGACATTTGGTAACACAATCTCAGGATTCTATACCCCACCATCAACGAGCGAACAGGTCACCGCAACACATTGGTTTGTAAACGGAATTGCGAACTGAATGGTTCCTGATACCTGCGACCATCCATCAGATGGGGTACTGGGATGTTGTCCAATTGCCTGTCCCCATTGAATAATCACGCCGCTGGGCAGTTTTTGATATCCTGATTTGGCGTGCCGGGACTCAAAAAACGACATATCAGGGATCTGATTGTGTCCGTTGCCGATGGTTCTATATACAGCGTCCGATAAACCGACGAATACGATGGATAGAACATCATGAAGCAAAAAGGCTGATTGATGAGTGCCCAGAACCGTTAAAATCCGTTGTTAAATTTGCTCTGTCTACAGGGTTGCGGCGTTCAAATATTATTAATCTGGAATGGCAACAGATCGACATGCAGAGAAAAGTTGCATGGATTTACCCGGAAGACAGTAAGTCAGGTAGGGCTATAGGGGTAGCCCTGAATGATACAGCATGTCAGGTTTTGCGTAACCAGATAGGCAATCACCAAAAATGGGTGTTCGTGCATAAAAAATCCGCTAATCGAAATGACGGGACCAGAACGCCAGTCATCCGAAAAATGCGAGTTGATGATAACAAGGCGTGGAATTCTGCATTGAAGCGGTCAGGAATAGAGAATTTCAGATTCCACGACTTGAGACATACATGGGCCAGTTGGCTGGTTCAGGCTGGCGTTCCATTATCAATTCTACAGGAAATGGGGGGCTGGGAGTCAATCGAAATGGTTCGTAGATATGCACACTTAGCGCCAAATCATTTGACTGAACACGCGCGTCATATAGATGCGATTTTTGACACCCAAGTCCCATCTACGTCCCAAGGGACAGTTATGGCTAGGGTAAATGGTGTGTAAGTTACTGAATAGATTGGTGGCCCCTGCTGGACTTGAACCAGCGACCAAGCGATTATGAGTCGCCTGCTCTAACCACTGAGCTAAGGGGCCGTTGAAGTGGGACGATTATACGGCACACTTTGGTATTAGGTCTAGTCCCCAAAATTCATATGCGTGTTTTATATACAATAATTAGTATTTTTTAACATGTTTACCGTCACGGAAGTGGTTTGAAATTATTCTTAGTGATGTTTGTTGCTTTTTTAATAAGTCTTTCTGATTATTTTCCGTTCTTTGCTTAGACTTTAGCCAACGAAAAATACCCTTGTAAATTAATATGAAAAAATTCCCTTTATCTGCGGCTATCTTGGCCTATCATCAAATAGAAGATCACTTTTTCTCATCTATCAGCCAGATGTATCAATATATCAGCGAAGATGTTCGGGTTTATGTGACGGGCGTTGAAACCCCTGCGTTAAATTTGTTACTGGTAACAGGCAGCTCTGTCAAAATCGCAGAAGAGCTTAAAACAGCTATTCGGCTGCTGGATGAACACGTTAGCCTGCCTTTCATGATGGCTGCCGTCGATCCAGATAGTCAAATTCTGGCGGTTATCCAGCAGGCAGGATTTGTCCCCGATCCTGATAGTGTCACTACAGCCATGCAGCTTGATTTGGCGGGTTGGCAGATGAGTGATGAATCAACGATGGAATATGAAATCAGGCGTGTTGACCATTGCCTGGATGATTGGGCAGCTCCGGTAGAAAGCGCATTTGAGACAGACGGTTCTACCTCTGGGCAATATCGAAAATGCCATCAGGCAGCATTGGAAGCAGGAAAAGATCTACAACATTATGCGTTATATGTTGAAGGGCAACCGGTGTGCGCTTTAACCTTATCAAGACAAGGTAATATTGCTCGTTTTGATGATATCGGCACAGTAGTGGAAATGCAGGGCAGGAGATATGCTTCTGTCTTGATTAATCAGGTATTGCACGAAGCCAAACAGCAAGGCGTGACTGAGTGCTATTTAGAGGCTTCTCGTGATGGTAATGGGTTGTATCGACGCGTCGGGTTTAAGCCATTATTTGAATATCAGGGACTTATCCGTGAATAATAAAAAAAGCGTCTGCCGGAACAGACGCTTTTCGGATTGATCAGCAAATTCGTTGATTAGTCATCAAGGAAACTGCGCAGTACTTCAGAACGGCTTGGATGGCGCAGTTTGCGCAATGCCTTGGCTTCGATCTGACGAATACGTTCGCGGGTTACATCAAATTGTTTACCCACTTCTTCCAGTGTATGGTCAGTGTTCATATCAATACCAAAACGCATACGCAGAACTTTCGCTTCACGTGCAGTCAGGCCAGCCAGCACATCGTGAGTTGCAGAACGCAGGCTTTCTGAAGTGGCAGAATCCAGCGGCAGTTCGAGGGTAGTATCCTCAATGAAATCGCCCAAATGTGAATCTTCATCATCACCTACAGGTGTTTCCATGGAGATTGGCTCTTTGGCAATTTTCAGTACCTTGCGGATCTTATCTTCAGGCATCAACATACGTTCTGCCAGCTCTTCTGGTGAAGGCTCACGGCCCATTTCCTGCAACATCTGGCGGGAAATACGATTGAGTTTGTTGATGGTCTCAATCATATGTACCGGGATACGGATGGTACGCGCCTGATCAGCGATAGAACGCGTGATTGCCTGACGGATCCACCATGTAGCGTAAGTTGAGAATTTGTAACCACGACGGTATTCAAATTTATCAACTGCTTTCATCAGGCCGATATTACCTTCCTGAATCAAATCGAGGAATTGCAGACCGCGGTTGGTATATTTCTTCGCAATCGAAATAACCAGACGCAAGTTAGCTTCAACCATCTCTTTTTTCGCACGGCGGGCTTTCGCTTCACCGATTGACATACGACGGTTGATATCTTTGACCTGTTCAATGGTCAGGCCGGTTTCTTCTTCGATTTGGCGTAGCTTTTGCAGGCTACGCATGATTTCTTCTTCAACTTCCAGCAACTTATCAGACCATGGTTTGTTCATTGCTTTTGCAGCGGTGAACCATGTGTCAGTGGTTTCATTGCCAGAGAACAACGTGATGAAGTTTTTCTTCGGCATTTTGCACTGTTCAACACACATCTTCATGATTTGACGTTCTTGAAGACGAACACGATCCATCATGGAACGCATGTTGTTGACCAGATAATCAAACTGTTTCGGTACCAGACGGAACTGTTTGAATACCTCAGATAAGGTCAATATTTCTGCTGCGGTATTTGGATGACTGCGCCCGTGTTTCTTGATTGACTGACGGGTCAGTTCATATTGTTCACGTAGTTCCAGAAACTTCTGGCGCGCCAGTTCTGGATCAATGCTGTTATCATCTTCGCTGTCAGCATCATCATCGCGTTCTTCATCGTCATCATCATCGTCGTCGTCAAGCTCTTCCTGAGGAAGTTCTGAGCCAACGTGAGTCGCTGTTGGTGCGAGATCTTCTTCTGCATTAGGATCGACGAAACCCGTGATCAAATCAGACAGACGGCTTTCGCCGGCTTCAACGCGATCGTACTGCTCCAGCAGATAAGTAATCGCTTCAGGGTATTCGGCAACGGAGCACTGCACTTGGTTGATGCCATCTTCAATGCGCTTTGCAATGTCAATCTCACCTTCGCGAGTCAGTAACTCCACCGTACCCATTTCACGCATGTACATGCGAACAGGATCGGTGGTACGACCGATTTCTGACTCGACACTGGATAACACTTGCGCAGCCGCTTCCGCCGCGTCTTCATCGGTGTCGTTTGTGTTTTCTGCCAACATGAGATCATCAGCATCAGGTGCTTCTTCCATTACCTGGATGCCCATGTCATTGATCATTTGGATGATATCTTCTATCTGATCAGAATCGACGATATCTTCCGGCAGATGGTCATTGACCTCAGCATAGGTCAGATAGCCTTGCTCCTTACCTCGGGTGACAAGTAGCTTTAGCTGTGACTGCGGGTTTTGCTCCATAAGACGGTATCCACACTTCAGAGTATTGGTTGGTGTCGGTCGGCGAAACAAATATGCCAACAATAACATTTGGGGGCGTTTTCATTGTATTGCCGCTGCCCTCAATAGCGACAATCGTAGGGCTGTCTCCCTACCTAATGCGGCAGTTAAGCCGTGAATTCTGTATCAGTGATTTTACACTTGGTATAGAACCTGTTTCATCAAGCTATCTTTCTTTAAAAAAATATATTTTCAAAAATTTATGTTTTTCGAAGATATATTTTCATCCAGTGATGTTACGAACATAAACGTATTGAGTAAGTCAGCCAAGTAATATAGTCTTCATATAATATAGCTGGTTGAGACAGATTCTTATTTCCTCACACCAGATTCCGTAATTAAGCGGACTTCTTTACGTTCTTCTGGTGTCAGTCCTTCTGTCCTCTCTTTGGCCATCAGAAAGTTAAAACGTTCATCAAGGGCTGACGCGAAAAGATGGTTCAGCGCATCGCTGAAAGTTTTCTCAGCAATTTCTTCTACCTGTATATCGTTCCATGCAGCGAGTTTTTCAAGCTGTGCTGCATACTTATTATCGCGATACTGCTCCAAAAGTTGCCCGGTTGTTAAACCTGGTTGAGCAAGACACGTGTCGACAAGCTCTATAAATAACGGTAACCCCGCTATCTGAGCAGAAAACATTCCCTGTAATGAAGGAACTAATGTCGCTAAATGCGGATTCTGCACCAGCAATGCGATAAGAATACGCATTGTTGTTGGTTTCAGTTTTAGCGCCTGATATGTATTGGTATCTTTTTTGACAAGTTTTGCCAAAGATCGTTCCAATTGTGTTGTATCAGGTATGCCAAGCAGTTTTCCAATTTCCTGGAGCAAGTAGAGCCGCAGTGCTTCCCCAGGAATTTGACTAATCAGAGGCATGGCAAGCGAACTGAGTTTGGTCGCACCTTCTGGGGTACTCAAATCTACCTGTGGTAATAGTGATTCAAACAAGAATTCAGATAAGGTTAATGCTTTCTGCATTCTTTGTTCGAACGTCGCTCGTCCTTCTTTGCGAACCAGTGAATCTGGATCTTCGCCATCTGGCAAGAACATAAAACGTAACTGCCGGCCATCATTCAGATAGGGTAACGCTGTCTCCAGCGCACGCCATGCGGCATCGCGGCCAGCCCGGTCGCCATCGTAACAACAGATGACATTATCCGTTGTGCGGAAAAGTAGCTGAATGTGTTCGGCTGTCGTAGATGTTCCCAACGAAGCCACGGCATAATCAATACCAAATTGGGCCAGCGCGACAACATCCATGTATCCTTCAACCACTAATAGCTTTGAAAGCGTATTGTGGCTCTGTTGCGCTTCATAAAGACCATATAATTGGCGGCCTTTATGAAATATTTCTGTTTCCGGTGAGTTCAGGTATTTAGGAAGTGCATCTCCCAGCACCCGGCCACCGAATGCAATGACACGACCACGACGATCGCGAATGGGGAACATCACACGTTCGCGGAAACGATCATAAGTGCGTCCATTGTCGTTAGTGACCAGCATTCCCGCGTCGTTTAGCTGTTTGCGATCTTCCACATTATGGGCAAAGCGTTTTAGCGCATTGTCCCACCCAGCCGGTGCAAAGCCAATAGCAAAGCGGTGGGTTATCTCTTCACTGAGCCCGCGTTGAGCCAGATATTGCCGGGCTGACTGAGCGCCGGGGGTTGTCAGTGAATGCTGATAGAAGCCGTTGAGCTTATCCATCAGTTGATAAAGATTTTGTCTTTGGTGGCGTTCAATATGACCACCGCCAGAGCCTGCTTCGTAAGGCACTTCCAGCCCGTGCATCGCAGCCAGTTCTTCGATGGATTCGACAAAATCTAACCTGTCATAATTCATCAGAAAATCAATGGCATTGCCATGTGCACCACAACCAAAGCAATGGTAAAACTGTTTATCGCCATTAACGGTGAATGAAGGGGTTTTTTCGTTATGAAAAGGACAGCACGCCTGATGGTTCTTGCCTTTCTTTTTGAGAGGCACCCTTACATCGATCAAATCAATGATATCGGTTCTTGCTAATAAGTCATTGATAAATGCGCGTGGAATTCGTCCAGCCATAAGCCCTTTTACGCCTGTTGATGAACGAGAATAAGCCGCGCTTCCTGTTGGAAAGCACGGCCTTTAACTGCAGTAGTTTGTTAATACAACCACTAAGCGGATTGACCGCAAGGATTAGTACAAACGAGTGCGGCGTGCGTTTTCACGAGCCAGCTTCTTAGCATGACGCTTAACAGCAGAAGCTTTAGCGCGTTTGCGCTCAGTCGTTGGTTTTTCATAGAATTCACGACGACGAACTTCTGCTAATACGCCTGCTTTCTCGCAAGAACGCTTAAAGCGACGCAGTGCTACGTCAAATGGCTCGTTTTCACGTACTTTAATTACTGGCATGTGCCTCTCACCTCAATGGAAATCGGGTTTGTCGCTGGCGTGATAGTGCCAGCCGTCTCTAAAATGGTGCGGAATTTTACTTCAATGAACACGGCTTTGTAAAGTGCCGAGGAAAATTGAAACCTATAACGCTACGGGTTACAGGATGCTTTTTTATATGTAAAACAAGCAATCTGATGTCGGCGTTATTAACATTAACCACACAGGATATTCAAGTAGGGTACTGATTATAGACTAAACAGGAAAAATAGCCAGCATGTAATGGTTCATGGATAGTGTTAAGCAGATAGTGTTACACTGACGCCCGTTCAGAGGAATACGAATGTATAGTGACGAGACGAAAACAACGAGACGAATAGTGCAATGCGAGTTTTAGGTATAGAAACGTCCTGCGATGAAACCGGAATCGCAATTTATGATGACAAAGCCGGTCTGCTAGCGAATCAATTGTACAGTCAGGTCAAGCTGCATGCTGATTATGGCGGTGTTGTGCCTGAATTGGCGTCCCGTGACCACATTCGTAAAACGGTTCCCTTGATTCAGGCGGCTTTGCAGGAAGCGGGCCTGACAAATAAAGATATTGATGCTGTTGCTTATACTGCCGGACCTGGTTTAGTTGGCGCGTTGCTGGTTGGGGCAACCATTGGACGTTCACTGGCGTTTGCGTGGGATGTGCCAGCTATTCCGGTTCATCATATGGAAGGCCATTTATTGGCACCGATGTTGGAAGACAATAGCCCAGAGTTCCCTTTTGTCGCCTTGCTGGTTTCTGGTGGCCATACTCAGCTTATTAGTGTCACGGGTATTGGTGAGTACAAACTGTTAGGGGAATCCATTGATGATGCAGCCGGTGAAGCCTTCGATAAGACGGCAAAATTGCTCGGATTGGATTATCCGGGCGGCCCCGTGCTTTCCCGTATGGCGCAACAGGGCAAAGCAGGACGTTTTGTCTTCCCGCGTCCAATGACGGATCGTCCGGGATTGGATTTTAGCTTCTCTGGTCTGAAAACATTCGCTGCCAATACAATCCGCAATAATATTCACGGTCATGATGCGGTTGAAGATGAGCAAACCAAAGCGGATATTGCCCGTGCATTTGAAGATGCGGTTGTGGATACGCTGTCGATTAAATGCAAGCGCGCGCTGGAACAGACGGGATTTAAACGTCTGGTGATGGCAGGCGGGGTGAGTGCAAACCGGACATTGCGTACCAAAATGCAGGAATTAATGGAAAAACTGGGGGGAGAAGTTTTCTATGCCCGTCCTGAATTCTGCACTGATAATGGTGCAATGATCGCATTGGCTGGCATGATCCGTCTGCAAGGCGGAACTGCGGGTGAATTGGGCGTAACGGTAAAAGCACGCTGGCCGTTGGCGGATCTTCCTGCTCTGCAAAAATGATAAAAAAACACGCTGTTTGATATGGGCTGAACGTCATTTGGCGCTCAGCCTTTTAAATGTCTTATTACCCTTGTTGAGGCCATCCACATCAATCGTCTTGTTGCTCCTGCTCTTTGGCAGCTTGGATTTTCTCTTTGTCCGTCATTTCTTTTTTCTTTTTCAACTTCTGCCAGATGCGACTTTCCTGCCCTCGCCAAAGGCGCTGGATATTATCATGGTGACGAACCAGCACCAGACATGACAGCATGGCGACGGGAAAAGTGAATTCAGGTTTGAACCACCAGACGTAGAACGGAGCGATTAATGCACCGATGATGGCGCCTAATGAAGAATAGCCACTTAACAGCACTGTCAGCAACCACGTGCCGGCGATTAATCCCATGAGATCCCAACCAATGGCGGCAATGGCCCCGAAAGCGGTTGCTACGCCTTTTCCCCCTTTGAAATGGAAGAAAATGGGATAAATATGTCCCAGACAGGCGGCAATGGCGATAACACCTAAATAAAATGGGGGAATATTCAGTTTGTACGCCAGCCAAACCGGAACCATCCCTTTGAGGACGTCACAAATCAGCACGGCTAATGCGGCCCATTTACCGCCGATGCGCAGTACATTTGTTGCCCCGGGATTGCCTGAACCATGCTGACGAGGATCCGGAAGCCTTGCCAAACGGCAAATCAATATCGCGCTGGATATAGAGCCACATAGGTACGCGAAGATGATCATGCCAAGCGCGATTGCACTCATAAGATATCTCCAATGATAAGGGTCGTTTTCTTAAGTCTAACAGTGGATAATACGCACATTTCGTCGGAAGTGGTATCTGGCGAACCGAAAAACGGGGAAAAGGCGTGATGGATATCGTATTTATTGAAGAACTAGCAGTGATTACCACGATCGGTGTTTATGACTGGGAACAAACAATTAAGCAGAAATTAGTGTTCGATATCGAAATGGGATGGGATAACAAACGAGCCTCTTCCAGTGATAATGTTGAGCACTGTCTGGATTATGCTAAGGTGAGCCAAGCCGTGATTAACTATGTGGAAAACCAACGTTTTGCCTTGGTCGAGCGGGTGGCGGAAGAAGTTGCGGACATCTTATTGACTCAATTTCATTCACCTTGGGTAAGAATCAAAGTCAGTAAACCGGGAGCGGTTGCACAGGCAAAAAGTGTCGGTGTGGTCATTGAGCGGAGTGCAGGTTAATTGGCTGGTTACTTAGCCGCACATATTAAAAAAGCGTCCTAATTTAATGAATTATCGGGACGCTTTGTTATTTATTATCGGCAACTAATCGATTGAATGCTGTTTCCAGTTTTCAATGGCAAGGCGTCGCTGATGTTCTAATTCTGTGCGAATTTCCGCGCCTTGAAATCCACGGGCAATCACTTCTTGGACGCTGACTTGGCTGGCAATGGTAAAAACTTTGCGTAAATAATTGCCTTGTGGATAGGATGCAGCTTCCGAGCCGGTATAGCCACGGTTATCTGCTTCACTACAGATAATTAATTGTTCGATTCGTTGTGGCTTACGCCAGGCATCCACCGCATTAAACAAGGCCAGCAGGGATTCGGGAGATAATTGCTCTGCGGTATGTACCCAACTGTGATATTGCGCCACAATTGTGGCTAAGTCGCGTACTGAGTTGGGAATACGCAGCCGTTCGCACATTTGCTTCACTGACATAATGCCGATATGGCTGCATAGTGAAGCGAAACGAATATCGGTCTCTTCGCTCAATTGGGTAGATATGCGCAAAACTTGCAGTGAGTGAAGCCCGGCATCAAGTCTGAGAGGCGTTTTTTCCTGTTGTTCGTCCCGTAATGGCAGAGGAATGCTAAACAAGTTATCAATCTCAGGAAAAAGAACAGCCAATGCGCCGCAATCGCGTAGCACTTGAAAATAGACCTGTGGTGATTGTGTGGTGAGTGCTTTTTCAGTTTCCCGCCAAACTCGTTCAGCGGTCAATGATGATAACTCACCGCTTGCGACCATCTCTGCAATCAATGATTGGGTTTCCGGTGCAATGGAAAAGCCTAAATGGGCAAAGCGGGCGGCAAAACGAGCCAAGCGCAATACACGCAAGGGATCTTCTGAAAACGCGGCGGAAACATGCCGCAAAGTGCGATTTTTGAGATCATCGGCACCATGATAAGGATCGAACAATTCGCCTTCAGGTGTTTGGGCCATAGCGTTAATTGTTAAATCACGGCGCAGCAGATCTTCTTCCAGTGTCACATCGGGAGCAGCATAACAGGTAAAACCGGTATACCCCTGACCAGATTTTCTTTCTGTACGTGCCAGTGCATACTCTTCATAGGTTTTAGGGTGCAGGAAAACGGGGAAATCTTTCCCAACCTGTTGATATCCTTCTGATAGAAGTGTCTCTGGATCCCCGCCAACGATCACCCAGTCCCTTTCAGTAACGGGCAGCCCCAATAATTGATCGCGAACGGCGCCGCCAACCAAATAGACTTTCACTCTTGCTTCCTTAAATCAGCTCATCCAGCGATCTTTCTTTTTGCGGCGTGGAATAATGTGCGGCAATACCAATCCCAAAATCAGACCGATTCCGGCCACGCCACCGCCATAGGTAAACCACTGTAAGATAATTTCTCTTTGTTTATCATCCAGTTGTAAATTAGCAGCTTCTACCTTTTTCTCTGCGATGGTTAATTTACTCTGGAGCTGTGCATTTTCTTTTTTTAGATCATTGATGATCTTATCACTGGTCGCTACCTTGTTTTGTAACTCTGCGGTGCGTTTATTCCACGTATCATCAATATTTGCCAGATTTTCGGTCAGCGTTTGGATTTTTTGCTCCATAGCCGGCAGGCGTTCACGCAGGCTTGGAATGGCACTGAGTTCACTTGCGAGGATCCAGCTTGTACGTCCTTTGCGGTCTTTTACCTGAAAGAAACCATTTTCTGATTTTGAGCTGAGCAGGATGACTTCCTCACCGGCATTCAGTGAGCCAATGATACGGTTTTGAATGTTTGGGCCGCTACGAATGTAGGCTGATAATTCATCAGAAATATAACGTGTTTCTTCAGCATGTACGGATAATGGCAGCGTGAAACCCAACAATAAGATAAATAATCGATGTAGTTTTTTCATTCTGTATTCAACTGTCTCTTTGTGTATGGACCAATCGTGATTCAAACTACTCAAATAATAGTAAAGAGTTAAGTTTGTGGGTGCAATCAGTAAACCAGAATCAATCCTCTCTCAACTGACCGAATACAGACCTTGTTAGGGGGTTTTTTAACAAGGTGAGCATGATGATTGTTGAGATAACACCCTATTGTGGTTTATTTTTCTCTTTTGTTAACGCAAGTGTGAACAGTATATAAAAAATTCTGTTATATGAATTGAGGAATAAAAAAATATGAGTTCTGTAGAGATAGAGTTGAAACTGTCTGTTAAGCCTGATGCGATATCAGCAGTCCGCCAGCAATTATTTCAGCTTCCTCATCAACACACTTCACCAAAGCATCTGACAAATATTTATTTTGAGACGCCGGATAATAAGTTGCGGCGCTGGGATATGGGATTGCGCATCCGTGGTTTTGACGGGCACTATGAGATGACAATCAAAACCGCAGGTAAAGTGATTGGTGGGTTGCACCAGCGTCCCGAATTCAATGTACCTCTGCATCATCCTGAGCTGGATTTAGCACAGTTTCCCCCACATATCTGGCCTGAAGATACTGATCTTGCTCATCTGCAAGCTGAATTGACTGCATTATGCAGCACCGATTTCACTCGTGAAAGATGGCTTGTGACTTATAGGCAAAGTGAAATTGAAGTGGTGTTGGATCAAGGAAGTATTTTCTCTGGAAAGACAGGTACTGGAAAGCAGACGTTACCCATTTGTGAGTTTGAGTTGGAGCTGATAAACGGCAATATCACCGATATTCTGTCACTGGCAGATACACTGGCATCACAGGATGGGCTGCGTTTGTCGAATAAAAGCAAAGCAGCACGGGGATATGCACTTGCTCATGGTTTGTCGCATAAGGCGTTATCCTGTGTCCCTGATGAATTGGAATGGCAGCAGCCATTGTCTGTGCTTCTTCCTGAAATTTTGACGCAATGGCAGGAACAGGAAGAAGGGTGGTTGGCGGGACTGAACGAAGGTAAAATGGGATTGATTCGTGTTGTACATTCGGTGATGCAGCTCACTGAAAAGCAGGCCGGACATTTACCCGCACTGGAGCGATTGTCTGATTTACTCTCTGAATTAAGGAAGAGCTTATCTGCTGCCGATGCAGCAGCAGAAATATTGTGTTACAGCGCTTCATGGCTGCGATGTAAGCTGGCGTTAACCCAATGTTTGATGGCTCAGTCTCGATAAACGGTAATCAAGGGAAACCCAGTCATGTTGCTATTTTCATCACCTTTAGCTCAGCAATTACAGCGTGTCATCGCGAATTTCCAGCCATTAGAAGGAACAGTCGCACCTTTTTCACTTCATGAACAGGCTGTCCTGTCATTAAGTGATTTTGTGGCAGAAAATTTACTTTCTCACCCCGCATGGCTGGAGGATATCCGCCAGAATCCGCCGCAACCGGATGAATGGCAATGTTATTCCCACTGGTTAGAACACGCATTGTCTACGGCAAATGATGAAAATGGATTGATGCGGGTTTTGCGCCTGTTCCGTCATCGAATGTTGGTCAGGATTGCATGGTCACAGGTTTTGCAAAGCAGCACGACAGAACAGACTTTACAGCAGTTAAGTATGCTGGCTGAAACCCTGATTGTTGCCGCTCGTGATTGGCTTTACCAGCGTTGCTGTCAGGATTGGGGAACGCCGACCAATAGCGATGGCGTGGCACAACCGTTGTTAATTCTGGGAATGGGTAAATTGGGCGGCGGAGAACTCAATTTTTCCTCTGACATCGACCTTATTTTTGCTTATCCGGCAAGTGGCGTCACCCAAGGCGGGCGCCGTGAAATGGATAACTCCCAGTTTTTTACTCGCTTGGGACAGAAATTAATTAAAGTGTTGGATCAACAAACCGTAGATGGATTTGTTTACCGTGTGGACATGAGGCTGCGTCCGTTTGGTGACAGTGGGCCTTTGGTGTTCAGTTTCCCTGCTCTGGAAGACTATTATCAGGAACAAGGACGTGACTGGGAGCGTTACGCGTTGGTGAAAGCGCGTATTTTGGGGCATGACGAGCAGGCTTATTCACAGGAATTACGTCAGATGTTGCGTCCTTTTGTCTTCCGTCGCTATATCGATTTTAGCGTGATCCAGTCCTTGCGGAATATGAAGGGCATGATTGAACGGGAAGTTCGTCGCCGTGGATTAAAAGATAATATTAAATTAGGCGCGGGCGGGATCCGGGAAATCGAATTTATCACTCAGGTTTTTCAGCTTATTCGTGGCGGAAGGGAGCCGAGCCTGCAATCCCGTTCATTATTGCCAACATTGAAGGCCATCGAAAACCTGGCCTTACTGCCACCGGAACAGGTAAGGCAGCTCGAAGAAAGTTATCTGTTCTTGCGTCGGCTTGAAAACCTGCTGCAATCGATTCGCGATCAACAAACACAAACCTTGCCGGATAATATATTGGATCGTGCTCGTTTATCCTGGGGAATGGGTTTTCCGGATTGGGATGCGTTGATGGCAGAAACAGAACGCAAAATGTATGCTGTGCGAGGTATTTTCCAGTTATTGATAGGCGATGAAAGCGAAGAGAATGGCGA
This sequence comes from Xenorhabdus sp. PB62.4, assembly GCF_014467285.1. Taxonomy (NCBI): domain Bacteria; kingdom Pseudomonadati; phylum Pseudomonadota; class Gammaproteobacteria; order Enterobacterales; family Morganellaceae; genus Xenorhabdus; species Xenorhabdus sp. PB62.4. Next base: position 47,189 of record NZ_NKHR01000005.1, on the reverse strand, counting down.
GGAAGCTAACCATGTGCCATTTAAAAGTTTATGGCAGGAAGCTTTGAACAGGGACGAACTCATCGCATTGATTCCTCATCTTGATGAAGCAGAAGCCCGGAAAATGCTGGATGTGATCGCACTTTTTCGTCAGGACGTCAGTAAACGCACGATCGGCCCAAGGGGACGAGATGTACTTGACCAACTGATGCCACGCTTGTTGGCAAAAATTGGTGTGCGGGAGGATGCTAATACCGTTTTGGAGCGGATTATCCCGCTGTTACTCAGTATCGTCAGCCGAACGACTTACCTGGAACTGATGCTGGAATCAGAGCAAGTCATGGTTCACGTGATCCGCCTGTGTGCCGCTTCCCCGATGATTGCCAGCCAGCTTACCCGCCACCCCTTGCTGCTGGATGAGCTGCTCGATCCAAAATCGTTGTATCAGCCGTTGCCGATGGAAGCCTATCGCGATGAGCTTTATCAATATTTGCTGCGTATCCCTGAGGATGATGAAGAGCAATTGCTGGAAGCCTTACGTCAATTTAAGCAGGCCCAATTATTGCGGATTGCAGCAGAAGACATTGTAGGCGCTTTGCCGGTGATGAAAGTGAGTGATCACCTGACTTATCTGGCAGAAGCCATTATTGGTGCTGTTGTGCAGCAGGCATGGAACCAGATGGTCAAGCGCTACGGCACTCCTGTTCATTTATCCCGGCGAGGGGGGCTAGGGTTTGCCATTATCGGTTATGGCAAATTGGGGGGCTGGGAGCTAGGTTATGGTTCCGATTTGGATCTGGTTTTCCTGTTGGATTGCCCAATGGGAGTAGTGACCGACGGTGCACGCTCTATTGATGCCCGTCAGTTTTATTTGCGCCTTGCTCAACGCATCATTCATCTGTTCAGTACTCGAACAGCGTCGGGAATATTATATGACGTTGACGCCCGCTTGCGTCCATCCGGTGAATCAGGAATGTTGGTCAGCACGCTTGAGGCTTTTGATGACTACCAGAAAAATGAAGCATGGACTTGGGAACACCAAGCGTTGATTCGGGCACGCATGGTTTTTGGCGATGAGAAAATGCGTAGTGACTTTGAGCGCATTCGTCGTGAAACATTATGTATTCCTCGCGACCCTGCGTTTTTGCGCCAGCAAGTGCGTGAAATGCGCGAAAAAATGCACCAGCATTTAGGCAGTCAGCAACAGGATCAATTTGATATCAAGGCTGATCCGGGCGGGATCACAGATATTGAGTTTATTGCCCAGTATCAGGTGCTGCGTTATGCGCCGGAAAACGCCAAATTGACCCGTTGGTCTGATAATGTGCGAATTTTCGAATTAATGGCGAATCATAATATTATGGATGAGCAGGAAGCGATGGCATTGACGCAGGCTTATATCACCATGCGTGATGAACTCCACCATCTTGCCTTGCAGACACTACCTGGCCGGGTTTCATCTGACCATTTTAGCCAGCAGCAGACATTGGTGCGTGATAGCTGGCAGAAGTGGCTAGCAGATAATCGTTGAAATGGCCGGTTTTGCTGTTGATCTTACTGGCATTCAGATGGGTTATGGTAATATCCACCACAGTTTATTTTGATATTTGGAGCATGGGATGAAAGTAACACTCCCTGATTTTCACCGCGCAGGTGTTTTAGTTGTTGGTGATGTCATGTTAGACCGCTATTGGTACGGCCCAACCAGCCGCATTTCACCGGAAGCACCGGTTCCCGTGGTTAAGGTGGAAACCATTGAAGAGCGTCCTGGTGGCGCGGCGAACGTCGCCATGAATATTGCGTCACTGGGGGCAAATTCACGTCTGGTCGGGTTGACGGGGGTTGATGATGCAGCAAGGGCATTGAACGAAAAACTCAGTAGTGTGAAAGTCCAATGCGATTTTGTTCCTGTTCCAACGCATCCAACTATCACGAAATTGCGTGTGTTATCACGTAACCAGCAATTGCTTCGTCTGGATTTTGAAGAAGGTTTCCAGAACGTAGATGCTCAGCCGATGCTGGAGAAAATTCAACAATCTTTGCCACATATCGGGGCGTTGGTTCTGTCGGATTATGCAAAGGGAGCGCTGAACCAAGTTCAGGCAATGATTAAGCTTGCCAACAAAGCCGATGTTCCTGTGCTTATCGATCCAAAAGGCAGCGATTTTGAGCGTTATCGTGGCGCAACATTGCTCACGCCAAATATGTCAGAATTTGAAGCAGTTGTAGGGCACTGTAAAGATGATGATGATCTGATACAGAAAGGCACGCAACTGGTACAGGATCTGGAACTGAAAGCATTGCTGATCACACGTTCTGAGCGTGGCATGAGCTTGCTGCGAGTCGGGCAGCCACCTCTGCATTTGCCAACTCAGGCACAGGAAGTTTTTGATGTCACAGGTGCGGGAGATACCGTAATTGGGGTATTGGCAACGGCTCTTGCTGCTGGCAAGCCGCTGAATGAAGCTTGTTACCTTGCCAATGCGGCGGCAGGTGTTGTGGTTGGCAAGTTGGGAACTTCTACTGTTTCGCCTGTCGAACTGGAAAACGCAGTGCGTGGTCGTGCAGAAACCGGGTTTGGCATAATGAGCGAAGCTCAACTGAAAGAGGTGGTTGCACAGGCTCGTCAGCGCGGCGAACGTATTGTGATGACTAACGGCTGTTTTGATATCCTTCACGCCGGGCATGTTTCTTATCTGTCCAATGCGCGCAAATTAGGTGATCGTTTGATTGTTGCCGTTAATAGTGATGCTTCCACCAAGCGACTGAAAGGGGAAACTCGCCCGGTCAACCCACTGGAACAGCGTATGATTGTGTTATCGGCACTGGAATCCGTGGATTGGGTTGTGGCGTTCGAGGAAGACACACCTCAGCGTTTAATTGCAGGTATCCTGCCGGATATTTTGGTCAAAGGGGGCGATTACAAACCAGAAGAGATCGCCGGTAGCGAAGAAGTTTGGGCGGCTGGTGGCGAAGTTAAGGTCTTGAACTTCGAAGATGGTATTTCAACCACCAATATCATCAAAACCATTAAGCGCCAGTAAGTTTGGCATTGTGTCCGTTATGCTTCTTTGTGAGCATAACGGCATATATCTTTTATTTCTTAAGTGACTTATCATTTTTTCTTCCGATAATACAAAAATGAATAATTTACTTGGATAAAATAATAATTATGATAATAAATTGTTTAATTTATTATTCGTGATGGATTTATGAGTCTATTTAAATCTGCTTTCTTGTTTTTGATATTATTTCCTGTTTGTGTTTCAGCGAAAATATCTTCAATCACCCAGAAAGATTGCCAGAAAATGGAATTATCTGGTGTGATAACAGAAAATAACCCCATTCCTTGCCATCGATTAAATGTCGTTAATTTTAAATACATTGATCTTTCCGGAAATGAAAATACGGGTAAAATAGTGGTGCTTGATATATTTTCACCACAGGTTGAGAATATTTTTAACGAATTATTGTTAGTCAATTTCCTGATACATAAGGCATTACCCATGGAACACTATAATGGTGATGATCAAGCCTCAATGCGCGATAATAATTCATCGGCATTTAATGGAAGGAAAATAATAGGGGCTTCATCATGGTCAAAGCATGCGTATGGTGCCGCCATAGATATTAACCCCGTGCAGAACCCATTTTTAGGCTTTAATCAATTTGGTGCTCCCTATGTTTTACCCGAAGCGGGTGCAGAAAAATACCTCAATAGAATAGAAAAAAGACCGGGAAAAGAGGTCAGAGAAGGGATGGCAGAAAAAGTCATTGATATCTTTCTGTCGAATGGTTTTATGCGGTGGGGGGGATATTGGGATACGCCGATAGATTACCAACATTTTGAAGTGGGAAGCGTCGATTTTATTGAAGACTTATTAAAAAAACCATTATCTGTAGCAAGGGCGGAATTCAAAGATTATGGAGATAAATATAAGGCGTGTATGAAAGACTCACATCAAAATGACAGAGATGTTATTAGAGTAAAATGTATAGAGAAAAATATAAGATAATTTTTTATGTTAAAAATGAAGGGAAACGTTGGAGGAGAACGAAGCTACGATAGCCATTCTCCTCACACCATTATTCAGCCTGCTCGGTTTTCTTGTCTGAACCTTCCAGACGGGTTTCCAATTCAGTCAGGCGTTGTTCCAGCGCAACCAATTTTTCACGTGTACGCAGAAGAACTTGTGTTTGGACATCAAACTCTTCACGGTTGACAAGATCCAGCTTGCTCAGTTGAGATTGCAGTACAGTACGCAATTTTTTTTCTACATCGTCACCAAACTCTTTAACACCTTTCGGCATTGCATTGTGGATTTGGCGGGCAATTTGTTCAATTTTCTTTGGATCAAGCATGATGATCATCCTTTTAGGCATAATTGTGTTGGCGGTATTCTAATACTTGATGATGAAAGCATAAATGATTGCGAGCCAGGTTTCATATTTGATTTTGTAGATTGCCCCTACAGATTATTAGCGCTATAGTGAAATTGTTTATCTCAGGGCAGGGTGAAAGTCCCTACCGGCGGTAACATGAAATGATCGAATGATAATTTTATGAAGCCCGCGAGCGCTCTGTTTGTTGTTATTCGTAACGAAATAAAACAGAGGTCAGCAGATCCAGTGTGATTCTGGAGCCGACGGTGATAGTCCGGATGGGAGAGAATAACAGCATCAATCGAGTGCTTGCGCTCGTCTGTTGTTTTTGTTGCCGTATTTTTGTGCAGCATGAACTCCTCAAAATTGCCCTGATTCTGGTAATCCATACATTTAAAGAGGTTTCTTTACCATGAATCAGACGCTACTTTCCTCATATGGGACGCCATTTGAACGTGTTGAACGTGCGCTTGTTGCTTTGCGTGCGGGACAGGGTGTGATGGTATTGGATGACGAAAATCGTGAAAATGAAGGCGATATGATTTTCGTTGCCGAAACAATGACGGTAGAACAAATGGCATTAACCATCCGTCATGGCAGTGGAATTGTTTGCCTTTGCCTGACCGAAGAACGTCGTCAGCAGCTAAATTTGCCCATGATGGTCGAAAATAATTCCAGTCAGTACCAGACAGCTTTCACTGTCACCATTGAAGCCGCACAGGGGGTAACCACCGGCGTGTCTGCGGCAGATCGCATTACCACGATCCAAGCCGCCATTGCAGACGATGCTCAGCCAAACGATTTGAATCGGCCTGGACATGTTTTTCCTTTGCGGGCGCAACCGGGAGGCGTTTTGACTCGCCGTGGTCATACTGAAGCCACCATTGATTTGGTTAAACTGGCCGGTTTCAGGCCTGCGGGAGTACTGTGTGAATTAACAAACGACGATGGTTCAATGGCCCGTGCACCTGAAGTGATTGAATTCGCAAAACTGCATGGTATGCCGGTAGTCACTATCGAAGACTTGGTGGACTATCGCTTAAAAATAGCAAAGGCGGCGAGTTAATAGCCTCCCTAATTAGTATGGATAGAAAACAGTGGATGGAAAACAAATCAGATAGAATATATCGGTTATACTCAACAGATTTTGAGTTACTGTGCGGTATCACAGTAACTTGAAAGATGGGGAAAAATATCGCATGCACGTATGAAAGGCTACAGCCCATCTTCTGTGGCCTTTCAGTATTTTTGAAACACTCCATCATTTTTGATTGACTGTATTCAGGGAAGAAAAGTCTTAATCTTGTCATAGTTTTTTTACCGTAACTCACAATCCATTATTCTAAATGTTTAATTTGCTGTATAAGGGGCGAGAATGAGTCTCCTGAGAATGCCTGCATTGTTCATTGGTCATGGTAGCCCAATGAATGCCATTGAAGATAACTGCTATTCACGCGCTTGGTTTGAACTGGGAAAAAAATTGCCCAGACCAAGAGCGATTCTTGTGATTTCTGCTCACTGGTATACGGAAGGTACAGCAGTGACAGCCATGGCTCAGCCCAGAACGATCCACGATTTTGGTAATTTTCCCAGAGAGTTACATGAGAAGCAGTATCCGGCCAAAGGGTATCCTGAGCTCGCTGTATTGGTACAAGATATTCTGGAGCCGATTGAAGTCGAGACTGATTTTAAAGACTGGGGATTGGATCATGGCTCTTGGGGAATATTGGCTAAAATGTATCCTGATGCAGATATTCCCGTTGTCCAATTGAGCATGGATCGCACTCAGCCCGCGTCTTTTTATTACGAAATGGGCAAAAAATTAGCCCTGCTTCGTGATGAAGGCGTCTTAATTATGGGAAGCGGTAATGTCGTACATAATTTGCCGGCCAGGGTATTGGGGGCAGAGCCTTTCCCATGGGCGCTCTCTTTTGAGCAGTTTGTGCGTGAGAGCTTAACTAGCTTTGAAGAGCCTCATCCTTTGGTTAATGCTCTGGATAGGGAAGATGGTCAGCTATCTAATCCAACACCAGAGCACTTCCTGCCGTTGCTGTATGTGATGGGGACATGGGATAAAAAAGAGCCGATTTCAACCCCGATTGAGGGTATTGAAGACGGCTCCTTGAGTATGTTGTCTATTCAGATTGGATAATTGAATTAATCCAAAATAATATGCGGGTAGAAACGTGAAAGATCTTGAGTTATTAACTCTCGATCTTCACGGATACAGATACCCGCCGATTGATCATTCACCAACCAACTTCCCACCAATACATAGCTATCACCAAATTTTGGCAATGAATGGAATTGCTGAACGATCGTGCCTTCTTCCCCATAAGGGCCATCGACACTGGCTATTTCCTGTCCATTTTCGATGATACGAATATTGGCACCTTCACGGGAAAACAGCGGCTTAATAACATAGCTATCCATATCTGAAGGGCGTTCATCCGCAAAATAAGCAGGCAGCAGATTAGGATGATTCGGGAACATTTTCCACAGCATTGGCAATAATGCTTTGTTGGAGATAATGCTTTTCCATGCCGGTTCCAGCCAACGCACACCCGCATCAGCCAGTTTGGTGGAGAACATCTCACGCAACATAAATTCCCACGGATACAGTTTAAACAGATTACCGATCACTTGATCCTGTAAGTCAGTAAACTGCCCTTTTTCGCCCAGTCCGATATCTTCAATAAACAGGAATTCAGTTGGAATACCGGCTTCCGCAGCACAGTCCTGTAAATATTGGATGGTGCCACGATCTTCCTCAGTATCCCGACAGCAGGCCATATGCAGCAGGCCAAATCCATGTTTTTCACGTAACTGTACAAAACGATCAATCAGCTTTTCTTGCAGGCTGTTGAACTGATCTGCATCTGACGGCAGGTTGCCGGCATTGATCTGGTCTTCCAGCCAGATCCACTGAAAGAAAGCGGATTCATACAGAGACGTCGGGGTATCGGCGTTGTTTTCCAGCAATTTGGGCGGATTTTTGCCATCATAGGCTAAATCCAGACGGGAATAGAGTGAAGGCTGGCTGGTTACCCATGAAGAACGGATAAACTCCCAGCAGTGTTTTGGGATCTGAAATTTTGTCAGCAGCTCTTCGCTGTTGGCCACTTTTTCCACGACCTGCAAACACATTTGGTGCAGTTCTGCTGTCGCATCTTCAATTTCTTCAATCTGGTTCAGAGTGAACTGGTAATAAGCATCTTCACTCCAATAAGGCTGACCATACATAGTATGAAAGTTAAAGCCATATTCTTCAGCCTTTTCGCGCCAATCCGGGCGCTCGGTAATACCAATGCGTTTCATCTTTAATTAACCACCCATAGAACGGGAAGAACTGGAACTTGAGCTGGCAGACGAACGCTGCATGGCTGATTGTTTCGCCACAGATTCACCGAATCCACCGCGGGTAATCGTGGTTGTGGTGGCGGGTTTTGGGGCCATCGCGGTTTTTGGCACAGTCATGCTGCGACCACCTGCGGTAGCAGAGCCATAGCTTTTACCTGTCGCATCAACAAACTTGCCGTTAGCCGGGCTGGAAGCTGATTTTGAGGTAAACAGCGGTTGTGATGGTGCAGAGCTGCCGCCCATTAAGCGACCCATCATATAACCTGCCATCAACGGCATCCAGAAACTGCCGCTGCTGCTGTTTTGTGCCTGAGCCTGACCGACGCCAGCCTGAGCCGGTGTTTGCGTACATTGTTGTTCACCAAACTCTGCAACACACTCTTCGCGAGAGGCATATTTCGGTGCGGTTTTTTCCGCTTCTTTCAAGGCATTGTTGTAAGCGACTTTACATTGTTCGCTTTGAGAAGGATTCGCCTGAGAACACTCATCGGCATTGGTATAGAGTGATACCGTTTCATCGTTTTGTTCACAGGCAGAAAGCATAAGCACAGCACTGACAGCAAGCGCTACCGGTGCCAGACGATAGCTTCGCCAGGTTTTGCGAAAAGAATCGCGGTTTATCTCTTTTGTCCGTTTCCTGGGTGTTAAGGAAATAATTGTCATAGGGGGCATCCATCTTAAAGGTATCTGATTAAGAGCGTGTCCCACGTAGGATATCCAGGGGATTGGCTCTCTGGGATATGCTTAAAAAGCAGCCCACACAATCGGCGGGCTGCTTTTTTAGTATAGCGTCTTTAATATAACGTTTTTTAATGTAAAACGATAGAACATTAAATCAGCGAATTGATGGTGTTTCCATCTCTTTAATGATATTGCTGGCAGAGGTTGAGATTTGCGTGCCTAACATCTTGTTCAACTCTATCAAATCATTTTCATTCAAAGTGCCACGAGCCAGTTGGTTACTTAATTGGGAAAGCAAGTAATCGTAGCGTGCCTTAGACAGATTTTGTTTGGCTTGATAAAGTTTGGTTGTCGATTCCAGCACATCAACGATAGTACGTGTTCCTACCTGATAACCGGCTTCCATTGAATCCAATGAACTTTGCGCAGAAAGTACCGCCTGCTTGTTGGCGTCAACACTACTGATCGCCGCAGAAATATTGTTGGTAGAGGAATGCACTTCTTGTGTGACTTGGCGATAAGTGTTTTCCAAATTCTGGCTGGCACTGACGAAATTATATTTCGCTTGTTCTACTTGAGAATAGGTAGCTCCACCACTGAATAAGGGGAGGCTTAAGGATACTCCAACAGAGTTATTTCCGCTGTAGGTATTTTCGTATTGAGCACCACGGCTATGATCGTTGCTGACGCCTGTAGACGCCGTTAATTCAACGGTTGGCATATAGCCTGTCTGTGATTCCTTGATCTGTTCGCGGCTTAGATCTTGTTTTAAACGCGCTGACAGCAGGCTCAGGTTACTGGCTTCTGCTTCTTTTAGCACCTTATCAGCAGACTCTGGTTGTTTAGTTTTAAATTGATCAATATTCAATGAAGCCAGTTGTGGATAGTAAGTACCGGTAATCATGCGTAGTTTTTCCAACGCATTATCCAGAGTGTTACGATCAGAAACTTCTTGTGCCCGAATTGAATCATACTGGGCGCGGGCATTTTGTACGTCAGTAATGGCAACCAGACCGACATTAAAACGTTGGGTAGTTTGATCCAACTGACGATATAGTGAGGCTTTCTGGGCTTCTCTATATGTCAAGGCATCAATACTATTCAGAACGTCAAAATAAGCTTTGGCGGTCTCCAGAATTAATTTTTGTTGAGCTGTTTGGTAATCGATATCGGCAATACCAGCACGTTTCTCAGATTGATTTAACTGATTCCATTTCGCCATATTAAAGATGGTTTGGGTCAATTGCAGTTTAGCACTGCTACCATGACTTTCTGATTGTTTATCTTTTGGAACTCGAAAACTTTTGTTGTAATCAACACCCGCGCTCAGCCCCAATTGAGGCAATAACGTACTACGCGTTTCATTAATCTTTTCAACTACTGAATTGCGGTCAGCTTGTGCCTTAAGCAATTCCGGGTTTGTTTCTTTTGCCTGCTGATAAATCTGGAGTAAATCCGCAGCATGGCTTGAAGTACTAAAACCTACCAGATTCATAGCAATAAAAAGAGAGAGCAATTTTTTCATTTGCGTTCCTTGTTGTGCAGCTATTTTGCTTAAGTTGCCTCTGCATAAAAACTAAGTACCACAGATTCTAGCAGAAAATACCAATAAGGCAGGGTGACTGTTTGTGCCATATTGCCTCATTTTTCAACTTGTTTGTATCATCAAAATGAATTTATTTAGACAATGTAGAAAAATACCTTTTAATAATAGGAAATTTTAAAAATAATCAGGAGCCTTTATGAGCGAAGATCTTTCCCCTTCACGTACTTTTACAAAACAAGATGTTGAAGTTATTTCCCAAAAAACGCTCTATCGCGGTTTTTTTTCCATGACGGAATATCAATTCAGGCATCGCCTGTTCCGGGGTGGTTGGAGCGAAACCGTTAAACGCGAGGTTTTTGAACGCGGTCATGCGGGGGTTTTATTGCCTTATGATCCGGTACGCGATGAAGTTGTTTTGATTGAACAAATTCGCATCCCTGCGGTTGAAACCAGTGATACACCGTGGTTGTTGGAAGTGATTGCCGGCATGATCGAAGAGGGCGAAAATGCTGAACAGGTCGTGCGCCGTGAGGCAATGGAAGAGGCAGGGATTGACGTTAAGCGCTGTCAGCCTGCGTTGAGTTATCTTTCCAGTCCTGGTGGTACAACAGAGCGCATGTATATCTTCGTTGGCGAAGTGGATGCTTCTACCGCGTCAGGCGTTCATGGTCTGGAAGGCGAGCATGAAGACATTCGCGTTCTGGTTGCCAGTCGTGAACAGGCTTATCAGTGGGTGGAAGAGGGGATTATTGATAATGCTGCTTCGGTTATTGCAATACAGTGGCTTGCGTTGCACCATGAAAAACTGAAGAGAGATTGGTTGGGGGAATAATTCCTAATTTATGCTGGAAAATGGGAAGTGTGCCCCAGTCAGCAGATCTTTTACATAAAGACACGCTAGAATAATCCTTATGATCGACAGGAAAAGGAAACCATTTGGAAAGCCTGCTTGAAATACCTGTGGCAGAAGGCGCCACAGCCAGAATACTGCAAATCACTGATACGCATCTTTTCGCCAATAAGGGTGATTCACTGCTAGGCATCAATACTTATCGTAGCTATCATGCTGTGTTGGATAAGATCCTTGGGCAGGATCTTGATATTGATTTGATCGTTGCGACAGGTGATTTGGTTCAGGATCAGACAATCAATGCCTATCAGCATTTTGCTGAGGGGATTGCCCGTTTGCCTGCGCCTTGTGTTTGGCTGCCCGGTAATCATGATTATCAGCCGGTGATGGTTGATACGTTGGCAGCAGCAGGGATTTCACCTTCCAAGCAGATATTTATCGGCCAGCATTGGCAATTGATTATGCTGGATAGTCAGGTGCAGGGTGTTCCTCATGGAGAACTGACGGATTATCAGCTCGAATGGATGAATAAATGTCTGGATGAGCACAGTGAGCGCCATACCATTGTCATGTTGCACCATCATCCCATCCCTTCTGGATGTACATGGTTGGATCAGCACAGCTTACGTAATGCCCCTGAATTATCAGAGTTTTTGAAAGGCAGGGCACAGGTAAAAGCCATACTGTGCGGGCATATCCATCAGGAAGTTGATGAAATGTGGAATGGCATTCGTGTTATGGCAACACCATCAACCTGTGTGCAATTTAAGCCACATTGTACTAATTTTATGCTTGATACAGTGGCTCCGGGATGGCGTTACCTTGAACTGTCTGTGGCTGGCAACGAAGAAGCAAGATTGCAAACACAGGTTCACAGGCTTGAGAGTAACGAGTTTTGCCCGGATTTAGATTCGGACGGGTATTAATGTCAACGTTACTTTATCTACATGGTTTCAATAGCTCACCCCAATCAGCGAAAGCCAATGCGCTGAAAACATGGTTGCACCAGCAGCATCCCGAAATTGAGATGCTGACGCCGCAATTACCGCCTTATCCTGAAGAGACGGCGATCTTGCTGGAAGAACTGGTGATGGAGCGCGCCGGTGAAAATATCGGTCTGGTGGGCTCTTCCCTTGGCGGCTATCTGGCTATTTGGCTTTCCCAGTGTTTTGGATTGCCTGCCGTGGTCGTTAACCCTGCGGTACGCCCATTCGATTTGCTTCAGGATTATCTCGGGGAAAACGTGAATCCCTATACCGAAGAGCGGTATACTCTCGAACAAAGCCACATACATGATCTCAAAGTGATGCACATTGACCCGCTGGAATCGCCCGATCTTATCTGGTTATTGCAGCAAACCGGGGATGAAGTGCTCGACTACCGCCAGGCCGTTGCTTACCTGATGCAGTGCCGGCAAACGGTCGAATCTGGTGGGAATCATGCTTTTGTTGGCCTCGAATACTATTTCCCTCAAATCATCAATTTCTTGGGTCTGACCAGTGGCAATAGTAAAAAAATTGCCAAAAATAGGTAAGCGACTGGTATTATCAACAGTATATCAATACTGATTGGCCCTCTAATAACGAAGCAACCGACAGAATTACAACATGACTCAATCTAGTTACAACGCAGAGGCCATTGAAGTCCTCAGTGGCCTGGAGCCAGTTCGTCGTCGTCCCGGTATGTATACCGATACAGCCCGCCCGAACCATCTGGCACAGGAAGTGATCGATAACAGTGTGGACGAAGCTCTGGCTGGTCACGCGAAGCATATTGAAGTAATCCTTCACAGCGATCAGTCTCTGGAAGTGATAGATGATGGCCGTGGTATGCCGGTTGATATCCATCCTGAAGAAAAAGTTTCTGCTGTTGAATTGATCCTCACCCGCCTGCATGCGGGGGGAAAATTTTCCAATAAAAATTACCAGTTTTCTGGTGGCCTGCATGGTGTTGGGATCTCGGTGGTCAATGCCCTGTCCAAACGGGTAGAGGTCACGGTTCGTCGCAACAGCCAGGTTCATCAGATCGCTTTTGAAAATGGCGAAAAAGTACAAGAGCTGGATGTTATCGGCAGTTGCGGTAAGCGCAACACCGGAACGAGTGTTCACTTCTGGCCGGATGAAAGCTATTTCGATATCCCCCGTTTTTCTGCCACTCGTTTGACACATTTGCTGAAAGCCAAGGCGGTATTGTGTCCGGGTGTTGAAATTGTCTTTAAGGACAAATTGAGCGATACAGAGCAGAAATGGTGTTATGCCGACGGGCTGACAGATTATCTGCTGGAAGCCGTTAATGGGTTGGTCACGTTGCCACAGGCACCTTTTGTAGGCACACTCCGCGGGGATACTGAAGCGGTTGACTGGGCATTGCTTTGGTTACCGGAAGGCGGAGAATTACTGGCAGAAAGTTACGTTAACCTGATCCCGACAGTACAGGGCGGAACCCACGTTAATGGCTTACGCCAAGGTTTGCTTGATGCCATGCGTGAGTTTTGTGAATTCCGCAACATCCTGCCACGTGGCGTTAAACTCTCGGCGGATGATATCTGGGATCGCTGTGCTTACGTGTTATCCCTCAAAATGCAGGATCCGCAATTTGCAGGGCAAACCAAAGAACGCCTCTCTTCGCGTCAATCTGCGGCTTTCGTTTCTGGTGTGGTGAAAGATGCGTTCAGCCTGTGGTTGAACCAGCATATTCAGGAAGCAGAACAACTGGCTGAAATGGCGATTGCCAGTGCGCAACGCAGAATGCGTGCGGCGAAGAAAGTTGTACGTAAAAAGCTGACCAACGGCCCTGCATTGCCGGGTAAATTAGCAGATTGTACCGCCCAAGATCTCAATATTACGGAGCTGTTTCTGGTGGAGGGGGATTCGGCCGGCGGATCTGCTAAACAAGCCCGCGATCGTGAATTTCAGGCAATTATGCCGCTGCGCGGAAAGATCCTGAATACATGGGAAGTTTCTTCCGATGAAGTACTGGCTTCGCAGGAAGTGCATGATATTTCTGTTGCGATTGGTATCGATCCAGATAGTGACGATTTAAGCCAGCTTCGCTACGGTAAAGTCTGCATACTGGCGGATGCGGATTCAGATGGATTGCACATTGCCACCCTGCTGTGTGCCCTGTTTGTCCGCCACTTTCCGACGCTGGTAAAACGTGGGCATGTCTATATGGCAATGCCGCCACTGTACCGTATCGACCTCGGCAAAGAAGTGCATTATGCGCTGGATGAAGGGGAAAAGAGCGCCATACTCGATCGCTTGAGTCGCAAACGGGGTAAGCCGAATGTCCAGCGCTTTAAAGGCTTGGGTGAAATGAACCCAATGCAGTTGCGCGAAACCACGTTAGATCCCAACACTCGCCGTCTGGTGCAGTTGACTATCGACGATGATAATTATCAGGAAACCCTTTCAGTCATGGATATGCTTCTGGCGAAAAAGCGCTCAGAAGATCGCCGCAACTGGCTGCAAGAGAAGGGTGATTCCATCGATATTGAAGTTTAGCGCATTGAGATATAGCGCAATAGATAGTCAATACAGATTCTGAGGAAATTAATACATGAGTGAGATAACTCACGATGGTGTGGAGCGTCAGCCGCTTCACACATTCACTGAAAACGCCTATTTGAACTACTCCATGTACGTCATCATGGACAGGGCGTTGCCTTTTATCGGTGATGGTTTAAAACCTGTTCAGCGCCGTATTGTCTATGCGATGTCAGAACTGGGGCTGAGCAACAGCGCCAAATTTAAAAAATCTGCCCGTACTGTGGGTGACGTGCTGGGTAAATACCATCCGCATGGGGATGGCGCATGTTATGAAGCTATGGTTCTGATGGCTCAGCCTTTCTCATACCGTTACCCGCTGGTTGATGGGCAAGGTAACTGGGGTGCCCCGGATGATCCGAAATCTTTTGCGGCAATGCGTTATACCGAATCCCGGTTGTCCAAATATGCTGAATTGCTGCTGAGTGAGTTGGGGCAAGGCACGGTGGATTGGGTGCCAAACTTTGATGGCACATTGCAGGAGCCGAAAATGCTGCCTGCACGCCTGCCCAATATTCTGCTTAATGGTACTACCGGCATTGCCGTTGGTATGGCAACGGATATTCCACCGCATAATGCCCGTGAAGTGGCGAATGCGCTGATTGCCATGCTGGATAAGCCTGATCTATCGCTTGATGAGGCAATGGAGTATGTCAAGGGGCCGGATTATCCCACCGAAGCCGAGATCATCACGTCAAAAGAAGATATTCGCAAGATCTACAAAAATGGCCGTGGTTCGGTGCGTATGCGGGCGGTTTGGTCGAAAGAAGAGGGCAACGTTGTCATTACAGCCCTGCCACACCAAGTGTCCGGCGCGAAAATTTTGGAGCAGATCGCCAGCCAGATGCGGGCGAAAAAGCTGCCAATGGTGGATGATCTACGCGATGAATCTGATCACGAAAACCCAACCCGTTTGGTCATTGTTCCACGCACGAATCGTGTTGATGTCGAACAAGTCATGAACCATCTGTTTGCGACGACCGATCTGGAAAAAAGCTATCGCATTAACCTCAATATGATCGGTTTGGATAACCGTCCTGCGGTTAAAGGCTTGGTTGAGATCCTCAGTGAGTGGCTGGTTTTCCGTCGTGAAACAGTGCGTAATCGTCTGAATCACCGCTTGGAAAAAGTCCTTAAACGTTTACATATTCTGGAAGGGTTGTTAGCGGCTTATCTTAACATTGACGAAGTCATCCACATTATTCGCAATGAAGATGAACCAAAGCCAGTGCTGATGCAGCGTTTTGAATTAACCGAAACGCAGGCCGAAGCAATTCTGGAGCTGAAATTGCGTCACTTGGCGAAATTGGAAGAAGTCAAAATTCGTGGCGAGCAGGATGAATTGGCGAAAGAGCGTGACAAACTTCAGGCGATTTTGGGTTCCGAACGTAAATTAAATACCTTGCTGAAAAAAGAGATTATTGCCGATGCTGAAAGCTACGGTGATGTTCGCCGCTCCCCGTTGAAAGAGCGCATGGAAGCGAAAGCCATGAGCGATCATGACATCCTGCCATCTGAGCCAATTACGGTTGTTATGTCTGAAATGGGTTGGGTGCGCAGTGCGAAAGGGCATGAAATTGATCCGGCTGGCTTGAATTATAAGTCTGGTGACAGCTTCCGCAGTGCAGTACGAGGTAAAAGTAACCAACCCGTAGTCTTTATTGACAACACCGGGCGTAGTTACTCTATAGATCCGTTGGATTTGCCATCAGCCAGAGGTCAGGGCGAACCGTTAACGGGGAAATTGGCATTGCCGGCTGGAGCATCCGTTGAGCATCTTCTGATGGCGAAAGAAGAACAGAAATTTCTGATGGCATCAGATGCAGGTTATGGTTTTATCTGTACTTTCAGTGACCTGATTGCTAAGAACCGCGCAGGTAAGGCATTGATTACTCTGCCTGAAAACGCCAAAGTGATGTTGCCGTTGGAAATTAACAACGAGCAGGATGATATGCTGCTGGCGATAACCAAAGCGGGTCGTGTGTTAATGTTCCCTGTAGCGGATCTTCCTCAGCTTTCCAAAGGCAAGGGCAACAAGATTGTGTCTATCCCCGCAGCTCAGGCCGCATCAGGGGAAGATATGCTGAGTTGGTTGCTGGTACTGCCTCCACAATCCACCATTACGCTCTACTTTGGTAAGCGTAAATTGCAGCTCCGCCCAGAGGACTTACAGAAATTCAGAGCGGAAAGAGGGCGTAAGGGAACTTCACTGCCTCGTGGATTACAGCGCGTGGAACGTGTTGAAGTGGAAACGCCTAACCAATAAATTAAGTAACAACAAAAATCATAATTGCGGGCCAGTATGATACTGGCCTGCTCTGCAAGAGGCTGCTATGCTAGCAATCATTCGTGGAATTATTGTTATTCTGTTTACAATCCTGATCTTTATTTTTGGTTGTCTCTACTGTTTATTCAGTCCGCGCAATCCACGTCATGTGATGACCTTCGGCCATGCGTTTGGCAAACTGCATAAAATATTGGGTATTAAACTAGTGGAACGTATTCCGGCAGACGCTCAGGAATACGGGCCTAGCATTTATATCGCTAATCATCAAAACAATTACGACATGGTTACCATGTCTAATGCAGTGCAGCCACGTACCGTCACTGTAGGCAAAAAAAGTCTGGTTTTTATTCCGTTCTTTGGTCCGCTTTATTGGCTGACAGGTAATATTTTGATCGACAGAGAAAACCGCACAAAAGCACACGGTACAATCTCACAGGTTGTTGATCAAATTACCAAAAAACAGGTTTCGATCTGGATGTTCCCGGAAGGAACGCGCAGCCGTGGTCGCGGATTATTGCCGTTTAAAACAGGAGCTTTTCATGCCGCCATTGCAGCAGGTGTACCTATCGTGCCAGTGTGTGTTTCTTCAACACACGGTAAAATAAAACTGAATCGTTGGAATAATGGCACTGTGATTGTCGAAATGTTGCCTCCGATTGATACCACGAAATATACCAAAGATCAGGTTCGTGAATTGGCGGGGCATTGTCGGCAAATGATGCAATCTAAAATTGAAGAATTAGATAAAGAAGTTGAGGCGCTGAATAAGCAAGGATAATTTCAGATGACGATAAAATGTCCGAAATCGTCAAATATATTTCCCCACACTTTGGATGGATTTTGGCTATCAATTTAAGATAGTTTTAGAATTTCTTTCCCATTCGCGATATGATTGCGTTTAATAACTTAATGTTTTTATTAAACGCAATCGATAGAATAATAAATCCTGATAGCCACAATATCGGGATATTCATCCCAGTAATTATTTGAATTTTTTTAGTCATTGTTAGTGGTTGCGTTTACATAAGCAATCATTGTGGGTTGCTATTCTTGTCGTAGATACTATTTCTTGTCATAAATACTATTCCTGCTGTGGAGAAAGTATGTCACTGAGTCGACGCCAGTTTATTCAGGCATCTGGTTTGGCAATGTGTTTAGGGGCGCTTCCTTTTGCGGTTCGAGCCAACAAAAATCAACAAACGAAATTGCCACTTCCCCCCTTACTGGAACCCCGAGGCGGACAACCTCTATTTTTAGCCATACAGAAAGCCAGATGGTCATTTAATGGTCAGAATAAAGTTCATGTTTGGGGCATCAACGGGCACTATCTGGGGCCGACTATCCGGGTTCGTCGAGGAGACGATGTCAAACTGATATATAGCAACCGTCTGTCTGAACCGGTTTCAATGACGGTAGGTGGTTTACTGGTGCCTGGAACCCTGATGGGAGGCTCGGCCCGTTTGATAGCACCGGGTGAAAATTGGTCGCCCGTTATCCCGATAGATCAACCAGCGGCTACCTGTTGGTATCATGCCAACACACCACACCGAATGGCACGACATATTTATGCTGGCCTGGCCGGAATGTGGCTGGTGGAAGATGAAAGCAGCCGTGGTTTGCCTTTACCTGAACATTATGGCGTTGATGATTTCCCAGTTATTTTGCAGGATAAACGACTGGATAATTTTGGCGTACCACAATATGACCCGCCAGCCAATCAGGGTTTCCTTGGCGATACTTTAGTGGTTAACGGGGTTGAAAATCCTTTTGTTGAAGTTGCCAGAGGTTGGGTCAGGCTACGTTTGCTGAATGCTTCTAATGCCCGGCGATTTCAATTAGAACTCAGCGATGGACGTCCTTTCTATATGGTTGGAACTGATCAGGGGTTGTTGCCTGCTCCTGTAGCCATACAGCAACTGCCACTTGCCCCGGGCGAACGTCGTGAAGTCTTGGTTGATATGTCGAAAGTGGAAAGTGTCACTATTACTGCGGGAGAATCCGCAAGCGTGATGGATCGTCTGAAAGGGTTGTTTGAACCTTCAACCAAATTGTTATCCACCACAGTATTGACACTTAAAGCCAGTGGTTTGCTCCCTTTGGTGACGGATCAATTACCTTCTCAGCTCGTGCTGGATAATACACAAATCAATTCTTCTATCCGAAGCAGGCAGCTAGCTTTGGGAGATTATTCGCAGGGAATTAATGGTTCAGTGCTGAATGAACATCGAACCGACATAGTTAGCCAGCAAGGTACATGGGAACGTTGGATAATCACAACCTCAACGCCTCAGCCTTTCCATATTGAAGGCGTAAGATTTAAAGTTATCAGCCTTAATGGCAATCGCCCAGAGCCACAGGATTATGGTTGGAAAGATACTGTCTGGATTGATGAACGGGCAGAACTACTGGTCAATATGATGCAGCCCTCTTATGAGAATTTCCCCTTCATGTATTACAGCCAGATACTGGAAATGGCGGATCGTGGGGTTGCAGGACGGCTAATTGTTAACTCTGCCAGCTTTAGTATTGGATAAAAACCGCATCAAGAAATAGTAACCTTTGGAAATAAATAACCTTGAGAAATGGCAGCAGCTCAGAATGGCAATGAAAAGCGGTAGTGTATACCCCATCCGATTGAGTCGGGCTGCGATGAGGGCGCTTTTTTGTTAACCAGAAGTTGATTACGCTATAAATTGCTTAACATTTAGCGGGTAAACTAACAATTTGTTCTGAATAAATTGCTAATTTTATCGACTGAGCGTAACCCTTTCCGTATAGTGTCCCAAATTTTCATACTACTTGCCTGTAAGGTGACTTAATGAATATCAGCTTGATTGCTGCGATGGCCATGGATCGAGTTATTGGTATGGAAAATTCCATGCCGTGGACTCTGCCAGGTGATTTAGCCTGGTTCAAACGCAACACACTCGGAAAGCCGGTTGTGATGGGACGAGTTACTTATGAATCAATTGGCCGTCCTTTGCCGGGACGTCTGAATATCGTGATCAGCAGTCAACCTGCAAGCGATGATCGGGTCACTTGGGTAAGCTCCATCGAAGCTGCTTTGGCTGCGGCTGGTGATGTTGAAGAGATTATGGTGATGGGAGGAGGAAAAATTTATGAGCAGTTTATTCCTCTGGCTAATCGTATGTATCTGACTCATATTGATGCAGAAGTGATCGGTGACACGCACTTCCCTGATTATGAACCTGATGAGTGGAATTCAGTTTTTACGGAATATCACGATGAAGATGAAAACAATTCACACAGCTATTGTTTTGAAATCTTAGAACGCAGAAAGTGATTTAGTTTTACGTGCGGAGTGCTCAGGCACTCCGGCGTCGTCAATTCAGTCTTTTGATCTTGTGAGCATTGAATCCTGACTGAAATACTGTTTATCTTCCCAACGTAGCATTGTCAACTTACCTCCCCAACAGCAGCCCGTATCCAGCGCATAAATACCATCCGGAGCGCCTTGTCCTTCCAGCGCAGCCCAGTGACCAAACGCAATGGCATAATCTTCAGGAATGTTGCGCGGTAATTCGAACCAAGGTTTCAACGGGGCAGGGGCATTTTCGGGCTTAGATTTACAGATCATATCCAACTGACCATTTGGGAAACAATAACGCATCCGGGTCAGTGCATTGGTGCTGTAACGCAGCCGGGCAAGGCCACTTAATTCAGGGACCCAGTTATTTGGCATATCCCCATACATTTCATTAAGAAATAAAGGATAACTGTCACTGCGAAGAATGGCTTCCACTTCACGGGCGCATGTTTTGGCCGTTTCTAAATCCCATTGTGGGGTGAGCCCCGCATGAGCCATGACCAATTTCAACTCATCATCAATTTGTAACATTGGCTGTTTTCTCAGCCAATTTATCAATTCATCAATATCTGGTGCAGTGAGCAATTCATCCAGCAAGTCTTTCGGCTTATTACGGCTGATCTTTGCGTAAACAGCCAACAAATGCAGATCGTGATTACCCAGCACCAGTTTAACTGCTGTGCCGAGCTGCTTGATATAACGAAGTACTGCCAGAGAATCAGGACCACGGGCAACCAAATCGCCCGTTAGCCACAATGTATCTTTGCCGGGATGAAAATCAGCTTGTTCTAATAAGGCACGTAATTCACGGTAACAACCGTGAATGTCGCCGATAAGGTATGTTGCCATAATTAATTAATCAGTGTCGGAATTGCCAGTCGAAATACGGGAATGGTGGCACGAAATGGGTGGCCTTCGTGATCAATCATTTCATAATGACCTTCCATCGTGCCCAGAGGTGTTTCCAGAATTGTCCCGCTGCTGTAGCTATATTCTGTTCCTGCCGGGATCAAAGGTTGTTTCCCCACAACCCCTTCACCCTGAATTTCGGTTCGGTGACCATCACTGTTGGTTATGCGCCAGTAACGGCTAATCAGTTGCACTGGGAAATGCCCAAGATTGCGAATTGATATTGTATAAGCAAATACAAAGCGCTGCTGTTCCGGCTGTGATTGACTTTCTACATAGGTACTTTGTACTTGAATATAAATTCTTGGTTCATTGAGCATAGGTGCCTCCTGTTACTGTAACGACTGTTTGTTGGTTTCAGGCAACTTCAGACTGAGACGATAACCAGTTTGCCATTTTACAGTATTGCTCGACAGAGATGTTTTCAGCCCGCGTGGTTGGATCAACACCCAGTTCAGATAACTGTTCAACAGAAAAAATATTGCCAAGGCTGTTACGGATAGTTTTTCTCCGTTGGTTAAATGCCTGAGTTGTGATCCGGGCTAATATGTTAATGTCCTGAACCGGATAAGGTATGGTCTTGTACGGGATCAGGCGCACAATAGCGGAATCCACTTTTGGTGCTGGTGTGAATGCTGTGGGCGGCACTTCAAGAACAGGGATTACTTGACAGTAGTATTGAGCCATCACACTTAAACGCCCGTAGGCTTTGCTGCCCGGGCCAGCGACAAGACGATTCACCACTTCTTTTTGCAGCATAAAGCTCATATCAGCGATAGCATCAGTATAGCTGAAAAGGTGGAACATTAATGGCGTGGAAATATTATAAGGCAGATTACCAAATACACGCAGTGACTGCCCGCGCTCTCTGGCAATCTGACCAAAATCAACAGTCATCGCATCTTGTTGAATGATTGTCAGCTTATCTTTCAGTTTCGGATGGACATGCAGTCTGGCCGCTAAATCGCGGTCAAGCTCGACGACTGTCATTTTATCCATGCGCTCACCAACGGGTTCAGTCAGTGCTCCCAGACCCGGGCCAATCTCCACTACAGCCTGATCGGCCTGTGGGTTTATCGCATCGACAATGCTGTCAATAATAAACTGATCGGTTAAAAAGTTTTGCCCGAAACGTTTACGGGCATGGTGCCCCTGATGGACTTTATTATTCATTACTGTTTTGTATCATTTTAATTGCTAGATTTAATGCGGTGATAAAACTACCCACATCAGCTTGACCTGTCCCCGCCAGCTCCAGTGCTGTGCCATGATCGACAGAAGTTCGGATAAATGGCAGGCCCAATGTGATATTCACGGCCCTGCCAAAACCCTGGTATTTTAACACGGGTAACCCCTGATCGTGATACATTGAAAGCACCGCATCGGCATTATCCAAATATTTGGGCTGAAATAGTGTATCCGCGGGCAATGGGCCTTCCAGCCACATCCCTTCTGCTCTCAGGCTCTCCAGCGCAGGAATGATCACGTCTATTTCTTCATGCCCCATATGCCCGCCTTCACCCGCAT
Source organism: Xenorhabdus sp. PB62.4 (assembly GCF_014467285.1). Classification (NCBI taxonomy): domain Bacteria; kingdom Pseudomonadati; phylum Pseudomonadota; class Gammaproteobacteria; order Enterobacterales; family Morganellaceae; genus Xenorhabdus; species Xenorhabdus sp. PB62.4. The sequence goes on along the minus strand of NZ_NKHR01000005.1, from coordinate 24,794 downwards.
GGGGATTCAGGCCGCAAACATAGATGTGGGGACGCCGGATACCGAATTTGGTTTTCAGATCATGGTTGAGAATGGTGACAACTTCCCTGAGGGAATCAAAAGTAATCGCCTTGGGAACATCTAAAATTGGCAGGTGTGTCGTTGCCAGCGCAACCCGCAACTCTTCTGTTGCCAGCATCATGACTACCCTTGAGCATTGGCTGTGGTCAGCAAAAAACTCAGTATGTCCGGTAAAGGGCACGCCAGCTTCATTAATGACGCCTTTATGCACCGGGCCTGTCACCAGAGCAGAAAACTCCCCATTCAGGCAACCATCGCAGGCTTTTGTCAGCGTTTCCGTGACATAAGTACCGTTTTCTCGGTTCAATTCACCCGCAATAGCCGGAGATTGGAGAGAGACAGGCAGAATCGTCAGGGTTCCGGCCGCTTGTGATGAGGAAATGTGTTCAGGGGAGTATGTTTGTAGTCTCAGAGGTAAATTCAGTTGTCTGGCCCGGGAGAGCATCAGCTCTGGATCAGCACAGACTACCAATTGGATGGGCCACTCTTTTTGGGCGAGGGCAATGACTAAATCAGGGCCAACCCCGGCTGGTTCGCCGGGGGTGATGACAATGGGGTTGATAGAGGGTTTATTGTTGTGCATTGCTACCATCTAAAATTTTCACATAAGCGGAGGCGCGTAATTCCTGCATCCAGCTTTGTGCCTCTTCATTGAATTTACGGTTGAACAGCAGACGGTAGGCACGATCTTTCTGTGCTGTATCCGTTCTGTCAACTTTGCGGCTATCAAGCAGTTGAATCAGGTGCCAGCCGAAAGAAGAGTGAACGGGTTGGCTGATCTCACCTTTTTGCAGTTTGGTCAAGGCATCACGGAAAGCAGGGTCATAAGCACTCGGCAAATTCCAGCCCAGTTCTCCACCACGCATGGCGGAACCGGGATCTTCAGAATACTCTTTCGCTGCTGCTTCGAATGTCGTTTTGCCGCTTAAAATTTCTTCCCTGAGTTTCATTAATTCGTTACGTGCCTGCTCGTCGTTCATAACCGGTGATGTTTTCAGCAGAATATGACGGGCATTCACTTCAGTAACCGCAATCGGCGTCTGACCACCACGGATATCATTTACTTTCAGAATGTGAAAACCCACACCAGAACGAATCGGGCCAATAATCTGCCCTTTGTGCGCAGATTGGAGCTGTTCAGCGAACAGGGTAGGCAATTCTTGCAGCCTGCTCCAGCCCATATTTCCCCCTTTCAGGGCTTGGCTGTCACCAGAATACGCGATAGCCAATTTGCCGAAATCTCCGCCACTCTTGAGTTCAGACAAGACTTTTTTGACCGTGGTTTCAGCTTTTTCTACCTGAGCCTGATCTGGATTTTCTGGCAGAGGGATCAGAATATGGCTGATGTTCAATTCCGAGTCCTGACTATTTTGGCTTTCGAGCTGATTCGCCAGTGAATCAACTTCCTGTGGCAGAATAGTGATGCGGCGGCGCACTTCATTATTGCGTACTTCCGCGATCGTCATTTCCTTGCGGACTTGGTTGCGGTAGGTGTCAAAATTAATACCATCTGCGGTCAGGTTCTGTTTCAGTTGGGCCATGCTCAGGTGGTTTTGGTCAGCGATATTGGTAATTGCAGAATCCAGGGCTTGATCGGGAATGGTAATTTGCATCTGTTTTGCCATTTGCAAAACGATGTCATCCATAATCAGGCGCTCAAGGATCTGATGACGCAGTGCTTTTTCATCCGGTATTTGCTGACCTGCATGCTTTGCATTGAGTTTAACGGATTGTAAGAGGCTGTTGACGTCACTTTCCAGTACGACATCATTGTTAACAACGGCAGCCACCCTATTGAGTTCCTGTGGTGCAGCCACTGCGACAGTGGTTACTGAAAACATCAATCCGAGAGTGAGCGCTTTCCAGTTCTTCATACATTTCCCATCATATCAATCCCGCCTTGGCGGGGTTATTGTGTATATCGGTATCAGAGTTTATCGGTATCAGAATGCGCGTTGGTATGGAAGAATACCTTGCTGTAGCATTTTCTGACTACCCAAACTGTGATTGTTACTTAAGCCACGAAGTTCAACATTGAATGACCATTTGTTGTCATACTGACTGCTGCCGAATCTCCAGTTGACGATCTTGCGTTCATAGCCCACATTGACTGCCCAACAGCAAGTGTTGTATTGCAGACCCACCATCTGGTTCGCAGGTTGTTTCTCTTTGGTATCGTAGTAATACGCTCCGACAAATGCCCAGTGATCCGTCAATGGCCAGCTTGCCACCATTCCAACCTGCGAAATACCCTGTTGATAAGCTGGCGCACCGCCTTTGAGCGTGGCCTGAATATAATCGCGGTCAACAAAACGATAGTTTAACTGCAATATGCGATCAGCATCACGACGGTATTCCACTACTGCATTACCCATGGTTAAACTACCCAGACGGTTATCGTATTGCAGCCCGCCTTTGAGCCCCCAGGAATCATTGACTCTCCAGTGCGCATCTCCAGCCCATGTCGTGGCGCCCGTTCCCTTTTTGTTTCCGATGATATCTTTAGAACCTGAATTAGGTTCAGTATCTTCAGTACGTGGACGTTCAAAGTAGTAGATTTGACCTACGGACAGGCTAAAACGTTCAACTAAATCTTCATCATAAATGCGGGTAGTTACACCTGTCGTAAATTGATTGGCAGATGAAATGCGGTCTAAGCCACTGTAGAAGCGGTCACGGAACAATCCGGTATAGTCCGCTTGCAGCAGGGAAGAATCAAAGTTGTTAATGTTATTTTGATTCTTGTAAGGCACATACAGATACTGAACGCGTGGCTCCAGCGTCTGGGTATAGTCCTGATTAAAATACATGGCGCGTTCAAACACCATCTTGGCATCTGATTTAAATACAGGCAGGAGACGGTTTACTGATCTCTCCAATGAAGCCGTATCTTTATTGGCTTTGGTTGCAGCAGTAAGATCCTGTTGGTAATGCGTCGCCATCAACTTAAATTCGTTATTGATGCTGGCCCAGCCATTGGAGAGTGGCAAGTTAATGGTGGGTTCCACATGCAAACGTGTTGCATCAGGCCACTGGTTACCAACGCTGGTAAATTTAGCTGCTTGGGCATAGGCATGAAAATCAAATGGTCCTAAATTGTTTTTATAATAATTCAGATCCAACTGAGGGGCTGCCCGGTAGGCTCTTCTTCTATCGTCGATGGTAAAAATCTGGAACTGTTTGGTTGCGAGTGTGGCATTCCAGTTCTGTTGCGCATAACCAATACTGAATTTCTGGGTCGCATAGCTGTCCGTGCTAGAACCATACTGAGAAGTAAAGTCATTAAAATAACTTGGATCACTGACTTTGGTATAGTCGGCGTTAAAACGCCAGACCTGATTCATGACTCCGCTATGGTTCCAATAAAACAGCCAGCGATTATCACTCTCTCGTTCAGGTCTGATGTTAAGTTTTTTGTCTTCCCTGTACAGGCGGTCGTGGCCTATCCAATCCAATGCAACAGTACCTGTACCGGCTTGAGTCAGGTAACGGAATTCATTGTCCAGTTTCAAGCCACGCATAGTGATAAGGTGCGGAGTGATCGTGGCATCATAATTAGGTGCAATATTCCAGTAATACGGCAGCAGGAATTGGAAGCCATCTTTATTGGAGAAACTGGCATTGGGGATCAGGAAACCAGAGCGGCGTTTATCACCAATCGGTAACTGCAAATACGGACTGTAAAACACCGGCACATTGGCAATCCGGAAACGGGCGTTCCAGATTTCAGCCACTTCTTCTTCGCGATCCAGGATCACTTCGGAACCGACAACACTCCAGCTATCATTGCCCGGCAAACAAGAGGTAAATATCCCGTTATTTAAAATGGTATAGCGGTTTTCATCACGCAGCATCATCTTATCTGCGCTGCCACGTCCCTGGCGGCCAACCATCTGGTATTTACCTTGTTCCACGTCGGTGTCTTTATTGTTTAAATTAGCCCAGGCGCGTGGCCCTTTCAGAATGATCTGAGGGTCATCATAGCTGACATTACCTGTTGCGGTAATAGTACGAACGAGTTCTTTATCTTGTGTTTGTTCAAGCCTGACTTTATCGGCTGTCAGCGTTTTATTTCCCTGCCGGATATCAACATTACCAATGAACTCAACCGCATTAGGATATTCGCCACGAGTATCTTCGGATTTAATGTTAACGGGCATTTTATTGGGATCACCTGTGATAATCGGCTTATCATAGACAGGGATACCCAGCATACATTGTGCTGCGAGGTCAGCATGTGCTTGCTGACTGTAAAGTGCGGCCCATACCATTGTGGCCAGCAGGGTAGGATAACATTTGTTCATAGATGTTTATGCGGTTCCGTCATCAGTGCCATCGTGCCGGCAAATGTTCAGAGACTAACGTAGTTGAGATATATGCACCAGAGTAAAGTTTAACTTTGCTTATCTTGTTGTTAGGCACAGAGCTTAATGAATAGTATGATAATGCAAAATTGCGCTAAGGGCATTGGGGAATTGAAGACTATATGCAGTATTGGGGAAAATTATTTGGATTAATATTTGGTATTGCGTCTGGTGCTGGTTTTTGGGGGATTGTGATTGGCGTGTTGTTGGGTCACATTCTTGACAAAGTCAGGGCACGAAATTTAGGTGCCGATGCTAAAGGCCCGACCCGGCAGTCCCTGTTTTTTCGCAGCACTTTCCAAGTATTGGGGCATATAACTAAAGCCAAAGGCCGGGTAACAGAAACAGATATCCAGCTTGCCACTCAACTGATGGACAGAATGCAGCTGCATGGTGAAGCCAGGCTTGCCGCCCAGCAGGCATTTCGTGAGGGCAAACAGCCTCAATTCCCTCTGCGTGAAACATTACGGCAATTACGGCGTGCTTGCGTTGGTCGTTTTGACCTGACCCGGATGTTTTTGGAAATTCAGTTACAGGCTGCATTTGCTGACGGTGAACTGCATCCTAACGAAAGAAAAGTTCTATTTGTTATCGCCGAAGAACTGGGAATTTCCCGTATTCAATTTGAACAGTTCCTTGCCATGATGGAAGGCGGGCGTCATTTTGACGGGCAGAATTTTGGTGGGCAGCATCAGCAATACGGGCATTATCAAGGTCGTGGGCAGCAGCGTGCGACGTTGGCAGATGCCTGTAAAGTATTGGGCGTCAATGAACAGGATGACGCCACAACCATTAAGCGCGCTTATCGAAAACTAATGAGTGAACACCATCCAGACAAACTGGTAGCGAAAGGTTTGCCTCCAGAAATGATGGAACTTGCGAAACAAAAAGCGCAGTCCATCCAGTCTGCTTATGATTTAATTAAAAAAGAGAAGGGCTTTAAATAGCGCTTATCCAAATGTACCAAAAAAGCATGCGTTAAAAATCTGCCTGGCACTCAAAATGTATTGGAGTGCCATAAGCCGGATGAGTAATGAAGAGTTCTTGGGCATGTAATTGCAGGCGAGGTGCCAATACCCTTGCCTGTTCGTGGGCATAGAATCGATCCCCCAGAATAGGGTTGCCAAGGGCTAACATATGTACACGGAGCTGATGAGAGCGTCCTGTGATTGGTGCCAGCCTGACCCGCGTTGCTTGTGCTTCATACTCCAGTACCTGATACTCTGTCTGTGCCGATTTGCCGGTTTCAAAACAGACTTTTTGTTTCGGGCGATTCGGCCAGTCGCAGATTAACGGTAGATCCACCAATCCTTCTTCCGGCTCCAGTTTTCCCCATACCCGCGCGATATAGACTTTTTTCGGTTCACGCTCACGGAATTGACGCTTCAATTCACGTTCGGCGGCTTTAGTCAGCGCAACAACCATAATACCGCTGGTGGCCATATCCAATCGATGCACCGATTCAGCGGTGGGAAATTCCGCCTGTATCCGCGTCATGATACTGTCCTTATGCTCTTCTGCTTTGCCCGGCACAGAAAGCAATCCACTGGGTTTATTGACAACCATAATGTGCTCGTCTTGGTACAGCACATATAACCAAGGATCTGTCGGGGGATTATAAGACTCCAGCATAATAGCTCCCATATGTTGAAGGATGATCGTGTTGAAAAATAGTCGTGTTAAAAAATAGTCGTGTCGAAAAATAGTCGTGTCGAAAAATAGTCAAATCGGAAAAATGACGGGGGCTTTCGTGAAGAAAACCCCCTGAGTTTAAAGCAATGATTGGCGATAAGCCATTATTGATAAGCCGCTATTACTGGCGAGAAACTATTATTGATGAGAAACAACCACCAGACGAATAGCATCCAGACGCCAGTTAGCTTGATCAAGGTTAAGCAACAGATGCTTGTGCTCAGATTCAATCGCTTCCAGCTCATCATCACGGATATTCGGGTTAACCGCTTTCAGGGCTTCCAGACGTGACAATTCTGCTGACAGGACTTCATCTGCTTCTTTTTTGGCTTTCTCAATCAATTTACGCGCTTGTTTTTCAATCAGAGGTTCTGATTGTTGCAAAATCGCATGAACTTCTTTCTGTACCGCATTAACCAGTTTGCTGGCATTGTGGCGATTGATGGCATTTAACTGGCGGTTGAAACTCTCAAACTCTACCTGAGGAGCCAGATCGGTGCCTTTCAGATCCAACAAGAGGCGCACAGGCGTTGGTGGCAAGAAGCGGGTTAATTGCAGATGTTTAGGCGCTTGTGCTTCAACAACGTAAATTAACTCAACCAATAGCGTACCGACCGGCAGTGCCTTGTTTTTCAGAATAGAAACAGCGCAGCTTCCGGTATCTCCTGACAGGATTAAATCCAGGCCATTACGGATAATTGGATGTTCCCAGCTCAGAAATTGAGTATCCTCACGGGATAGCGCTTTTTCACGGCTAAACGTAATGGAGCAGCCATCTTTCGGTAATCCGGGAAAATCAGGTACCAGCATATGATCAGATGGTTGCAGGGCGATAATATTATCACAGCGATCTTCCTGATTGATGCCGATGATATCGAACAGGTTCAGGGCAAAATTCACCAGATCCGTATCGTTATCTTGTGCGGCGATTGTTTCTGCCAGTTTTTGGCCTTGCTCGCCACCGTTAGAATTCATTTCCAGCAGACGGTCACGGCCTTGTTCCAGTTGCTGTTTGAGTTGTTCGTGATGCGTGCGGCATTCCGCAATAAATTCATTGAAACCCGCCTGCTCGTTTGGCTTGGCAAGGAAATTCAACAGAACTTCATAATACTTGTCGTAGATAGAACGGCCTGTCGGGCAGGTATGTTCAAACGCATCCAGACCTTCGTGATACCAGCGCAGGAGAATCGATTGCGCCGTATTTTCCAGATAAGGCACGCTGATCTTGATATCGCGGCTCTGACCGATACGATCCAGACGTCCGATACGCTGTTCCAGCAAATCAGGGTTAAATGGCAGATCAAACATGACGAGCTGATTGGCAAACTGGAAGTTACGCCCTTCGGAGCCAATTTCAGAACAGAGCAGCACTTGCGCCCCTTCTTCTTCAGAAGCAAAGTAAGCCGCTGCGCGGTCGCGTTCCAACAGGGACAAGCCTTCATGGAATACGGCACTGCGGATACCTTCGCGCTCCCGCAGAACTTGCTCCAGTTGCAGCGCAGTTTCTGCTTTGGCACAGATCACCAGAACTTTTTCGTCACGGTTTGCCATCAAGAAACCCAACAGCCATTCTACGCGAGGATCGAAGTTCCACCATGTGGCGTTTTCACCTTCGAACTCCTGATAGATCCGCTCAGGATAGAGCATATCTTTGGCGCGTGCTTCCACGGTTTTTTTGGCGCCCATGATTTCAGAAACTTTGATTGCCGTCTGGTATTGGGCAGGCAAAGGTAACTTAATCTCGTGCAGTTCGCGATGAGGGAAACCTTTCACGCCACCACGGGTATTACGGAACAGCAACCGGCTGGTGCCGTGGCGATCCATCAGCATAGAGATCAGTTCACGGCGAGCATTTTCACTCTCTTCATCCTGATGGCTGTTTGCTGCTTTCAGAAGAGGTTCAATATCCTGCTCACTGATCAACTCAACAATCACATTTTGCTGGTCATTATTCAGCGTTTCACCGGACAACAATAACGTGACGGCATCCGCAACAGGACGATATTTCTGTTGTTCATCAATAAATGCCTGATAATCGTGGAAGCGGTTTGCGTCCAGCAGACGCAGACGGGCAAAGTGGCTCTCTTGCCCCAACTGCTCAGGTGTCGCTGTCAACAGCAGAACAGAAGGAATTTGCTCTGCCAATTGTTCGATAGCATGATATTCGCGGCTTGGGGCTTTTTCGCTCCATGCCAAATGGTGAGCTTCATCCACCACCATTAAATCCCAACTCGCCTCCAGCAGATGTTCGAAACGCTGCTTATTGCGGCGAACAAAATCCAGAGAACAGATAACCAATTGCTCGGTTTCAAATGGGTTGTCACTGTCATGCAGCGCTTCGCTATATCGACCATCATCAAACAGCGAAAAACGCAGGTTGAACCGGCGCAGCATTTCTACCAGCCATTGGTGTTGCAAGCTGTCTGGCACAATGACCAACACCCGATCGGCACGCCCGGCCATCAATTGCTGATGGATAATCATGCCCGCTTCAATGGTTTTCCCCAGACCAACTTCATCCGCCAGTAACACACGAGGGGCGTGACGCTTACCCACTTCATTGGCAATGTGTAACTGGTGAGGGATCAAACTGGCACGAATACCACGCAACCCACTTTCAGCCAGACGAAATTGTTCGCTCTGGTGCTTACGGGCGCGAAAACGCAGTGCAAAGCGATCCATGCGGTCAATTTGACCGGCAAACAGACGATCCTGCGGCTTATTAAACGTCAGCTTGCTATCCAGAAAAACTTCCCGCAGGCAGATATTTTCTTCTTCGGTATCCAGACGAGTACCGACGTAGATCAGCAGGCCATTATCTTGCTGAACATCATCGATCTTGAGTTTCCAGCTTTCGTGACTGGTCACGGTATCGCCCACATTAAACATAACGCGGGTAATGGGGGAGTCATTGCGTGCGTAAAGGCGGTTTTCTCCGCTGGCAGGAAAAAGCAACGTCACCATGCGCGCATCAAGCGCTACGACTGTTCCTAATCCAAGTTCGCTTTCTGTATCGCTTATCCAGCGTTGACCAAGAGTAAATGGCATAAATTTTGGCTCAGTTTTCTGTTAGACAATGTTATTTATGGTTGCAGGATGGCTGCTTTTGTTGGATATCGATCATCATTGGTTATCGATAGGGATAGTTTTCAATGGACTTTATAGCGCCTGTTTTTTTGATAACGAGGTCACAAAAGCACCATTCCCCTTTAGAGGGGCGATATGTTAATTGATGCTGAGCAAGCCGTCACCTGCAAAAATATCCATTACTCAAAAGAGATGCTCATTTGCCCTGTCAGCAAGGTCATAAAGTCATCCTGAATAAATGGCAAGATAGCATCGGCAATCGGCATCAATTGCTTATTGATATAGTGCTCATAATCGGGAGGTGAAGTCTGATTTTCCAACGGTTCAGGCCCGGATTGAGTGATGATATAGTTGATCCAACCTCCGTTTTGGTACTGCAATGGGCGATTATGCTGTTGGTTATATTCATCCGCCAAACGTGCAGCCCTGACATGAGGGGGAACATTGCGCTGGTAATCAGACAATTTGCGGCGTAGCCGTTTGCGGTAAACAAGATGATCATCAAACTCACCTGCCAGCGTTTTGGCAATATACTCACGGATATAATTCTGATGGGGTTTCTGATGGAAGATCAGAGTATATAACTCCTTTTGGAATATTTGTGCGAGTGGCGTCCAGTCAGTTCTTACCGTTTCCAGCCCTTTGAAAATCACTTTATCGCCACTCAGCCCGGCATAACGCTTTTTACTGCCTTGCTCCGCACCTCGTACTGTTGGCATCAGGAAGCGCCGATAGTGCGTTTCAAATTCTAATTCCAGCACACTTTCAAGGTTGAATTCGGTTTTGAGATGATTTTTCCACCACTGGTTAACAAATTGCGCCAGCGCATGCCCAATTTGGCTGGCTTCTTTTTCAGAATGGGGGCGTTTCAGCCAAACAAACGTAGAATCCGTATCGCCATAAATCACCTGATAGCCTTGTGATTCTATTAACTCACGGGTTTGATGCATGATTTTATGCCCACGCATGGTGATTGAGGATGTCAGGCGAGGATCAAAAAAATGGCAGCCGGAAGCACCAAGCACCCCATAAAACGCATTCATAATAATTTTCAGGGCTTGGGAAAGCGGAGCGTTTTGTTGTTTTTTGGCCTTGTCACGTTCGTACCAGATTTGCGTAACGATATCGGGCAGGCAATGTTGTGTCCGGGAGAAGAAGGCTTGCTTAAAACCGGGGACAGCATGTTCATAGTCGGGAGCGGCAATTCCTTCGACCATACCAACCGGATCGATCAGGAATGTGCGAATAATCGAAGGATAAAGACTCTTGTAATCCAGCACCAATACCGAATCATACAACCCCGGGAATGAATCCATCACAAACCCCCCCGGACTGTTATCATCGAAATAAGTTGGCTGAACGGGAGCGACATAGCCAATCCGGTGCATTCTTGGCAGATAAAGATGGGTGAACGCAGCCACAGAACCGCCGCTGCGATCCACCGCCAAGCCTGTTACCGTAGCGCGTTCCAATAAGAACGCCATGAGATCCGCTTTCTCAAAAATACGATTGACGAGAATACAGTCCTGCAAATTATAGTGGGCGAGGGCGGGCTTATCTTCCTGAAAGCGACGATTGATTTCATCCATGCGGTCATAGGGATTATCAAGGGATTTCCCTTCTCCCAATAGCGTTTGTGCAACATATTCAAGGCTGAATGAAGGAAAATTCCACGTTGCCGTTTTCAGCGCTTCAATACCATCAATAATCAAGCGGCCTTCTGCTGCGGCAAAAAAGTGGCCTGCTTTGAAGCCATGTTCCCGCCATTCGAGCAAACCCTGATTACGGCCGAATTTTAGCGGCACGTTATAGCGCTCAGCATGTTGCTGTAACACCCTTAAATCAAACTGAATCAGATTCCAGCCAATAATGGCATCAGGGTCGTAATGAGCCAGCCATTCATTGAGTTTTTCCAGCATCAGTGGACGGCTGGCGACATATTCCAGTTTGAAATTGAGATCCTGCTGGCTGCCATTCTTCGGCCCTAGCATAAGCACCGTTTTCTCACCACATCCCGCTAAGCCAATGGAATACAATTCCCCATGCTGACTGGTTTCAATATCCAGAGATACCCATTTCAGCTTAGGGCGATAGGTGGGATTGGCCTTCATTTGATAACTTCCGTCAGGTTTCTGGCTGAACCAGACAGGGGCAGTAATAAAGCGCTCCATCATAAACCGATCGGGCGGCCGAATATCAGCCTCATAGAGCGGAATATCCTGTTCTTTAAAGGTTTTCTCCAGATATTGCAGGTGGTGATATTGTAAACAATATAGTGCTGCGACAGGCTGACGGTTGAAATCTTTCAGTGACAATGCTTTTAGTTGGAAATGTTTTTCTTGTGCCAATAAACGCTTGGCTTTAGGTAAATCATGTTGAGGAATAAAGGCAACGGCTTTTTGGTGAGGAATTGTGATGCGACGTGCCCCGTTATCTGTCGCCAGCCAATACACCAACTCGATGCCAGACGAGGTATCTTTCCAGTGACGGGTCAGTATAAGACCTTGTTCAACGTGATTTATCTGCATGGTTTTTTATTAAAAGTAATCAGCTATATCTGGTTTTGTAAAGGTAATTTCAATCATAGCACTGATAGTGGTTATTTATACAGTATTTTTGTGGAATTAAGTCTTGGGGTAGGAATAAAAATTCCCTAAAGAAATCGTATTTATTAATTAATATTGTAAGTAAAATTTAGAAATTCATTTCAATAGATTTAATTTTATTAAGTTAATATCAATGATATTAACCAACTATAATATATTTAATTATCATATAGTTATGATAATAGCCTTTTGTTGTTATTTTTAATTGTATAAGATGATATCTATTTTTATGGAGAAGATAAATGTTAATTGAATCTGGTAAATATTGATGAATAAACCCAATAAACTGACTCAGACAGATATCAAAGTATTACTGTTATTTCTGGCTTTCACGTTGCTTTATTTATTACCTGGTATTTATGGGCATACTCCGTGGAAACAAGATGAAAATTATAGTTTTGGTATTATTCAAACCATGTATGAAACGGGAAATTGGTTAGTGCCCAAAAATGCGGGGCAACCTTTTATGGAAAAGCCCCCTCTGTATTATTGGACAGCAACCTCGTTTATACATTTATTGTCCCCTTGGCTTCCGATGCACGATGCAGCCAGAACCGCCACTTTATTTTTTTCTATAATCAATTTTTCCTTTTTTATTTTGTTATCCCGGCGTGTATTTGATGCCAGACACTTTACAGACAGCCGGATATGGATCGCCTTTGCTTTGTATGTAAGTGCTCCCGGCTTGGTTCGTCACAGTCACGATATGTTTACTGATACCTCATTGATAGCAGGAACAACCATCGGCTTATATGGCTTACTGGGGTTAATCAAACAAGAAAAAACAAGTTACTCCTGTTTATGGTTAATTATCGGTACAGTTATGACATTGTTATCAAAAGGGGTATTTATTCCGGGATTATTATGGATTTGCTTGCTTCTTGCCCCCATTTTTCTAAAACAGTGTCGCACTAAACAATATGGGTTAAATACTTTTTTGTCAGGCATTATTGCACTGGTATTCATCCTGCCGTGGCCAGTCATGTTACTTATTGAACATCCTGATTTATTTAAAGTCTGGTTTTGGGATAATAATATCGGTCGCTTTTTAGGTTTCTCTGTTGAAGACCTCGGAGCCAGAGGTAATTTAACTATGATCCCCGAAGCCGTGCTTTTATTCGCTCTGCCATCAGGAGTTTTGGCTTTCATCTTCATATTAATGAATCCAATCAAGTCATTGTCTGATGAACACTATTTCCTTTGCTCCGCATTTGTTGTATTAGGTGTTGTTTTATTACAAATATCAGCCTCTGGCCGGGCATTATATTTACTGCCTTTTATTGCACCTATGGCGATTTTAGCAACACAGACCTTCATTAAAATACCTCAAATAATCTATAAATATTTGACCTTATTTTCCTCCATACTTTGGTCTGTTCTGATTATATTTTTATGGGGCTGTTATTTCTTAGCACTTTTCACGGATTATAAACACTGGTTAACGCCACTTGGCAGATGGTTGCCAATGAGTTATCAGATACATTTTTCTGGATTTATATTTACTATCGCTGTTTTAATTACAGCAGTATGGGTAGCCAAAAATTGGCTTATTTCTAAATCTCCCGCTTTGCGCGCCGCCCAAAATTGGGTTCTGGGTATCGCCACAGTTTGGGGATTAGTCTTTACATTATTTGTCGGTTGGATTGACTACACCAAAGGTTATCAAGGCACTTTTCTTGATTTAAAGGAGAAGTTAGCAGGGGTATATCAAGATAATGACTGCATGGCTTCATATAATATTGGCGAATCTGAAGCGCCAATGCTCTATTACTATGCCCATATTTTGCATCAACAACAGAAAACCTTTGATGCCCCCAAAAAATGTGATTGGTTGCTTGTTTTATTTTTATCTGAAGAGATAGATCCTGCACCTAAAGGCATGGTGTTATTTTGGCAGGGGCATAGGCCGGGTCAAGATCGTGAAAATTTGGTGGTTTATAAAAAGGCGGGGTTGGGAGATAATAAATAATTTAAATAAAGCGCCATTTAATGGCGCTTTATTTATAGCTATCTATCCCCAAAATCACCGCCTCATCAGCCTCTCCACTCATCAATTTATCTGTTGCACCATCATAATGAATTTTCCCATCCACAATCAGTAACGAACGTGGAGCGATTTTTGCTGCGTCATCAAGATTATGAGACACCATCAATAGAGTAATTTGGCGTTCACGACAGATTTGATCCAGCAATTCCAGCATTTCATTACGTAAAGCAGGATCAAGCGCTGAAAAGGGTTCATCCAGCAATAAAATAGGTTGATGGCGAACCAAGCAACGTGCTAATGCTGCGCGTTGGCGTTGACCGCCAGAAAGTTGAGCGGGTAAGCGAGAGAGGCATTCCTCCAGCGATACCTGAGTAGCGATCTGCTGGAGTATTTGCTTTTGTTCGGTATTTAAGCGCAATCCGGGGTGTAAACCTAAACCAATATTTTGCGCAATGGTTAAATGGGAAAACAGATTGTTTTCCTGAAATAACATAGAAACAGGCCGCTTAGAAGGAGGGGTATTCGTATGATCTTCATTATTCAGCCAGATTTTTCCATGCTCAGGAAATTGGAAACCCGCCATTAAACTTAATAAGGTACTTTTGCCTGCTCCGCTTGGACCAAGGATCGCAATGCGTTCCCCGGCTTTAACGTTCACATCAAACTGCATGGCAAGATGTTCGTAAGTATAAGTGACATTATCGAGTTTAATCATGGCGTCGGCTCGGTAGACGTTCAATAACAGTGAATAAAATAAAACAGAGAAGAAGCAGTAAGAACGCGGTGACTGCACCATCCTGACTGCGGTATGCCCCAATTTGTTGATAAAGATAGAAGGGCAGAGTACGAAAATCTTCGTTGCCAAATAATGCGACAACCCCAAAATCACCAATTGACAGTACACAGGCGAAAGCCAGTGCTTGTGCCAATGGGATTTTCAGAGCTTTAAGCTCGATGAGACGCAGCCGATGAATACCCTGAATATTGAGGGAACGGCATAGAGGGTTGTAGCGTTCAGCCAAATCACGCATTGGATTTTCTAATACTTTTAAAGCATAAGGGATCGCCATCAGTGCGTTGGTCAAGATAACCAATCCGTAAGGTGATTGGGGTATGCCAATAGTGGTATTCAGTAAAAGGAAAAAACCTGTAGCAAGGACAATACCCGGCATGGCAAGAATCAGCAAACCGCTGGTTTCCATCGCTTGTCCCCAGTGCGATAAATGACGTAAACGTAATTCGCGGCTACTCCATAGCAGCATCATGGTCAGTACGACACAAAGTAATCCGGCGCCCAGTGCAATCACGATGGAAGTGATAAGGGCCTGCCATAAAGCGGGCTGGCTCAGGACAGTAAAAATACTGAGGTTCAGTCCATCGATAATGACGGCTAGCAAAGGAGGCAGCAGAAGTAGTAACGCCATGCTAATCAGTAAACCATCGGATAGTTTTCTCAGCCATGAATCCTGTGGATTACGCCATTTTTGTTGATGGCTGTAACCGACAGAAAAGGTGCCTTTGAGTTTTTGGCTGAGTAATACCAAACTGAGGCAGCAAAAAAGTTGTATCAGGGCGAGCAGGGCAGCTTGAGAGAGATCATAGTCATAACTGATTGCCTGATAAATAGCCAGTTCGATAGTGGTAGCCGCAGGGCCGCCACCCAATGCAAGCACAGTGGCAAAACTGGCAAAACACAGCATGAAAATCAGTGCGCCTGTCGGCAAAATTTGGCGACGCAGATAAGGCCACTCCACAAAACGAAAATGTTGCCATTCACTCATACCAAGTTGGGCTGCAAGTTGCCGCTGTTCGGTGGCAATATTTTCCAGAGATTGCAGCAATAAGCGTGTTGCCATCGGCATATTAAAGAAAATATGCGCCAGTAGAATTCCTTGTAACCCATAAGGCGTAAAACGGTATTCAACCCCTATCCATTGGGAAATATTTGCCAGCCAGCCGGTTTGACCGTAAACAGTGAGAATACCAAACAGAGCGACCAAAACAGGAAGGATCAATGTCATTGCGCATAAGCGCAGAAACAGCATCTTGCCCGGAAAATGGCGGCGATAAAGCGCCCTTGCAAGGAAAATGGCGGGTATTACCGATAATACGGCAGATAAGAACGCTTGCCGGAAGGTGAACTGAATCACATGCCAGAGATAATTGTCATGCAGGAATATCTGCCAGTCGCTTTCAGGCGCATTGAACCACAGCGTACCAAATGCCGACAGGGCAACGATAATTAACAGGCCGGAGGCAATAACCCCCGGCAATATCCAACCCGCAATTAACGGCTGACAGCGCTTTGCCATATACGGATCCATTTGGTACGGTGTTTTGCCACATCATCTGCATTGAATAGCAGGGATTTCTCAGGAACCGTGAGTTGCTTGAAAACCTCAGGCAAAGGAATATCAATCACGGGGTACATCCATTGAGTCGTCGGGAGGGCTTGCTGGAATGCCGGCGATACCATGAAATTCATGAACTTTTGTGCCAGCTCAGGCTGTTTGCTTGAGGCTAATTGGGCTGCGACTTCAATCTGCAAATAATGCCCTTCCTCAAATATCGCCGCCGCATAATTATCTTTTTTCTCTGACATAATGTGATAGCCCGGTGAAGTGGTATAGCTCAGCACCATATCACCTTCGCCTTTTAGGAACAGGCCATAGGCTTCACTCCACCCTTTCGTGACAGTAAGCGTCTTTTTGGCTACTTTCTGCCACTCCTGTGCGGTGTTATCGCCATAGAGCTCCTGCATCCAGAGCAGGAAGCCCAAGCCCGGAGTGCTGGTGCGCGGGTCTTGATAAATAATCTTCCAGTTCTGGTGACTATTGATTAATTCATCCATACTTTTTGGTGGGTGAGGTAAGGTGTTCTTGTTGTAAATGAAGGCAAAGTAACCGTAATCGTAAGGAATAAATGTTGTATTGTTCCATGGGATGGGTAATTTCAGTTTTGATACATCAACATGGCTTGGTGCAAACAACCCTGTTTGTTGGGCGGCTTGGATCAAGTTGTTATCCAAGCCCAGCACGATATCTGCTGATGTTTTTTTGCCTTCCATTCTCAAACGGTTCAGTAAGGATACGCCATCTTCCAGAGCAACAAGTTTCAGTTCACAACCACACTCTGCTTCAAAGGCTTTTTTAATGGCTGGGCCAGCTCCCCATTCAGAGGCAAATGAATCATAAGTGTAAACTGTCAATGTTGGCTTCGATTGAGATGCTTGGGCAAAGACACAGGCAGAAATCAATAGCGTATTGATGGCGATAAAACTGAAAAATAATTTCTTAAACACTTTGCTCTCCTGTAGTTGTAGGCATTAGTTGTAGGCATTAGTTGTAGACATTAGTTATGGACATTAGCCATTAACGTTCGTTATTAGCAGATTGGCAAAGGATCTGAGAAGGTGCTAAATGAAAATTACTTATTTTATATCAAGGATTAGCGTCTCAAATCCCTACGCCGGTACTAACCGGTTCAGGTTCGACGGGTTTGTTCTCAGCAAAACTGTTTCATTACAGCCGCACCCCGTTGAGATGGCGGTATTGTAGAGACTTAAGCTACGTCTGCAAAGTCCAATCATAGAGGTTTACCGCTTGAGGTGAGTGTGAAACAATTAGCCATCTTTTCAAATGTATTTTATCGAGAGGTAGTCTGGTGATCGATGATGATGGCTACCGCCCGAATGTAGGAATTGTAATTTGTAATCGCCAAGGGCAGGTTCTGTGGGCCCGCCGTTATGGGCAGCATTCCTGGCAGTTTCCTCAGGGGGGTATCAATCCGGGGGAATCACCAGAGCAAGCGATGTATCGCGAGTTGTTCGAAGAAGTTGGTTTAAGTCGCAAAGATGTACGGGTCCTCGCCTCGACCCGTAGTTGGTTGCGTTACAAATTACCCAAGCGTTTGGTGCGTTGGGATACAAAGCCTGTTTGTATTGGGCAAAAGCAACGCTGGTTTTTATTGCAGTTGCTGTGTAATGAAGCAGAAATTAATGTGCAGCGCAGTAAAACGCCGGAATTTGATGGCTGGCGTTGGGTTAGTTATTGGTATCCTGTCCGGCAAGTGGTTTCTTTTAAACGGGATGTATACCGCCGCGTGATGAAAGAATTTTCTTCCATTGTGATGCCAATACAGGAATCTGCTTCACAGATACATTCACCTTATTTACATCGTCGTAGAAGAAGTTAGGTAATTGTTATGCTCACGCGCTTACGGGAAATTGTCGAAAAAGTGGCTATGACAGCTAATTTATCTGAAGCGCTTGAGCTGTTGGTCAATGAAACTTGTCAGGCAATGAACACGGATGTCTGTTCTATTTATCTGGCAGATCATCAGCGACATTGTTATTACCTAATGGCAACCAAAGGGTTGAGAAAACCCCGAGGTCAAGCGATCAGTCTGGCTTTTGATGAAGGCGTCGTGGGCGAAGTCGGACGTTTGTCTGAACTAATCAACCTCGCAGATGTCCGCGAACATCCTAGTTTCAAATATATCCCCCAAGTCAAGGAAGAAAGCCTGCGGGCTTTTTTAGGTGTGCCTATTATTTATCGCCGTCAGTTGCAGGGAATATTAGTTGTTCAGCAACTTGAACGGCGGTTGTTTGATGAAAGTGAAGAATCTTTCATGGTTACACTGGCGACTCAGCTTGGTGTTATTCTTGCCCAGGCGCAGACAAAAGGGTTATTTGGTCAGTACCGTCAAACCCGGATTAAGGCTCTCTCTATTTCTAATGGCATTGTTATGGCTCAGGGATGGCAGGATCGTTCACAACCTTTGTTGGATCAGGTATCTGAGGCATTAACGCTGGACTATCAGGCTGAACGATCAAGACTGACTCGGGCCCTGGAGCAAACTACAGCGGAGTGTCGCCGGATTAGCAAGCGTTTCACTGTGAGTTCACAGAAAGAAAGTGCTGCCATTTTTGATCTCTATTCTCATTTATTAAATGATCCCCAACTCAAGCAAGATCTGTTTTATTCCGTCGATAATGGTTTTATGGCGGAATGGGCGATCAAAGTCGTGATTGAAAAATACGCCGAACAGTTTGCCAGCTTGCAAGACCCCTATATGCGAGAAAGAGCGTCTGATCTGCGGGCGCTTGGGCAGCGGGTATTGTTTCATCTGGATGATTCTTTCGCTGGCGCTGGTCAGTGGCCGGAACGCTTTATTCTGGTTGCCGATGAGCTTAGTGCCAATTTGTTGGCCGAAATGCCGCAAGAACAGTTAGTTGGCGTAATTGTGCGTGACGGTGCGACGCATTCCCACTCTGCGATACTGGTTCGTGCGATGGGGATCCCGGCTATTATGGGAGCGGATATCCAACCTGAACTACTGCATAACCGGACGCTTATCCTTGATGGCTATCGCGGAGAAATTTTCGTTGAACCAGAGCCGCTTATCGCTCAGGAATACCAGCAGATCATCGAAGAAGAACATGTCCTCAGCAAGCTGGCTGAAGGTGAACAGCAGCAGCGAGCACAGCTCAAGAGTGGTGAGCGGGTTTTGGTGCAACTTAACGCAGGCCTGAGTCTGAAACATGAGCAGCAAATAGCGGATAGTATTGATGGCGTCGGGCTATATCGCACAGAAATCCCCTTTATGCTGCATAACGGTTTTCCATCAGAAGATGAGCAGAAAAATCGTTATCAGGAGATGCTGGAACTTTTTCCTGATAAGCCTGTAGTATTGAGAACACTGGATATTGGTGCAGACAAACAACTTCCCTATATGCCCATCAGTGAAGATAATCCCTGTCTCGGCTGGAGAGGAATTCGTATCACTCTGGATCAGCCTGAGATTTTTCTCATTCAGCTTAGGGCAATGCTGAAAGCCAATATACACACCGGCAATCTAAAAATACTTTTGCCAATGGTGACAAGTATTGAGGAAATTGATGAAGCTCGAAAACTGATTGAAAGAGCGAAAGCTGAGGTTGAGCAAACCATCTCTGACATAATCCCCATGCCCCAGATTGGTATCATGATTGAAGTGCCATCTACGATTTTTCTGTTGCCACAATTAAAGAAGCGGATTGATTTTGTCTCTATTGGCACGAATGACTTAACCCAGTATTTACTTGCAGTGGATCGCAATAATACCCATGTCGCCTCACTCTATGATAATTTACACCCTGCGGTGATTAGGGCGCTAAAACTGGCCTTTGATGAATGCCAACGCCTTGATCTTCCTATCAGCATATGTGGTGAAATGGCGGGTTTACCGATGGGGGCATTAATATTGCTTGGTTTAGGTTATCGTAGCCTGAGCATGAGTGGCCGAAGTGTTCCACGCATCAAATATTTGTTGCGCCAATTGGGTGTGAACAAACTCGAAAGCCTTATAGATGTGGTACTGAAAGCCGAAACCAGCCAGCAGGTAAAAACTTTGTCAGCCGAGTTTATGGAATCGCATGGGCTAGGAGGATTAATCCGAGGCGGTATTTAGCATTGAACCAGCTCAAAATTCCTTGGATTAGGCACTGGAGTTAATCCAAAAACACCGTAAATTTTATGCCTGAAATTCGATGTCTGACGATAAGGGCGGAGAACAGTCACTTGGCTATGCTATTATTTGTCTGGAGTTATTCAAGCAAAGTAATTTATTCGCATAAGATAATTTATCTTCCATATCATTTATTCACACAACATTACTTTTAGTGGGGAACGATGAGCACTAGCTATCTGGAATTTCCTAAAATTGACCCAGTCATATTTTCAATCGGGCCTGTATCCCTCCACTGGTACGGTTTTATGTATCTGGTTGGTTTTGTTTTTGCCATGTGGCTAGCAAATCGCCGTGCAGCAAAGCCAAACAGTGGCTGGAATAAAACCGAAGTTGAGAACTTACTATATGCAGGGTTTGTCGGGGTTTTCGTCGGTGGACGCCTCGGTTATGTTCTGTTTTATAACCTTCCAATGTTCCTTGATAATCCTCTCTATCTGTTTAAGGTTTGGGATGGCGGCATGTCCTTCCACGGCGGGCTGGTAGGAGTTATCTGCGCCATGTGGTGGTTTTCCCGCCGGACTAAACGTCATTTCTTACAGGTCGCTGACTTCGTTGCTCCATTGGTTCCTTTTGGTTTGGGCATGGGGCGTATCGGTAACTTTATCAATGGCGAACTGTGGGGACGTGTCACGCTTGATACGCCATGGGCGATGTTATTCCCGGGTTCCCGCAGTGAAGATATCGCATTGGCGACAACCGATCCTTCTTTATGGCCGATTTTGGAAAAGTATGGTGTCCTGCCTCGCCATCCATCACAGTTATACGAGATGGTGCTTGAAGGTATTGTGCTGTTTATCATCCTCAATTTATTTATCCGTAAATCACGCCCGATGGGAAGCGTTTCAGGTCTGTTCCTGATTGGTTACGGTGCATTCCGTATAATAGTCGAATTTTTCCGCCAGCCTGATGCGCAGCTCGGGTTGTTTGAAGGGATTAGTATGGGGCAAATCCTTTCTGTGCCAATGATTCTGGTCGGAATTTTAATGATGGTATGGGCGTATAAAAGCCCTGGCAACAAAGCTCGAAACAACGATTCCCGAAACAATAAGATACAAGAGGCAAAATGAAACAGTATCTGGATTTAATGAAAAAAGTGCTGGAAGAAGGCACGGCAAAAGATGACCGTACCGGTACGGGAACTCTCTCTATCTTTGGTCATCAGATGCGTTTCAATTTGCAGGAAGGTTTCCCGCTGGTAACAACCAAGCGTTGTCATCTTCGCTCCATCATCCATGAACTGCTTTGGTTCTTAAATGGTGATACCAATACCCAATATCTGCATGATAATGGCGTGACCATCTGGGATGAATGGGCTGACGAAAATGGCGATTTGGGGCCTGTTTACGGTAAACAATGGCGCGCCTGGGGCTCGGCGGATGGTCGTCAAGTCGATCAATTAACCCAAGTTCTTGAACAATTAAAAAATGATCCTGATTCACGCCGGATTATTGTTTCCGCATGGAATGTTGGCGAGTTGGATAAAATGGCATTGGCGCCATGCCATGCTTTTTTCCAATTCTATGTGGCCGATGGCAAACTGTCCTGTCAGCTTTACCAACGTTCCTGCGATGTGTTTTTAGGATTGCCGTTCAACATTGCCAGCTATGCTTTGTTAGTGCATATGATCGCTCAACAGTGTGATCTTGAAGTGGGTGATTTTGTTTGGACAGGTGGAGATACCCATCTTTACAGTAATCATATGGAACAAACTAAACTTCAGTTAAGCCGTGAGCCACGTGCATTACCTAAATTGGTTATTAAGCGCAAGCCTGATTCATTGTTTGATTATCGATTCGAAGACTTTGAAATTGTGGGTTATGATCCACATCCGGGCATCAAAGCCCCAGTCGCAATTTAAGAAACGATACCAATAGTTTCTTAACGTAATACCAAATTATTAAAGAGCGGGTTTTGCCTGCTCTTTTTACATTTATCGTCAGAGGTTCTCAATATTAAAAATTAGCTGCTTATCACTTTTGCGTGTTGCCTCCCAAATAAAATGAAAGAGATTATTTCATCGTTATTTTTCCCTGAAATCACTTCGCATAATGAAATAAATTGTCTTCCTATTTTTCTATGAATCAAAGATATTCTCGCCGAAAGAAGCACGCCTTAATTATAAAAGGAATTGGCGTATAAGAGATTGATATGAGAATAATTATTAAGAAGACAAATACTAAGGTAGAAAATTATCCCGAAAATAGTTTATTAAATTGCAAAGCAAATAGGCGAGTAAACAGACCTGAACAATCAGGATTTACATTATTGGAGTTATTGATAGCGATGCTGATTATCTCCATTAGTTTGTCTTATGGGCTGTATTATTGGGGGCAATATCAAAACCGCCTGAGCTTGCAATCAGCGGTGCACAATGTTTTGTCCTTTATGGAAAGGCAACAGGCTTTGGCAAATTATCTGAACCAAGATCGTACACTATGGTTAGTTATGGGTCATTCTTGGTGTCTGATATCTTCTGTGACCAAGGTATCTGATTGCACTGCAGAACATGGAGAACGGGTTAATTCTCCTCATGGTGATGTTTTTTTGGCATCATCTACGACTGAACGCATTGATTTTTATGGTATTAGAAACACGGCAATGCCGGCCAGTTTCATGATGGCAAATTCTGCGGGTGAAATTAGTATTGTGATTTCGGGACGCGGTCGGATTAGAACGTGCAGTAATACAATTAGCCAACTTCCTGATTGTGAGGGAATAAAAAATCCATGATCATGATGCTGACTGCTTTTTGCTTTAAAATTACTTTTCGTTTTAAAACTACCTTCTGTTTTAAGGCTATGTTCTGTTTTAAGCAAAAACAGACAGGGTTTTCCTTGTTGGAAATAATGGTAGCCATGTTGATTAGTAGTGTTATTTTTATTGCCATGACCAAAACCTATCCGGTTTTATCTGGTCAGGTCTTCGATCTCTATCGTAAATATCGGCTGCATTATTTAGTGAATAGAACCGTTTATTTGATGGAAAAAGATATCCGGCGGGCAGGTTATTGTCAGGATAAAAAACAGTGTGAAGGTGAACCATTGATCATTAAAAATAAGAATACAGAACCTGCCAGCTCCTGTTTTATTGTCGCTTTTGATCTAAACCTAAATAATCGGTGGGAAAAACCTGATCATATTGAATCCGAGTTTTTTGGCTATCGCCTGAATAACCAGGCACTTGAATGGAAAAGAGGGGCGAGTGATTGTCAGGAAAATGGTTGGGAAAGGTTATTTGATCCTAAAGAGATTGTGATTGATACCTTTCACCTTGAAAAATCACAGGCAAAAAAAGGGCTGATTTTTGTCACGCTGTCCATTAAAGCCCATTGGCTGAAATCTTCATCTATTGTCTATCATCACCAAACGACAATCCGGCTACGTAATGTCAGGGAATAAAGAAGATATGGCAAACAAGCAGCAGGGAAATATTTTGCTGGTATCGATAATAATGTTATTGGCGCTGAGCTTAATGATGTTGAAAGCGCTCCATTATCAACAAGAAAACGCGATGCTTATGATGATGGATGAACAACATTATCTGAATGCTTTCCTGCGGGCAGAGTCCTCATTGGCATGGGGAAAGGTGCAACCATGGCAGATCAATCAGCAAGAAATGGATGATTGGTTTTGTTTGCAACAGACAGAGTTTAATTTGAAAAGCTGTTTAAGACGTTATTCGGATGAGCTTTTTTTATTAAAAGGGATAGCTCCATTCACCTCAGGGGAAAATATTGAACTTTATCAATGGATGAAACAGATGAAACACTTAAATCAGGATACACTTATTTCTGTTGGGCTGATTCCCGTTGAAAGTGGTTGGTTAGATTTTTGCCCTGTTCCTCAGGTTGAATTTTGTTTATGAAAAGGAACCTTCACCTCGGGCGGCAAGAAGGCATGAGTCTGCCAGAAGTTCTGGTAGCATCTGTTGTATTTGCGATCTCGTTATTGGGTTTAATGCGCTACCATCAGGCATTGTCAGCAAATTTTCAGCAATATTGGGGGCAACTTAAGGCAATCCGTTATGCCCATGATCAGTTGGAACAGTATGAACGTTTGGAAGGGCAAATAGGCTCGGGTAAAACAGAAGGAGAAATGGCGTCAAGGCAGAAATGGAAAATGGAGTTTCAACGAGAGTTTCACTCTTTGGAATGCTTTCAGGTAACGGTTAAATTGACAGTATATTACAATAAACCCAATAAATTAGAACGCTGGTTTTGTGCAAATGGGAGGCATAAAACTAATATCTCTTAAGGTCTATTTAAGTAAATAACTACAAGTAAAATAAATGAATTTATCATTTTAAATTCTATTTAAGTCTACTGTTGTCTTTATAAATATATACAATTTATTGTATGGTTTGGTCACGTATTCAATCCGTTGATGGTGGTATATAATTCCCCTTTTTTCGGAGAAATTAAATGGCGATGATTGAAGTAAAATGTCGATTTTGCCAACGAACAGAATTCGTCAAAAAGCACGGTAAAGG
>NZ_NKHR01000049.1:4741-7971 GCF_014467285.1 Xenorhabdus sp. PB62.4 | reverse complement strand
TGCTCTTTAACAATCTGGAACAAGCTGAAAATTTGAAACAATCAGTGTTATTGAAAAATGGCATTGATGAGTCTCTCAATACTCCAATCTGAAGACACCTTCGGGTTGTGAGGTTAAGCGAATAAGCGTACACGGTGGATGCCTAGGCAGTCAGAGGCGATGAAGGACGTGCTAATCTGCGAAAAGCGCCGGTGAGCTGATAAGCAGCGTTATCAGCCGGCGATATCCGAATGGGGAAACCCAGTGCAATCCGTTGCACTATCATTCACTGAATCCATAGGTGAATGAGGCGAACCGGGGGAACTGAAACATCTCAGTACCCCGAGGAAAAGAAATCAACCGAGATTCCCCCAGTAGCGGCGAGCGAACGGGGAGCAGCCCAGAGCCATCAACAATATCAGCGTCAGGAGAACGGTCTGGAAAGGCCGGCAGTAAAGGGTGACAGCCCCGTATCCGAAGACGCTGGTGTTGGGAGCTCGAAGAGTAGGGCGGGACACGTGGTATCCTGTCTGAATATGGGGGGACCATCCTCCAAGGCTAAATACTCCTGACTGACCGATAGTGAACCAGTACCGTGAGGGAAAGGCGAAAAGAACCCCGGCGAGGGGAGTGAAAGAGAACCTGAAACCGTGTACGTACAAGCAGTGGGAGCACCTTTTAAGGTGTGACTGCGTACCTTTTGTATAATGGGTCAGCGACTTATATTCTGTAGCAAGGTTAACCGTTTAGGGGAGCCGCAGGGAAACCGAGTCTTAACGGGGCGTTAAGTTGCAGGGTATAGACCCGAAACCCGGTGATCTAGCCATGGGCAGGTTGAAGGTTGGGTAACACTAACTGGAGGACCGAACCGACTAATGTTGAAAAATTAGCGGATGACTTGTGGCTGGGGGTGAAAGGCCAATCAAACCGGGAGATAGCTGGTTCTCCCCGAAAGCTATTTAGGTAGCGCCTCGTGAACTCATCTTCGGGGGTAGAGCACTGTTTCGGCTAGGGGGTCATCCCGACTTACCAACCCGATGCAAACTGCGAATACCGAAGAATGTTATCACGGGAGACACACGGCGGGTGCTAACGTCCGTCGTGAAGAGGGAAACAACCCAGACCGCCAGCTAAGGTCCCCAAGTCATGGTTAAGTGGGAAACGAAGTGGGAAGGCTCAGACAGCCAGGATGTTGGCTTAGAAGCAGCCATCATTTAAAGAAAGCGTAATAGCTCACTGGTCGAGTCGGCCTGCGCGGAAGATGTAACGGGGCTAAACCATGCACCGAAGCTGCGGCAGCGACACGTAAGTGTTGTTGGGTAGGGGAGCGTTCTGTAAGCCGCTGAAGGTGAACTGTGAGGTTTGCTGGAGGTATCAGAAGTGCGAATGCTGACATAAGTAACGATAAAGCGGGTGAAAAACCCGCTCGCCGGAAGACCAAGGGTTCCTGTCCAACGTTAATCGGGGCAGGGTGAGTCGACCCCTAAGGCGAGGCTGAAAAGCGTAGTCGATGGGAAACAGGTTAATATTCCTGTACTCGGTGTTACTGCGAAGGGGGGACGGAGAAGGCTATGTCAGCCGGGCGACGGTCGTCCCGGTTTAAGCGTGTAGGTGGGTGGTTTTGGTAAATCCGGACCGCTGTTAACACTGAGGCGTAATGACGAGGCACTACGGTGCTGAAGTGACAGATGCCCTGCTTCCAGGAAAAGCCTCTAAGCCTCAGGTAACATTGAATCGTACCCCAAACCGACACAGGTGGTCAGGTAGAGAATACTCAGGCGCTTGAGAGAACTCGGGTGAAGGAACTAGGCAAAATGGTGCCGTAACTTCGGGAGAAGGCACGCTGATAGGTAGGTGAAGCCCCTGCGGGCGGAGCTGAAATCAGCCGAAGATACCAGCTGGCTGCAACTGTTTAATAAAAACACAGCACTGTGCAAACACGAAAGTGGACGTATACGGTGTGACGCCTGCCCGGTGCTGGAAGGTTAATTGATGGGGTCAGCCGCAAGGCGAAGCTCTTGATCGAAGCCCCAGTAAACGGCGGCCGTAACTATAACGGTCCTAAGGTAGCGAAATTCCTTGTCGGGTAAGTTCCGACCTGCACGAATGGCGTAATGATGGCCAGGCTGTCTCCACCCGAGACTCAGTGAAATTGAACTCGCTGTGAAGATGCAGTGTACCCGCGGCAAGACGGAAAGACCCCGTGAACCTTTACTATAGCTTGACACTGAACCTTGAGCCTTGATGTGTAGGATAGGTGGGAGGCTTGGAAGTGTGGACGCCAGTCTGCATGGAGCCATCCTTGAAATACCACCCTTGAATGTTTGATGTTCTAACGCAGGCCCGTGACCCGGGTTGCGGACAGTGTCTGGTGGGTAGTTTGACTGGGGCGGTCTCCTCCCAAAGCGTAACGGAGGAGCACGAAGGTTAGCTAATCACGGTCGGACATCGTGAGGTTAGTGCAAAGGCATAAGCTGGCTTGACTGCGAGAGTGACGGCTCGAGCAGGTACGAAAGTAGGTCTTAGTGATCCGGTGGTTCTGTATGGAAGGGCCATCGCTCAACGGATAAAAGGTACTCCGGGGATAACAGGCTGATACCGCCCAAGAGTTCATATCGACGGCGGTGTTTGGCACCTCGATGTCGGCTCATCACATCCTGGGGCTGAAGTAGGTCCCAAGGGTATGGCTGTTCGCCATTTAAAGTGGTACGCGAGCTGGGTTTAGAACGTCGTGAGACAGTTCGGTCCCTATCTGCCGTGGGCGTTGGAAGATTGAAAGGGGCTGCTCCTAGTACGAGAGGACCGGAGTGGACGCACCACTGGTGTTCGGGTTGTCATGCCAATGGCATTGCCCGGTAGCTAAGTGCGGCAGAGATAACCGCTGAAAGCATCTAAGCGGGAAACTTGCCTTGAGATGAGTCTTCCCTTGTCCCTTGAGGACACTGAAGGAACGTTCGAGACGAGGACGTGGATAGGCCGGGTGTGTAAGCGTGGCGACACGTTGAGCTAACCGGTACTAATGAACCGTGCGGCTTAACCTGACAACACCGAAGGTGTTTTGGGCGTAGAGAGAGAGCAGAATGGGGTTTCAAATGCAAGACAGCAGCTTGTTCGGGATTGAATACAGAATTTGTCTGGCGGCAACAGCGCGGTGGTCCCACCTGACCCCATGCCGAACTCAGCAGTGAAACGCCGTAGCGCCGATGGTAGTGTGGGGTCTCCCCATGTGAGAGTAGGACACTGCCAGACAT
>NZ_NKHR01000049.1:0-4641 GCF_014467285.1 Xenorhabdus sp. PB62.4 | reverse complement strand
CAGAATTTGTCTGGCGGCAACAGCGCGGTGGTCCCACCTGACCCCATGCCGAACTCAGCAGTGAAACGCCGTAGCGCCGATGGTAGTGTGGGGTCTCCCCATGTGAGAGTAGGACACTGCCAGACATCAATTTATAAGTGTTGCCCATCTGGCAACACTTTTTATTTCAGCATTTGCTGATATGGCTCAGTTGGTAGAGCACACCCTTGGTAAGGGTGAGGTCCCCAGTTCGAATCTGGGTATCAGCACCATGAATAATATGTTCGGCAAATAAAACAGAATTTGCTTGGCGGCAACAGCGCGGTGGTCCCACCTGACCCCATGCCGAACTCAGTAGTGAAACGCCGTAGCGCCGATGGTAGTGTGGGGTCTCCCCATGTGAGAGTAGGGAACTGCCAAGCTTTAATACCAAGTCAAAAGGCCACTCAAATGAGTGGCCTTTTGCATTTCTAATACTTTTGTATTTCCATCAACAGATAGGTATTAGAAAACGGCCCACTTATCTTTCAACTGCAGAGTCTGATAGACTACAACTCAAATTATCTATTGAGCTTGAAGTGAATGTCTGTCTGTCAATCTACCCAACTAAAAGCGTTTAATACTTTTGGCGTCTCAGCTTATGCCGATCATATTGGTACAGCAACTTCTGTTGAATCACTTCTGTTCTTGTGGCAAGAAGCGATGGGAAAAAATCATCCCATTCTACTGCTGGGAGGGGGAAGTAATGTCCTCTTCACCGAAAATTTTAAAGGTACTGTGATTCTGAACCGTATACTTGGTATCGATATAAAAGAGTCAGAGGCTGCATGGTATATCCATGTTGGTGCAGGCGAAAATTGGCATAATCTGATTACTTATTTATTCAAGAAACAGATTTATGGTTTAGAAAATTTGGCATTAATTCCAGGAAATGTAGGTTCTGCCCCTATTCAGAATATTGGAGCATATGGAGTTGAATTTAAACATGTCTGTGAGTATGTGGATGTTGTTGAATTGAAAACTGGTAACCCTATTCGTTTGATGGCAAATGAATGCGAATTTGCATATAGAGACAGTATCTTCAAGCATAAATATAAAGATGATTATGCTATTACAGCAGTCGGCTTACGTTTGAGTAAGGCATGGGAACCAATATTAACTTATGGTGGTTTGGCACAGTTCTCACGAGAAGATGTGACTCCAGATAAAATATTTAATGCTGTATGTGAAATGCGTCAGAGTAAATTACCGGATCCTGTGGTGATGGGTAATGCGGGAAGTTTCTTCAAGAATCCAATTGTACCGTCTGAATTAGCGCAAAAAATTAAATCTGAATATCCGGATTGTCCTCAATATCATCATAATGAATATAGTGTAAAGATTGCTGCAGGATGGCTTATCGATCAATGTCATTTGAAAGGTTATTCTATTGGTGATGCCGCTGTGCATAAACAGCAAGCTCTTGTATTAATTAATACAGGAAATGCAAAGGGGCAGGACATTATTGCTCTGGCGGCCCATGTGCGTAACAAAGTAGCAGAAAAATTTAATATTTTATTAGAGCCTGAAGTACGCTTCATTGGCAGTGAAGGTGAGATAGACGCAGTGGAATGTATTTCATGAAAGATATTAGTACTCCGTTAAAATTAATTAAAGTATTGTCTGATGGTGAGGTTCACTCAGGGCAGCAACTTGGGCAAGAATTAGGAATGAGTCGGGCGGGAATTAATAAACATATCCAGACCATTCGCGAATGGGGTGTGGAAATTTTAACACTTCCGGGGAAAGGTTATCGTTTTCCTGCTCCAATGAACCTTCTTGATAAAAATGCTATTACAAATTATCACCCAAGTGACCGGATTGAAGTTATACCTGTTATTGATTCTACAAATCAATATTTGTTAGATAAGTTATCAGAGCTCGATTCTGGTGATGCCTGTGTTGCAGAATATCAATATGCTGGCCGGGGGCGTCGTGGTAGACAGTGGGTTTCTGCTTTTGGCAGAAATTTATATCTGTCTATGTATTGGCGCTTGGAACAAGGGCCTGCTGCTGCAATTGGTTTAAGCTTGGTTGTTGGAATTGTCATTGCAGAAGTTCTTAATCGTCAGGGAGCGGCTGAGAGAGTAAAAGTAAAATGGCCAAATGATTTATATTTGGACGATAAAAAACTCGCGGGAATACTAGTTGAATTGACGGGCAAAACTGGTGACGCTGCTCAGATCGTTATCGGAATAGGTATAAATATTTCGATGAGTAGTGAGCAACAAAAATCCATTAATCAACGGTGGACTAATTTACAACAAGCAGGAATGACAATTGAGCGGAATAAATTGATTGCCGAAATCATTGCTAAGCTTAAAGAAACACTCACTCAATTTGAAAACGAAGGATTATCACCTTTTATCCCTAGATGGCTTAAGTTAGATAATTTTATTAATCGTCCAGTGAAATTAATTATTGGTGAGCAGGAAATTCATGGAATAGCCCGTGGAATTGATCAACAAGGAGCACTCTTACTTGATATTAATGGTGTTATTACACCTTACATTGGCGGTGAAATATCTTTGAGGGGCTGTTGAGAGTGTTAAAGCCGGAAATATTTCCGGCTGTTTGCTTTATTTTCTCAATCTGACATTTTCAATTGTGTGGTTGACACCTTTCGTCATAATCAAGCTAGCACGCTCCCTTGTCGGTAAAATATTTTGCTGTAAGTTCAAGCCGTTAATTTCCCGCCAAATACTGGATGCAACTTTTATCGCTTCTTCTGTCGTGAGCTTGGAATAATTATGGAAATAAGAATCTGGATCGGCAAAAGCACCTTGTCTAAACTTGAGAAAACGGCTGACATACCATTGCTCAAGTAATTCTTCTGAAGCATCAACATAAATAGAAAAGTCAACAAAATCAGAGACAAATACATGGTGTGGCTCATGCGGATAATCCATGCCACTTTGTAATACATTCAAGCCCTCAAGGATCAAAATATCCGGTTTCTCTATGATAATTTGTTCGTTTGGAACAATGTCATAACTCAGGTGAGAATATACTGGAGCAGTGACTTTTTCCGCGCCTGATTTGATATCTGAAACGAATTTGACTAAGTTGCGCATATCATAGGATTCAGGGAATCCTTTCTTTTTCATTAAGCCACGTTCATTCAATACATTATTAGAGTGCAAAAAGCCGTCTGTTGTTACTAGCTTAACACGGCGATGTTCAGGCCAGCGGCTTAGTAATGCTTGTAATAAGCGTGCCGTGGTACTTTTTCCCACAGCAACGCTGCCAGCAATACCAATAACGTACGGTATTTTTTGTTCATCTGTTCCTAAAAACTGTTCAAGAACAGCTTGCCGCCGTAAATTGGAGCTTATATAAAAATTGAGTAGGCGTGATAATGGAAGATAGATTTCAATCACTTCATCTATTGAAATTTCTTCATTAATACCTTTTAAAGCGGCGACTTCTTCTTCTGTTAATGTCAATGGCACTGAGTCACGCAATGTTGCCCAATGTTCACGATCAAATTGTAAATATGGGGTCGTTAAAAAAGATTCTTTGTTATTCATAAGCCAACATTTGCCTGTCTATGCAGGTTGGACCGGTTGTTGAGAACAGCCGTATCCGACAAAAAATAAATCTCATCATATCGATTGCGTTATCACAGACGTAGAATTTTTTATGATTTTAGTAAGTTTTTTGATGGGAAATACAAAAATGTAAAAAAAATGTTCCAGTTCAACAGCTATTTTGGGTGGTCATTCTTCGTTTTTAAAAGAAAAAATCAAGGTGACGCGAAAAATTTGCAAGAAATGATCAGCAAATACATTTTGATATTCCTTCTCTATAAAATTTTTTTGTTTAATGTTTGTTCTAAGGTTATTGAAAAAAACATCAATATCATCAAGAATGCTTGTTTTATGAGCGAAAGAACAAAAAAAGCAATTTTTTTGTTGCATCGAAAGCCAACACTACCTAGAATGCGCAGCACTTGATGCCGGCATAGCTCAGTTGGTAGAGCAACTGACTTGTAATCAGTAGGTCCCGAGTTCGACTCTTGGTGCCGGCACCATTAAAAATTTGGAAAGGTGGGGTTCCCGAGCGGCCAAAGGGAGCAGACTGTAAATCTGCCGTCACAGACTTCGAAGGTTCGAATCCTTCCCCCACCACCATTAACCAGTTTTCATCTTGAGTGTTCTGCTCGAGTTATACTCCAGACAAAATACTTGAGATACAATGTACAGCTGATTAAAGTCAGGTAGCCGAGTTCACGCGGGCATCGTATAATGGCTATTACCTCAGCCTTCCAAGCTGATGATGCGGGTTCGATTCCCGCTGCCCGCTCCAAGATGTGCTGATATAGCTCAGTTGGTAGAGCACACCCTTGGTAAGGGTGAGGTCGGCAGTTCGAATCTGCCTATCAGCACCACCTTTCCTGTTCTGCCTCCTGATTTTCTTCCTGTAAATATCTAACAAGCAATTGCTTGGTTGATGTGGTGAAACCACCGATTCCGTGTCTTAGAGGGACAACCTAATGTCTAAAGAAAAGTTTGAACGTTCAAAACCGCACGTTAACGTTGGTACTATCGGCCACGTTGACCACGGTAAAACTACCCTGACTGCTGCAATCACCACTGTTCTGGCGAAAACTTACGGCGGTAA
>NZ_NKHR01000048.1:0-8803 GCF_014467285.1 Xenorhabdus sp. PB62.4 | reverse complement strand
AAGGTTCATCAGGCGCAGAACTCATCGTGGCGCGGGTATCCATACTCATAGAGACGCCGGATAGATTTAAGCAAGCCAACCATACATCAAAATGAGTGTTGCAAAAACGGGGAAGACCATAGATTTGGTTCGCCACCCGAAGACGATCCTGACAGACGATGGATCGATTTTGTAGAAAAAGATATTAATGGTTGGGTAGGCAAGAGTCAAACCGTTAACGATTCCTGTCAGCCTTATTTTTGCCTGAATTCTCGTGCGTATTCCGCTAGTTCCCCCATATTTCGCCAAAATCAGGCGAAAACTCCATCTAATTGGTTAATTAATTTTACTGATGAGTGTGTACAATAGATTAACCTGCCGGATAAAAAAATCTAACATTACAAAGTACAAATAATGATAAACAACAAGGAATCGCTGTACCTGCAAGAGCGTGCCTATTTGCGGGAGCTGGCACAGTGCATAGCGAAAGAGTCACCGCATCTGGCCGATTTTCTGGTTTCATCCCATGATCCCGATATTGCGCGTGTTTTTGAGGCTTTTGCTCTGCTGATATCCAATGTACGGGAGAAACTGGAAGATGAATTTCCCGAAATCACCCACGGTATTCTCGCGCGCATCTGGCCGTTAGCCCTGTGTCCAATCCCGCCCATGACCGTAGTGCAGTTTACGCCTACCGAAGATGAGCATCAGGGCAGCGCCGATATTCCGATCGGCACGTCGGTGTCTGCCAGCCTCAACGGGCAGTTGCTCGACTTTAAAACCTGCCGTCCCCTGCATATTGAGCCGTTAATCGTGCAACAACGCACAGTAAAGAAAACCGGCACTCACAGCGAGATCATTCTGACTTTGT
The DNA here is from genome assembly GCF_014467285.1 of Xenorhabdus sp. PB62.4. Taxonomy (NCBI): domain Bacteria; kingdom Pseudomonadati; phylum Pseudomonadota; class Gammaproteobacteria; order Enterobacterales; family Morganellaceae; genus Xenorhabdus; species Xenorhabdus sp. PB62.4. The sequence goes on along the minus strand of NZ_NKHR01000048.1, from coordinate 7,953 downwards.
GTCAGACGGGCACAACATCTCCGGTTTGGCAAAGCGGCTCGCTGACCTTTTTCCTTGGCACCGACACGGAGCGCGCTGCCCAGCTTAGCCTGTGGCTGGATCAGCATATTTGTGACGTCAGCCTGAACGTACAGGGTAATAAACAGAGGAGACTCAGTGCGTTTCCTTATGGCTGGCATAGTCTGTTTAATGACCCGTTGCTACCGATGCCCAAGAGTACCTATTCCGGCCTGCAACCGTTGGTGGAATATTATGCGCTGCCTGCACTTTATAACTTCGTCACGTTGGACATCAGCAATGAGCATACACAAGTGCCGCTGAATGAAGATAGCATGTTTGAGCTGATTTTTCGTTTCGAGGGCGAATTGCCGCTGGATGATGTCGACGGGGCGTTTTTGTTGGGCTGCGTGCCTGCTATTCATTTGGAAAACCAGACCAGCCCGCCGATCCTGCTGGAAACGGGTAATCACAGTTACCCGCTGCCGTTGGGCGAATCTGTGAGGTTATTCCGGCTGCGGGAGATTCAGGTGGTGCAACAGCCCGATAACGATGAGCAACGCGGAACACCTTATCGCTGGCTGCCGATTGAACAGTTTGTTCCGGCCGGGCATTTTCTCGATGACGGCCAGCAACCTGATTACTTTTATTACCAGCTTCAGACCACACAGGATTTCCTGGGCAGAACCGGGCACCGGCTGAACTTTTTTGATTTGACTGGCAGACCCGCAAAAAACTTACCCGATATTGCCATCTCGTGCCATTTCATCGGCTACCACGAACAAGCGCTGACACTGGCACAAGGGGCGATCACAGTGACACAGGAAAGTTCACCGTCTCATCTTGGTGCGCAGAATATTATCCCGGTCATGACCGATTACCCGCCATTGTTACAGGAAAATAGCGGCTGGCCGCTGCTGTCCTGCCTTTCCAGCCCGCCGGTGATGTTATTTGCTACCGACAGCCTGAAACAATTCCTCCGCCTGTTTGACTCGCATACCGAGACAAATCGCCCACTGAGCCGCCAATTCCGCCAACATATTGACGGAATTGTACAGGTGGAAGAACGCCTGACCGACCGATTGCGGGTGGGGCGACCGGTTCGCGGGTATGTGCTGTCACTGACGCTGAATCCAGATTGTTACCGCACTCCCGGCGAGATGTACCGCTTCTGCCGCTTAATCAATGAGGCGGTGGCCTGTTTTATCAGCCAGTCTACCTTTGTCATGCTGGAAATGTTTACCCCGGACAGTAACAAAGTGCTGTGGCAGTTCGGGCATGTCGATGGGTTACGCCCGGATATTGGGCGTACTCGTGCCTGCTTTCACGCCCAGCGATTGGTCACTGATGTTGTCGCCTGTCACCGAACTGATGATAGACCGGCCGCAACCGATGCGGTTTTGTCGTCCCGAAGCGTGTAGCGAAGGTAACAGCGAAATCCCATTTACATTGGGTGAGCACTTGCTGGCAGTCTGGCTACGTTCTCCCTACGGACTGAAAGTGTTAACCAGCTCACTGTATTGTGATTTATGGGAAAATCACGGCGCGATGGCGAAGCAACTGGATAAGCCTGAAGGCAGTTTGGAACCCCGGATTGAACAGTGGTTGCGACAAAAACTCGAAGCCGGGCAACGTATTGAAAAAGTATCCAGTCGGGATTACCTGCTGACGATGGAACAAGAAAAAGAACAGGAGAAAGACCAGTGAGTAATGAGAACTCGATTTATTGCCCTGATTGCCAAAAAGTAGCTGAGCGTGTTGCTCGTATTCGGCTTGTGGCAGATTACACAGGTAAACCTATACCTAACAAGGAATACACGGTGCTAAAGGGGGAAGCAATAGTAATTCAAGGAGTATCTGATGGAAATGGGGTTAGTAGCGAAGAGGTTTTAGCGACCATACCTCTTTTTGTCGAAATATCTCCCCGCTTTCCTGTCAGAAATGAAGAAGTCGAATTTTTTAAACAACATCGATACGATAGCTTAACATTGAACAGATGCACTAAGTCTCTCGCAGAGTGTAAGCCTTATCTTGATAAGACATATGGAAAAGTGGTTGATGTACCGATACTCACCGCAGAATGTCTCTGGTACCGATACCAAAAAGAGGCCGAAGAGATTGTGGGGCAAGGTGGTGAACTGATTGTAGACCCCATAGCGCGTAATAAACGCATTAATCAGACTTACGCTAATGTATGGTTAAAGGACAACCGTTTTCAATGGGCTGGCCTTGCAGCTTTTGCTTCTAAGCAGGTGGGATGTGGGTTGGTAAATTTTTCTGATACGGTCGAAAATATGGAGGGGGATGTAGTGGCCAAAAGCCGTGCGATGGTGGGCGCAGCTAAGGTGGGAGTACATTCCGCTCTTCCTCTGTTTTCACCATTTATGTCCACTTTTTCAGGTACAACTTTTATTCAAGATATAGACAAAGCTATACAAGATGGAAAAGCAAGTATAGAAGCCAGCAAAAAAAATAAAGTAACTGAAGTATCAAAGTACATACAAATAGCCACGGTATCCGGTGCAGTTGCCGTCGAGGGTGCTACATACGCAACATTTAAGCGTTCGTTTAATATGATGGGGATTGGAAATGCAACGTTATTTCTGGATGTATATCCACTTCATGCTTTTTACCACCAACGCGGATTAAAAGAGCTCGAAGCTTGTATAGAGGAACGTCAAAATATCCAAGGTAATAGCAAATTCCCAATATTGTGGCCGGTAGATGAAGATACGTTAATTTTTGGTTATAACTTTCCAAATATTCTACTTGCCTTTAAAGCAATAGACGAAAAAAGGCTTGCCGATGGCGTTAGGCACCTCGCTGACCACGAGCAAAAGAATATCCTAGAAGCCATCATGTACAGTGATTGGTGGTTAGTAGGAGCATTGTGGGGTAATCAGGTGTTCCATACTCTTGGTGACACATCTATAACACAGCCTGTTGAACTACCGCTAGCGGCTCAGTGCAAGTCTACTAATGATGGCAGAACAATCGAATTTACCAATGGTATACTGGATGGTCTCACGTCCAGGCTCTCCAATGTAGAAAATCGTATGGAATTTGTCTACAAAGCAGCAACGCGTTTTGATGAGATGCTACGGGGTGATGAACGAAGAGTGATCGCCGAATCGTTGAAAGAAATTGCTTCAAATGGAGGTGTCAAATGAGTCTACTAAAACGCATGGGGCAACAACGTAAGCGTTTAATATTGGCATTATTAATCATTCTGAATTTAACCGCCGCTTATCTCTACCATGCCTTTTATTCCCGTGAACCCGCCGAAATAGCCTTGGTGATTGGCGAACCTTACGAGGCGATGCGGCAACGCTCCAGTGCTAAAATTAGCCCACCATATGATAATAGCATCGGGTTCAGAATCCCAAAAACGGATGCACGCTTACGCTTTACCGATCCGAAATACGGATTTATTACCCCCCCGGCCAAATTTTTCACTGTTTCCTACAATAGAGGAATCATCGAGACCGTACGAATGTCTCCACAAATCGAGCCATTACTTTACGATGATGCGATTAAGATTGTATTGGATTTACAAGATCAGTGGCGTAAAGCAGGCTGGGTACTTACCAAAGCTAAAGAGCGTCCGGCTTTGGCCAACACACCCGAATTGCGTAACGATCTTCGCAATAGGAAAGGTTCAGCAGGGACAACCTATTGGCAAGCGGGAGAACAGTATCAGGTCATGTTGATTATGAGGCGTTTCAGAGATGACCGACACCCACGCGAAGAGCGATATTTGATCACGCTGGCGATTGCTGAGCCGTGGGTAACGAATTATTCAGACTGATGCGCTGCACTTGTCTTCTCCGATTTACCGGGCTAATGAATTAACTCGATAAATCGGGGACTGCACAACGTTTTGATGATGAGTTGTTACACAGGAATAGTAAACGAAATCTGATCGAAAAATCGATACAAACAATTGCTTCAGAGCGAGGTGTAGAATGAGTTTATTGCAAGGCATAGACTTGCAGCGCAGTATTTTAGTTTTATCTTTGCTTATCATTCTAGGTCTAGCAGGCATCCATCTCTATCATGCCTTTTACTCCAACGAATCTGAGATAGCTCTGGTGATCGGTGAGCCGTACGAGGATATGCGACAACGTTCCAGTGCCGCTATTGATCCCGACCTTCCTGATAAAATTTGGTACAATATTCCAAAAACGGATGCGCGTTTGCGTTTTACCGACCAGAAATATGGATTTGTGACACCGACTGCCCGATTTTTTGTTGTTAAGTATAATAATGGAATAATCGAGAGTGTACGCATATCTCCACAAACTGAGCCGTTACTCTTCAATGATGCGATCAAGATTGTGCTGGATTTACAGGATCAATGGAGTAAAGCTGGTTGGGTATCTGTTTATGATAGGACGTTTCCACCTCTGGATAATACACCAGAATTGCAGGCTAAACTTCACAGTTTAAAATGTTCTGAAACAACCTATTGGCGAGCTGGCGATCAATATCAGACTATGGTGAATCTGGGATGTTTTAACGACAAGAGGCATCCTGATGAAGAACGATATATGATTACTATGGAGATTGCCAAGGCACGGTAGTTACTTACCATTATAGGCAGGTGATAACGTAATCTCAGATGAGTACAAGAATATTATTTTTACACTCAACTGCTTGGCAACAATCATTTTGACCGTTAAGATTGACACTGACGCGCTGCGCTTGTCATCTCCGAGCTACCGGGCTAATACATTAACCCGGCAGTACGGAGAGCTGAAAAAAATAACCGTTATTGTCGATTCTCTTTATATAACTGCACCAATTTTCACGGGATAACGGGGTAAATGACATATTTATTATATATTTCATTGTGTTACTCTATCCCATGTTATCCCAGCTTATCCCGTGACATAACCTCACAGTTTTAAATTACTTTAAATTCAAAGAATTAATACCTACCAGAGAAAAGACTTTTTCGGGATAACTTCCACTGTCACAATATCTCTTTATTTGTAATCACCTAATGTTACGGGATAGTGCGGGATAATACGGGATAAGTAAAATATCTATAACTAACTGATATATTTTAAAATAAATATTCCTTATCCCAATATCCCGTTATCCCAACGTTTTTTTCTCTTGCATGAGGTCAATCCTCATCCCTGAAAATCAACACCACAAACCGCCCCTGAGTGCCGTTCACTGAAATGGTTTTACTGATAAAGCGGTCTTTCTCCGCTTTAACTAACATTCCGGCCTCTTCTAAGGCTTCAAAGCCGGATTTCTTCTGTAATCCCTGCAATATTTCTGCTTCAAATACACTGGGGATAATGTGATATTCCGCCTGTCCATCATGACGGCGGTTATGCACCAGATACCCGGCAAGATCATTAATTCTCATGGCGTGTGAGGTATCAATATCCCCGTTTGGCCTGCCGTAGGTATAAGGCTGAAAGCGTGACAGCCCGTATTTCTGGATAAAGTCACGAGTTCGCGTTATTACCTGATATTTTTCCCGGTTTCCGATGCCAAAATCGGCTAACCAGTCATCGAAACTTTGTTTTACCGCAGCATGACTCGCTTCTTTACTCCAGCCGGTGATATGGGTTGCCAGCTCTCCAACGGCATCCAGTAACGCGAAACGCACGGCAACGCGCTTGACTTGCGCTGAGGCTTCTTCTGGCAGGCTATCAAGCCACTCTTTTTCTTTACGGGCAGTCATTTCTATTGCCTGCTCCTGATACTCAGACAACCATTGAACCCATGCCCGACCCGCTGCACCACAATAACGTTTGGATTCCCGTTTGATGGCTCTTGCGTGGGAATCACCATCCTCATAGCCATTGAAGCATGCTGTATCAATAAAGGGCACACTGAGCAGCCTGACAAGCTGTCCGGCTTTTGGGGTGATCCCGCCTTTTATCAGAAACGTTTCTAAATCTTCCTCGCCTGTTGAAAGAGCAGCAATCTTCCCGCGGATCACAGCACGGTTCCCGCCTTCCCGTTTTCCCTGAATTTTACCGACACCGTTAAACAGACTGTAGGCACTGTTAGCGACTTCTTTCGGGTTCGAGCTTTGCCCGATTTCATCAATCGGCATAAAGCCATCATTACGGGCTGCGGCTTCATTGTTTAAACCGTGGTTAGTACCGTGCCATGATAATTTCAGTTCTTCGGGATCGCCGTATAAGCTGCTGGCCGCCTCAACGGTGGTGGTTTTCCCTGCGGAGGATTGGGCGAATAAATACACACCAAAGCAGCTCCCGCCTGTCAGTGAATTAAGTGGGGCAGACAATCCCACCAGTACGCCCAGCATCATTGAGCGGTTGCCTTGCAGTAATGACGCAACGTGTGTTTTCCACTGTTCGGCGCTTCCCCTGACCACATAACCGGCAATGGCAGATGTGCCGCCACTGAACGCGACAGGCATATAGGGCTGGCCGATGATCTCACCGTTCGGCATAACATATGCTCCGCAGTGCCAGCCTGCCTTTTGTGTCACAATCCATTCACGGCGATCGCCGCTGCGTTGCAGATATTCAGCCAAAACAGGCAACAGACTGTTTTTTACGGTGATGTTCATTCCTCGTGAACGTAATCTAGCCCAACCAACGGGCATCCCGATTTCACGGCGTGGAAGTGCCTCAACGATATATTTTCCTGTGCCTTCTTGTCGTAGCTTGATAATGAGATAACCTTCGCTGCCATCATTGCCAATGCCAACGATTTCCATGTAATCGCTCAGCCATTTTTTAACTTCGACGATTTCGCCACCTTGTTCTTTCGGTTCAGCCCAGTAAATCCCGTTCTTGCGGATATACTCGTGATGGTTTTAACAGCCGCTGGAAAAAAGCCAGAGCCGCCGCAATCGAAAAGTTCCCTGAACTGGACTTTAACTTCACATTTCATGATCTGAAAGCAAAAGGAATTTCAGATCTGGAGGGTACACTGGCCGAAAAACAAAAAATCACTGGACATAAAAACATTACTCAAACGACAAGATATGATAGGAAAGTGAGTATCGTTCCGGTCGTTGGGGGACAAAAAAAGTAAACGGATGGTCAAAAAATATAGTGAAAGAATATAGTGAACGAATAGTGAAAGGTGATTTGTGTCATGAAAAAAGCCACCTGAAAAGGTGGCTTCTTCTTACCCTAACTCACTGTTTAACAGCAAGTTTTTATTTGGTGCCAGGGCGGGACTAGCAAATAACTATAACTAACTGAATATATTAATTTTATATTTAACTGATTGTTATGATGCCCCTTTTTATGCCCCTGAATTATTTTGCTCTTTTTCTCATTCATTGCGCTTTCTGTTAGCTGGTATTCCCTGCCAATGAAAGATTTCCCAATAATTGCACTTATGTCATTTTGAGACTTTTCTTACTGTCTTCGTACCATTACTATTGCCTCGTAATCACACAAAGACGGGCACATAAGAAAACATGAGAACAAAATATTTGCAGAGTATATCAGAACCCATCATTTGCGGTAAAAGAGGAAGCCGAGCTTAGATTAATGACTGACAACGAATTTCGTATTCAGTAGTAGGTCAGTACGTTTAACGTTCCAATCTTGTGAAAAGGTTGCAACACCATTCGTCGGAACCTATGGAGTGATTGAGGAAGCAGTTAACTGATAGCCCTGCCAGTAAGAAGATTTCCCCGTCACCGTGATCACCTGACCTCTCTGCAACAGCATCACCGACAGCGCCATCTCATCAAAGCCCACGACACGCAACGGATAATCACTGCGCTTATCACTCTGTGCCTGCATGGTAGCAACTGCCATCACCTTACCTGTCTGGCACTTTATACGTTTGGGAGAAACAGTAATCTTGCCTGCGACCGTGGAAACTATCGATTGTGAATTCTTTTGCTTTCTTCGTGCCATTTTCCATCACTTTTAGATGGTTGGTATTTCAACCATGATAAAAATCAATCAATTATATGCAAATGAATCACTGCGACCG
>NZ_NKHR01000047.1:6389-9130 GCF_014467285.1 Xenorhabdus sp. PB62.4 | reverse complement strand
TCCTGTCCGCGCCGATCAACCTGCGTGACCAGATTGGCCCGAGCTTTGATGACGTGTTTATTGCCAGCAACGAAAAACGGTTGGTGATCCCGCAGTTACTGACCCGTCACGGCCTGATGGATTATTTCGTCCGGCAGAAAGACGAGTTGACGAAACTGACCGAGATGGATAGCTGGGTGTTGAACATCACCAAGAATAATCAAGAGAAAGCCAATGAGGCCGGGTTGTCACCGCATCATGACCAGTACAGTGAAAAAGATCAGGAGCGGATCCAGAACGAGATCAATGAACTGTATTTGGCCGAGTACACCGCCACCTGGCGGGCGGCGATGAATAACCTCGAAATACGTGACTTTGATGATCTGCCGCAAGCCATCAGTGCTATCGAACAGGTGATCAGTGGTGAGCAGCCTGTCAAGCGGGCACTGCAAATCCTGAGCGATAATACCAACCCGCCGATGGTGGGTAATTCGCTGAGTCAAAAGGAAAAAGAGGCTTTGCTGGCGCAGTCGGATTATCAGTTGTTAAACCGCATCAGCCATGACTTTGCACCGGAAACCGGGGTGCTGGTTGAACGCGGTGATAAGGGCAGCACGCTGCAAAGTGTCTACCAGAAACTGACAGCATTGCACCGTTACCTGCTGGCGATCCAGAACTCGCCGGTACCGGGCAAAGCCGCCCTGCAAGCGGTTCAGATGCGTCTGGACAAGAACAACAGTGATGCCATTTTTGAAGTGCAGCAGATGGCGAAAACCTTGCCGGAGCCGCTGAACCGTTGGGTGGGTGAGCTGGCTGAACAGGCGTGGCGTGTGGTGATGATGGAAGCGATACGGTCGCTGGAAGTGGAATGGAATGACTCCGTGGTCAAGCAGTACAAAACCTATCTGGCGGGCCGCTATCCATTCAATCCTGACGCCCGCGAAGAAGTGCCGTTGAGTGAGTTTGAGCGCTTCTTCCGCCCGGGCGGCACATTGGATGTCTTCTACCAGCAGAGCCTGAAACCGTTTGTGGATAATGGCCTGACCATGGGCACTGACGGCAAGATACTGATCCGCCCGGATGTGATGAAACAGTTGGAAACGGCCGATCGTATCCGTACCACTTTCTTCACCCCACAAAACGGCCTCGGCACGCAGTTTGCCATCGAACCGGTCAGCCTGACCGGCAACAAACGCCGCGCCTTGCTGAACCTCGACGGCCAACTGGTGGATTACGCTCACGGCCGCAGCAATGTGGCGCATCTGGTCTGGCCGAACTCCATGCGGGCCGGGACAGAAAGCAAGCTGACCCTGATGCCGGACAGAAGCAATCAGGCACCGCGCGCCATCAGCTTCACGGGGCCGTGGGCACAGTTGAGACTGATCAACAGCGGCAAACTGACCAACGTCCAGCCGGGCTTCTTTGACGTGCGTTTCAATGTGGACGGGGGCGAAATGACCTACCGCATCTACGTAGACGAATCGGACAACCCCTTTGCGGGCGGGCTGTTCAGCCAGTTCAAACTGCCGGACACCCTCTATTGAGGTGAAGACCTTCTGTCCCGCCCCTGCCTTCGGGCAGGGGTTTTTTTAAGGAGAAATGCGAGAATATGAGCGGACACCCTGAAAATCTTATCATCCGGGCGGGCGGCAGTCCGCTGAACCTGCCGGAATTCGCCGTTATTCGCGATGAAATCAACAAAACCAGCCATCCGGCCCAACCGGAAGTCAACTGGCCGCTGGTGGAATCCCTGTCCCTGACGCTATTCAAAACCAACGGCGTCGATTTGCAGACGGCAATTTACTACACCCTGGCGCGGATGCAGCTGAACGGGCTGGCGGGTTTCACCGAAGGCTGTGAACTGCTGGCCGGGGTTATCGTCAGTGAGTGGGACACACTGTGGCCCCCTCAGCCGCAAGTACGTACTGACTTACTGGAGTGGTTCCACACCCGTACCGGCAGTGTGTTACGTCAGCTGGATTTTGCCGCCGGTGACCTGCGGATGATTTACCGTGCCGAACGGGCACTCCAGCTGATTATCGACCGGTTACAGCAATCTGACCTGAAACGCCTGCCGCGTGTCGAGAACCTCTTGTGGTTCTTCCAGAACGCGGCGAAAAAGCTGGAAAAACCCCGGCAGGCCGCCAAACCGGCGGCACAACCCGTACAGATGCCGCCTTTAGTCTACCTGTCCCAACAATCGGAGACCGAACCGGAAACAGCGCCGCCGCCACCGCGCACTGACCGCCCGCCCGTGGCCGATCACCCCCCGCGGGTGCGGGTGCAATTTCCTGAACCCCCGCCGGCAGGTTTAAGCGCATGGCAAGGGTTTGGCCTCGGTGCTTTGTTGGGGTTACTGGTGTTGGTGGGCAGCGGGATGCTGTTCTACAAACCGCTGCAACAACAACTCAACGCCATCACCGCCCAGCCCGCCGGCGCCCGGCTGGCATGGCTGTACCAGCCCACACTGGAACAGTATCAGAGCCAGCTGGACCGGTTAGCTGAAACCCCCGCGCTGGCAACGTGGGAAGCCGCCCGCATCCTGAAAGGCACGGCTGAGCAACACTGGCCTATGTCGCCAAGCCAGCGGCACATTCCCCGCCAGTGGGAGCAGGAGATGGCCGCGCGTATTGACAGCGTGCCCCTGAAAGGCAGCTGGCATACCACCCGTGACCAGCTTCAGCAACTGGCGGACAAAATCCTGTTGCAGGAGCGTACCCGTGGCAGCTTCACGCTTTCCTACCTGAAAACCGCTGTCTATG
>NZ_NKHR01000047.1:3181-6289 GCF_014467285.1 Xenorhabdus sp. PB62.4 | reverse complement strand
GTGTGTGGCAGGTGGCGGAGAGGGCCGCCCTGCCGCTGCTGCGCCCATAATCACATTCTGTGAAACACTCATATCACACCTCCCTGTCAGGCGTTATCCTTCGGCTCATCACGCAACCGGAACGTTGTCATCATGGTCTGCATCTGTTCCCGCTGAGCCACCGTCATCTCCCCCTGACAGGTGCCGGTGAAAATCAGCACGTGCCCGGGGGTGTTAAGCAGCCTCATTAATTGATGTACCGGACCACTTGGGGCACGCCAGCGAAATTCAAAGGTCTCGGTATCAAAGCCGTTCAGCTCACCGGATTCATGGGTTATTGCTTCATAATCTTTCAGTTGCCTGGCAATGGCCGTCATTTCCCGCTCCGCAAACTGACTGAACGCCAAGCCCCACGGCAGGTTGTCACGGGATATGGTGAAACTGGTACCGTTCTTTTCATCCGGGCTGTTCAACACCAGAATACTTGCATCCTGCCAACTGGATGGCAGCATGATGGTGCCTTGGTTGAAATGGAAAGGGGACAGGTCAAGTTTATCGGTCATCGTCAATCCTTGTTTTTCTTCTGTTCTTAATAGGAAAAATCATTTTTTATTTGTTCAGATTAATCTTGCCACCCAGCAAAGTAATACCACTGTCATTCAGCTCAATGCTGGAACCGCCAAATGAGATTTTGATATTTGTCTTCGTCATGTTGATGGTGCCGCTGCCCACTTTCAGCGTGATATCATCCTGGGCTTCATACAGTTGCGTTCCTGCTCCGGCTTTACCTGCCATTGTTTTTACCTGTACCACATTGGCCTCTGTGCTACGTTTCTGGCAGATGTTCTCCGTCAGATTGCCTTGTGCCACTGTTTTTTGTTCATCCCCCGTCTGGATGGTCAGCGTCCGGTTACCGGCCTCCACCACCAGCGTCTGGGCATTTTTCACCGTGGTACTCATGTCCTTCTGCGCATGCAGCGACAGCCTTTCACTGCCTTTCGCATCCTCAAACAGCAGCTCGTTATACCCTTCGCCCTTGTGGGTTTTGGAGCGGAAGGCCATCTGGGTTTTGCTGCCCGGCAGCCCGCCCGGCGGGATGTTGCTGGCGTGATAGGTTCTGCCGGTGACGATCGGCTGATCCGGGTCGCCGTGCAGGAAGTCCACCACCACTTCCTGCCCGATGCGCGGGATGGCTAACATGCCCCAGCCCTGACCCGCCCACGGCTGGGTGACGCGTATCCAGCAGGAACTTTGATCATCGCTCTTGCCGTAGCGATCCCACGGGAACTGGAGGCGGATGCGGCCGTACTGATCACAGAAAATCTCTTCGCCGGCCGGGCCAACCACTTTGGCAATCTGCGGGCCGTCGATGACGGGTTTTGGCAGCGGCGCAGGACGCCAGTGCTGGTTATGGCGGATAAAGTGGAAGTGACTGTGCAGGGTCGTGCCCGGGCCGCTGTTGGCGGTTTCCAGCGCCTGCGGCTGGCGGCCGGAATGACGGGTTTCCACCACTTGCCACGGCTGGTTCAGGTCTGCGCGCGGGTGGTTGTGCAGGGTGAATAATTTACCCGGCTGGATGGCAATGGCATTGCCGCTGCCTTGTCCCATTACGGCGTCGTTACGCAGGGCTTCCAGCCGGTAACGGGTAAAATCCTTACCGTGCGCCTCATCCTTAAAACGCCCCGGATAGTCGTAATGTTCGTAATACAACTGCTGGAGTGTGTCTTCCTTCATCTGCTGGCTGAATTCGGCCGGCCACGCGGGATTTTTGAAGGTGTAGTCTTTGAGTTGCACCTGGGCCGGCCGCACCTGGGCGCTGCATGTCAGGCTACTGATGGCAGGTTCGCCCACGGTGCTCGCCTCCCCCGGCTGATAAGGGAACACCTTGCCCGGTGGCACAGAGCCGGCATCGTCGGCAAACACCAGCGTGTTACGCCCGTTACCGCATTCAAAGAAGTAGAAAATCCCCTCTTCGGCGGTCAGGCGTTGCAGGAAAGCAAAGTCACTTTCCTGATATTGCACGCAGAATTCCCGCTCCGGGTGCGGATGGCGCAGGCTGAACACCACGTCGCGGATGCCGTGCTCTTTCAGGATGGTGGTGACGATGGTGGCAATGTCCTGCTGCTGGAAGATGCGCGAGTTCTGGCGCAGGGTGGTGCGCCACAGGTCAGGGCGGAGGGTCATCTGGTAAGTGGTCTGGTGCAACCCGGTGTTACCCTGCTCAAAGCGGGCCACCATTCCGGTGATGCTGCGCTGTTCAACGCCTTCCTGCAAGATGGTCAGGGTTGCAGCGCGGTCAAGGACGGCCGGAAAGTCAATGGCCGGGTCGGCACTCGCCAGCCCGACATTCAGGCTGAACGGCCGGGAAAAACCTTCCGTCAGGTCGAAGCCGGTGACGACAAAGGTCTGCGGCGGCAAGCCCCCCGCCGTCAGGGTAAATTGCAGTCCGCTGGGGGCGCTGCCCCCGCCACCCAACATGGCGCTGGCTTTTTGCAGGACCTGGGTTGCTGCGTGCTGGCCGCTGGCGGCACGGGCCGCCAAGCCCTGACCGCCGGCCGCCCCTTGAACGCCGCTGACAAATCCGCCGGGGCGGCCTGCCATGCCCCCGCCCGCACTGCCGCCACTTAAGCCCCCCAACATCCCCGCCACCTGTGGCACCATTTGGGCGGCCTGCTGTCCCTGCCGGACAAGTGCCTGCCCTTTTTGAAGTTTCGCAATGCGCTTTTTCATCGACATACGCTGTCTCCCTGATTAATGCCCGCCGTCAGTGGTGACGGCTTGCTTATGACGTTTGGTATTGTTTTCGGTATCGTTTTCGGTCTGGCGTTCCCGCTGTTCTGTCGCCTGACGCAGCCGGTCATAGCGGCCGAGCAGGGCGTTAAAGCGCTCATCAATGCCTTTCAGCAACACCGGCGGGGCGCTGTCCCCTTTCGCCGCGTAGACACTCAACTGACGCAGCAGCTCCTCCAGCGGGACGTCACTGCCGTGGCTGCGCTGGAGGTCATAGACAGCGGTTTTCAGGTAGGAAAGCGTGAAGCTGCCACGGGTACGCTCCTGCAACAGGATTTTGTCCGCCAGTTGCTGAAGCTGGTCACGGGTGGTATGCCAGCTGCCTTTCAGGGGCACGCT
>NZ_NKHR01000047.1:0-3081 GCF_014467285.1 Xenorhabdus sp. PB62.4 | reverse complement strand
GTGTGTGGCAGGTGGCGGAGAGGGCCGCCCTGCCGCTGCTGCGCCCATAATCACATTCTGTGAAACACTCATATCACACCTCCCTGTCAGGCGTTATCCTTCGGCTCATCACGCAACCGGAACGTTGCCATCATGGTCTGCATTTGTTCCCGCTGAGCCACCGTCATTTCTCCCTGACAGGTACCGGTGAAAATCAGCACGTGCTCGGGGGTGTTAAGCAGTCTCATTAATTGATGTACCGGGCCACTTGGGGCACGCCAGCGAAATTCAAAGGTCTCGGTCTCAAAACCGTTTAGTTCACCGGATTCATGGGCTATCGCTTCATAATCTTTCAGTTGCTTGCCAATCGCCGTCATTTCCCGCTCGGCAAACTGGCTGAATGCCAGCCCCCATGGCAAATTGTCACGGGAGATGGTGAAACTGGTGCCATTTTTTTCATCGGTGCTGTTCAACACCAGAATACTGGCATCCTGCCAGCTGGCGGGCAGCATAATAGCGCCTTGATTAAAGTGGAAAGGCGCGAGATCAAGTTGATTGTTCATGGAAGTTCCTTCTTGCTTGCCGCAATTTAAAAATCAATACGCGTTATTTGTTGATGTTAACCTGGCCGCCTAATACGGTGACCCCGCTGTCGTTCAGCTCAATACTGGCGCCTCCAAACGAAATTTTAATGTTGGCTTTCGTCATTTGAATGGTGCCGCTGCCCACTTTCAGCGTGATATCATCCTGGGCTTCATACAATTGAGTTCCCGGTCCGGCTTTACCTGCGGTGGCTTTCACCTGCACCACATTGGCTTGTGTACTGCGTTTCTGGCAGATGTTCTCGGTCAGGTTGCCTTGCTGCACGGTTTTATGTTCATCCCCCGTCTGAATGAGCAGGCTTCGGTTACCGGCTTCTACGACCAGGCTCTGGTCATTTTTTACCGTAGTCTGCATATCCTTCTGCGCATGCAGCGACAGCCTTTCGCTGCCTTTCGCATCCTCAAACAGCAGCTCGTTATACCCTTCGCCTTTGTGGGTTTTGGAGCGGAAAGCCATCTGGGTTTTGCTGCCCGGCAGCCCGCCCGGCGGGATGTTGCTGGCGTGGTAGGTACGCCCGGTAACGATGGGTTGATCCGGGTCGCCATGCAGAAAATCCACCACCACTTCCTGCCCGATACGCGGGATGGCTAACATACCCCAGCCCTGACCCGCCCACGGCTGGGTGACCCGTATCCAGCACGAACTCTGGTCATCGCTCTTGCCGTAGCGATCCCACGGGAACTGGAGACGGATACGCCCATACTGGTCACAGAAGATTTCTTCCCCGGCCGGGCCAACCACTTTAGCGATCTGCGGGCCGTCAATCACGGGTTTCGGCAGCGGAGCCGGACGCCAGTGCTGGTTATGGCGGATAAAGTGGAACTGGCTGTTCAGGGTGGTGCCTGTGCCGCTGTTGGCGGTTTCGAGAGCCTGGGGCTGGCTGCCGGAATGACTGGCGCCCACCACCTGCCAGGACTGGTTCAGATCTTCACGCGGGTGGTTGTACAGGGTGAATAATCGCCCCGGTTGGATGGCAATCGCGTGACCGCTGCCTTGCCCGGTCACGGCATTGTTGCGAAGCCCCTCCAGCCGGTAACGGGTGAAATCCTTACCGTGTGCCTCATCCTTAAAACGGCCCGGGTAGTCGTAATGTTCGTAATACAACTGCTGGAGTGTGTCTTCCTTCATCTGCTGGCTGAATTCGGCCGGCCACGCGGGATTTTTGAAGGTGTAGTCTTTGAGTTGCACCTGTGCCGGGCGGACCTGTGCCCGGTGTGTCAGGTTACTTACGGCGGGTTCTCCCAGCGTACTGGTGTCACCCGGCTGGTAAGGCAGGACAATGCCCGGCGGGACAGAGCCGGCGTCATCGGCAAACACCAGCGTATTGCGCCCGTTGCCGCATTCAAAAAAGTAGAAAATGCCTTCTTCTGCGGTCAGCCGTTGCAGGAAAGCAAAGTCACTTTCCTGATATTGCACACAGAATTCCCGTTCCGGGTGGGCATGGCGCAGGCTGAAGACGACGTCACGGATACCGTGCTCTTTCAAAATCGTGGTGATAATGGCGGCAATGTTCCGTTGCTGGAAGATGCGCGAGTTTTGCCGCAGAGTGGTGCGCCACAGGTCAGGGCGAATACTCATCTGGTAGGTGGTCTGGTGCAACCCTGTATTCCCCTGTTCAAAGCTGGCGACCATACCGGTGATACTGCGGCTTTCTACCCCATCCTGAGTGATCGTCAGGGTGGCGGTGCGATCGAGTACCGCCGGAAAGTCGATGGCCGGGTCGGCACTCGCCAGCCCTACTTCCAGCGTGAACGGCTGGGAAAAGTGTTCATTTAGGGTAAAATCGGTAACGACAAAGGTCTGCGGCGGTAATCCGCCCGCGGTCAGCGTAAATTGCAGGCCGCTGGGCGTTTTGCCATCACTCAGCATTTGCAGGGCTTTGGTGGCGGCGCTGTGACCGCTGGCGGCTTTCTTTGCCAACTCTTGTCCGTGCCCAACGAGTGTCCCGGTTGCCTGCTGAACCAGCAGGGTGGCTTGTTTCCCCTGCCCAAACAGTGCCTTTCCTTGCTGAATTGTAGTGGTCAAGAACTTTCGGACACATTTCTAGCCGCTTCCCACTGTCGTTCGTATTCAGCCGGAGAAATTCCCCCATTAAAGCTATGAGGACGGATGTCGTTGTAATACCCGCCCAAATAGTCGGTGATATCCCTCATTGCCTCATGAATATCCAGATAGCCTTCTGGCGGGATCCATTCACTTTTCAAACTCCGGAATATTCGTTCCATAGGGGAGTTATCATAACAGTTGCCTCGACGGCTCATGCTTTGGATCATTTTATTTTTCCAGAGTAAGCGACGAAACTTTTTACTTTTGTACTGACTTCCTTGATCTGAGTGAAAAACCAGTCTTCCTTCACGATGGCGCGTTTCCAGTGCATTGTTCAGTGCCCGGCAGACCAGCTCAGCATCAGGCGAAGAACCAATGGCCGTCCCCACCACCCGGCGGGAAAATAAATCCGTGACCACAGCCAGATAGCACCATCCCTCTTTTATGCGAACG
>NZ_NKHR01000046.1:0-9213 GCF_014467285.1 Xenorhabdus sp. PB62.4 | reverse complement strand
AGCTTACAAAGACAAAGAAAGCTATAAATGGGAACGGGCTTCACGCGCAATGGAAACCCGCCTCGGTGCTGACATGCGGAAAGTTATCTCTGTCTGTGACCGAGAAGCGGATATTATTGAGTATCTGGCCTACAAGGTCTCAAATCATCAGCGTTTTGTCGTCCGCTCTATGCAAAGCCGCTGCATAGAAGAAAGTGCCGAAAAGCTTCATCAATTGCGTTACCTGGGGCTCAATAAAGAGGAAGCAGAAAAGCAGAGCTGTGAAATGATCCTGAGTCCGCTAGCGTGGAACTTACTGTGGTCAAAGCAAAATAAATCGAAGCCACCGAAGAAAGCCCCAAGCCTCTACTGGGCCTATATTAACCTCGGAAAGCTTGCGGGTTGGTACGATTCAAAACGTAATGGTCGAGTAGGATGGGAAAGACTATGGGAAGGATGGTTCATATTACAAACCATCCTTGAGGGTTACTTGCTTGCACAGTCTCTTGAGCTATAGATGTGATCAAGAGACAGCCATCATTGGGGGTGTGCCTGCCGCGATTATACCGCATTGTTTATGATTATTGGTCGCTTTCTGCCATGTCCGTCTCCTTAATTTTTAATTCCAGCTCTAGCTGAGTGGTAAAGCCATTTTCATTGATGACATGAACTACCCGCGATAGTGTCCATTGGTGGCTGTCAATGGTGGCCTTAAACCCCACCACAGCCGCTGTCAGATCGGGATACAGTTCTGCCCTGCCCCGTGCCAGGGTGATAGCAAACTCCGCCGCCCCGCGTTGCAGACGCGACCACTTTGACGCCGCCGCGCGCCGCGCGGCCTGCTCGGTCTTGAACGTCTGGCGCATCACGTAGACGTTTCCGTCTGCTCCTTCCAGATATTCCCCTTCACGGCGGCTCGACCGGGCTTTTTTTTCTTTGCTTTGCTGGCGCTTACGTTTCAGGGTGGTAGCGGGTTGTTTACCAAAATTCAGATCCAGCCAGCAGGCTTTAACTCCGGTATAAGCCGCACGATCAGCCACCCGGAAGCTATGCCGGTCACCACTGTCACGATCACCACATCGCCAATGGTGACATCATGCCAGCTATACTCCCGTTTGATGTTGAACTCTTCCCGAAAATCTGCGCTGCGGGCGGTGATTTCCAGTCGGTCAGGTGGCCCACTGTGGCTGATTTCATCCACCACAAACAACCCCTTGTTAATCAGGGATTCCCCCTGCCAGCCCAGCCTGACCGCTATTTCTGCCCCACGCGGTGGTAACTCAATTTTGCCGTCCGCATCATCGATCGCCAGCTCCAGTGTGTCGGCCTCAAAGCCCCGGTTATCGGTCAGTGACAGGGACAGCAGGCGATCATTCAGGGCAGTCATTTGCCGTCCGCCAATGCGCAGGTCAAAAGCCGGTTGTTTTACGTAATCCGTGCTGGTCAGAATATCAATCGGGTTCATGGGGGTCTCGTCCGTTGCGAAGTTATCTCATGATTGCCCCGTGCGGGCGCGCGAACAATGCCTGTCCGGTGTCAGCGCTCCGCGAGAAGCCGCCCCGCGTGATTTGCCTGTCAAAAGACCGCAACATAGCGTTATCGACAATCTGATGAGGCAACAAGGTTATGTCATTTCATCATGGCGTATCGGTCAGGGAAACCACCGAACTCAGCACGCTGATACGCGATATTAATACCGCCGTGATTGCGGTCATCTGTACGGCAGATGATGCCGACGCCGAGACGTTCCCGCTGGATATGCCGATCTTGGTCACCCGTATCAACAGTGTCATCGGCAAGGCCGGTAAAACCGGCACGTTATACACCACACTGAAAGCCATTTCTGACCAGTGCAGCCCGAAAGTGATTGTGATCCGCGTTGCTGATGCCGCCAACCAGAAAGGGAATGGTGAGAAGAAAACACAGGATCAGTTGGTTATTGGCGGACTCAGTGCAACGGGACGCTACACTGGTTTATATGCCTTGCTGGCCGCAGAAATCAACACCGGCGAACACCCGCGTTTACTGGCTGTCCCCCAACTGGACACACAACCTGTTGCCCTGCAACTGGCGATT
This sequence comes from Xenorhabdus sp. PB62.4, assembly GCF_014467285.1. Classification (NCBI taxonomy): domain Bacteria; kingdom Pseudomonadati; phylum Pseudomonadota; class Gammaproteobacteria; order Enterobacterales; family Morganellaceae; genus Xenorhabdus; species Xenorhabdus sp. PB62.4. Next base: position 7,158 of record NZ_NKHR01000046.1, on the reverse strand, counting down.
TTTGCCGAAAAATTGCGGGCATTCGCTTATATCAGCGCCCATAACTGCAAGACGCTGGCCGAGGTGAAGACATACCGCAAAAATTTCAGTCAACGTGAAATTATGATGATTTACCCAGACTTCATCACCTATAACAGCCAGTCAGGGCAGAATGAAACCGTACCGGCAACCGCATTTGCACTGGGTTTACGTGCCCGCATTGATGCTGAACAGGGCTGGCATAAGTCGCTGTCTAACGTGCCGATTAATGGTGTGCTGGGGATTTCCGCCGATATCTACTGGACATTACAGGGCACGGATACTGACGCGGACGACCTGAACAGTAAAGGGGTCACCACGTTGATTAAACGTGATGGCTTCCGGTTCTGGGGCAACCGTACCTGTGATGCCCAGATCTACTTCTTCGAAGTGTACACCCGCACCGCGCAGATACTGGCCGACATGATCGCTGAAGCGCATTTCGCCTATGTCGATAAACCCCTGTTGCCGTCACTGGTAAAAGACGTGGTGGATGGTATCAACCGTAAAGGCGCACAACTGGTCACTGAGGGGCGTTTGCTGGGGTTTGAATGTTGGTTTGATCCGACCGACAACCCGAAAGAAATGCTGCGCGATGGGACGGCGACGATCCACTATAAATACACGCCTGTCCCCCCGCTGGAAAACCTGCAACTGGTGCAGACGTTTACCGATGAATATTTTGCTGTTTTCAATCAGTTAGGTTAAGGGGAAATTCGCATGGGGATGCCGAAAAAACTCTTTATGTTTGACGTCTTTATTGATGGTCAGACGTATCTGGGACAGGTTGAGGAAGTGACGACGCCCAAGTTAACCCTCAAGACCGAAGATTATCAGGGCGCCGGAATGCCCGGTTCCGTAGCTGTTCTGATGGGCATGGATAGCGGTGCGCTGGATATGGAAGTCACCATGGGCGGACTGGAAGCCAGCCTGCTCAAAACGTGGGGCGGCCGGATTGACAGCCTGCAATTGCGTTTTGCCGGGTCGTACTATGACGATGCCACCGGGGAAACGGTCGCCTGTGAAATTCAGACCCGTGGGCGCTTTACCGAGGTGGACTGGGGCAACGCCAAAGCCGGGGAAAATACCCAGCATAAGTACACGCTGAAAAATACCTACTGCAAGATCACGCTGAACAATGAAGAGCTGCATGAAGTCGATATGCTCAATCTGGTCTGGCGGGTAAACGGTCAGGATCTGCTTGAAAAACACCGGGCCAATATCGGTCATTAATCGATTTATTATCAGGAGTTATTACGCTATGGCAAGTCATCAGCGAGACCGCAGGAATACCATTCTGAATGAGGCTTAACGCATCGAAAATACCTTCCGTCAGCCAGATTTCTTTGGCCTGAGTTAAATCCTGTTGTGGCAGTGACCACCAGTGCCCTTTATATGGGCCGAAAAAGTTCGCTTTGCGATCAAACCGTGACGGCCTGTCAATAATGCGTTCCCAATAAGCGCCTTCCGGTAATGGAAATTTAACCGTGGCGGCTCCCAGTCCGTTGGCATGATAACTGGCCTCGGTATAAAGCCCTTTTAACGGCTCAATATCCAACCCTCTGGCATGTTGTAAATACGCATCCGCCGCGGCATGAGGGGCTTGCGGTGTTTTAGGATAGTGAGCTGACCAGTCATCAAAAATATCAGGGTAGCATTCCTTGACAATCACCTCAGCCCCGCATTTATTTTCACGGCCACAACGCAGGACAAACGGCATTTCAATGGATGTAAATAACTCTTTTTTCTTGCAGTGAGGGCATACACCCTGACGCAAGTAGCCGTTCTGCTCTTTAAAGTGAAAATCATGGATAAGGCGGGGCAATAAAGCCTGAATATGGTATGATTTCATGCGATAACCTTAGAGCACACAATAAGCCCGTCATCGCCTATTGTGTGCTTTTTTATTTTAGATAAATGACACACTGTCAGTCAGTGAAGTACGGCAATAATTTCACGCGCTTTTTGACGGTTTCCGTTAGCGGCAATCGTGCGCGGCGCGTCGATTTCATGGATAGTGAAGCCGAGATCGGCATACAATTCTCTGGCTTCAATCGAATTGGAAACGGTATCTACGCGATTAACTTCGACGACTACTTCTAATTTTCAGGAACCCAATCATGTCCTATTCACAAGGCACAATTAGCACTGTGTCCGGCTCGGCTATGATCCGCGGCACGGGCACGCGGTTTAAAGACAATATCAACGGGGTCGCACCCGCCCAGTTTATTTTAATCCAGTCCGGTAACGGTAACTTACTGCATATGATTCAGGCGGTGAATTCAGACACCGAACTGGTACTGGCTGATACAGTTCCTGTTACCCTCAATAACGTGAAATACCAGATTCAGACCACGGTCCCCGATTCCGTCTCCGATGGGGTCAGGCATATTTTGGCGATTAACAGCTATATCACCATTTTCCTCCAGAACATGGATAAATGGATGTCACAGAATGGCACGGTGGCGGTGACATTGCCGAATGGTCAGACTGTGTCACTGCAATCGATACGGGCATTGCAGGCGGCGATGCTGGACAAGAACCAGAACGGGGCGGATATTCCTGATAAACAGGCGTTTGTGAGGAATGTTGGGTTGAGTAATGTTGCATATCAAAATCGTGCTGTTCAATTTACTGACACTGTAACGGTAAACGGTGGGGGATGGACTAATTTTTTAGCCCAACACACAGGAACGGGACTGAAAACTAACTTCGGCACACAGGGGGAGTTCAGTTACATTATCATGCAAACAGATTTCCATACCCATTCAACTTATCGTTTTACAAAAGGCGTAAACGGTGACGTGCTGGCATTGGGGGGAAACTGTTGGCGTGATAACAATGGATTTATTAAGCAGGGTTCCCCCATCATCCAAATCCACCCCGATGGCAAATTCACCACCAACGACGAATCCGAAGGTGCCACGGTCTCTAAACTCGGCATTGGTCATTATCAGGTCACAGGTGTACTGGGCTATAACGCTGATGGGGCATGGGGTGTGCATGGGGGACTCAGCGTGCCCCGCGACAGCAACGGTAATGAACTGGTGTATGTGGAGGATAAAGTCTTGCCGGACGGGGCTATCGACATCAAAGTAACCCACCGACAGAATACCCATATGCCCGCGAGACTACAGAACCGGCGCCTCAAGTCCGTGGATGAGCAAACGTATTACACCGATGATGAGCCGTGTGACTTGCCCGCAGGCACCCGCTTAGACGTCCGTGTCCAGATGCCGGAAGATTCGGTGTGGAATGTGAGGCAGGAGGAGGTGGGGGATTCAAGTTAGGATAAGGTTTACACAGCAGCGTAGGGAGAGTAGGGTTTACATTAGTACTTAAAGAAACTCCTGAGGAAGAGGAGGTATCAATATGAGACTAATCAGTGTATGTCCAAACTCTTATGTATTCGAAGAGCCACACAGGAAGGTACAAGGAAAAAATCGATTGACGATAGCCTGCCATGGGGGGAGCGTGAGAATGCCCGGAACTATCCGTATAAATGATCAACGCTATAATCCGAGCCAACTCGCTGAGCTTATTAATAAGTGGACGAGTATTCCAGATTTGTACAATGTCCGTCTTGTTTCTTGCTATTCAGCAAATCCGAGTTCTGAAGGATATAGACAATGGGAAAGAACAAAGCCCAGTGATCCCCTACAGCATCTTTGGTCAACTTCTTTTGCATCACAGTTATCAACTTTTTTACCCAGTATTTTTGTGAGGGCATATTCAGGACGTATTGCTTCAACATGTAGAAATGGAGCTATTTTTAGTGTTCATAATAAAAAAGGAAGGGATTATGTTGGAAAGGTTTTACGCCAGAAATTTAAAATAGTTAAAAGTAATGATAACTACCATTATCATTGTATAGTGTTTTTAAACGGACAGGTTGTAAAGCAAACCACAGATGGACGTGATTTTAAATGGTTGTATGGTGAAAGCTGGTGATGGATTGCTTTTTTGCCGCATTAAAATTAGGATCTTCCATCTTCACAGCCCTGTGATTTCCCTAATATCTGGTTCTGTGCCAGAAATAAGTAAAATCAATCACTTAGATAAATGGGGGAATTATCCCCTTTTAACTCCTTGATTTTACTCATTTCCAGCATGGAGCAGGAATTCAATTAAATCAATGGGTTATAAAATATTTATTGTAACTTGCTGATTTTGCTTATTTCTGTCACAAAGACAGAGATTAGGGAAGTCAAGGGTTACAAAGACGGTGAATCACGCATTTAGCATACTAAGTCTTATCAGGCATCTGATAAATTCTATTAATTCCCCACCTGTCATTTTATGTCATCCTGCCAACAAAACATGCAACCTATCAAATAGTAATCAAGCCATACTCTCCAGTATTGATGAACCCTTTTATTGATGTTCACTGGCGGAGAAGTATCCCACCGCCTTCATGGATAAAAACCACTGAAATATAATTTGGAGGTAATATTATGTTGAGTAACTGGTCTGGATCTGTCCCAGCTAACCTTGAACAAGGCCAAACCACAGGGCTTTTGCTTAAAGCAGGTGATGTGATATCTGTCGTTGCTAGGGGGTGGGTAAAATATGGTAGCGCTACTAACCATGAATACGCGGCACCAGAAGGAACTATGCCAATTTACCAACCTGCAGAACCCACTTTATCTTTACTTGTAAAAATCTCCAACAAAACTTACAAAATAGGAAATGGTGTATTACGTAGAAGGGTTCCCGTGGATGGGGAACTAATATTATTATTTGACGATGCTCTGGGTCAATATGGTAACAATTCAGGTGAATTTTTGGTTGATATCTTAGTGGAATCTCCAGATATTTTAGATGACCTTGAAGAAATAGATAGATAGCGAAATTACTCAACCCGCGACTTCCTGCGGGTTTATTATGCCAACTTCATCAATAATAACCATAAAATACAGTTTTAAATTGAAATATATTTTTTATCACATTCCTACAAATTAGCTTTCTTTTCACTTCACAGATTAGGAAAGTTCCGATCACATATTAGGGGAAGTTAATTAGGATAATAGATCATACATTTTGGGGTGGGTGGCTGATGATGAATTCGGCGTATAGTCATACAGTAGATCGCTTTCAATAGCGGGGCCTCAATTTGTTTTAGCCGTAATCCACACTTTTGATTATAAGGCAAGGTATGTCTAAAGCAGCAGATTCCCAAAGAACAAAGTTATTGAGAATTGGGTTTTATACCAGTAGTGATGGTTCAAAAAAAGATAAAGAATCACTAACTATATCTGCCTTTAAAAAATTATATGATGAGTGTGTATCTAGAAGTTTAAACTACAAAGCCATTGACAGTCATGATAAGAAAGTAAAGATTACTTTTTTAGAAAAGGACATTGAAGACAATTTCTATTATGGATTTATGTCTATGTTTAGAAATAGTTCTCATTTGGCATATATAGCTGATAATGAATGGAACGAAGAAAAAATCCCCCTTTCTCCTACTAGGCAGTTAGTTGAAAGAAGTTACTTTATATATTATCCAAAGAGTGACTTATTGTTGCTATCCCAGAACCACTTAGGACCAAAAGCATCAGACTTATCTTATGCATTATTTAATACCATGAAGGGTAAAACTCTGGTTACATTTGCAGCAATATGGAAACAGCAAAGCATAAAAGAGCTTCTTGAAACAGGAACTATCTTACGTAGTTGTGAATTAACCATAGCAGCCCCACGAGACTTCAATAGAGCAAACTATAACCTACAGGGACAGCTATCTTCTCAATTAGCAGATATGCTGGCTGGTGCGGGTTTATCTCACCTTGATATAACTCTTAGAGGGCAGTCGCCAGTTAAAAATTCTAGTTTTGAGTGGTTATCAGAGGATGTAAAACTCAGCCTAAAAGAACTGCTTGAGTTATTTACACCGAAAAACGGTGGTGTTGAAATAGAAAAAGCAAATGTAATAAAAAAAGGTAATAAGCGTAAAACAAGTTTATTAGATCAAGTTCTTATACATACAAAATCAGTTAAATTACAAGGTGATGGATATCCAAATGACACTGATGTTAAAATAGCTATGATTCAAGCTAAAGTTGAAAATTCTGATTACTTAGCTCAGTATGACATATCAGGTTAAGATCAAAATCCCGGAGGGACAATGAGAGTGTTTATCATTAAGACCATTATTGTCACCATCCTTACATGTTTAGGTGTCACATTACTTAAAACAATGGATCATACAACTCTCGTGTCTGTTGCAGGGGTTATATCAACTATCTCAGGAATTTTATTTGGTTTTGTTTTGGCCTCAATATCTGTGCTGGGTAGTTCATCTCATCAAAATGGCATCGTAGATGCACTTAAAAAAAACAACTGCTTTAGTGAGTTAATTGATGGCCTGCTAAGCACAGGAATTACTTTGATAACTGCTTGCTTGTTTACGTTGATATCCATGTTTCTTCCTAATAGTAACACTGGTATCTCATGGGACTTTTTATTTGTTTTAGTTGGATTTTTTTTCCTCCTTATTTCAATTGTAACTTTTCTCTTCTCATGGAGAAGATTGAGCTGGATTTTCCCTCACATGTAAATCTCAAGCCCTCCAGCGAGGGCTTTTATATCAACTGATTACTCACCCACCTCTGCCGCTTTCTGCCTCACATTCCACACCGAATCTTCCGGCATCTGGACACGGACATCTAAGCGGGTGCCTGCGGGGATGTCACAGGGTTAACTGTCCTGATAGTAAACTTTTTCACCCTCGACGATTTCTTTTATCCGCTTGTTCTGGAAGAGTTCGGGTAATGCACACGCTAAAGCAATTCACTGAGACAACACAAAATTAAGATTAAACCCTTATTTATCAAACAAATAGAGTTTATTTATGTGATGGAAGATGAAATTGAGACAACATAAAATAGGCTAAGTTGTCTCAATTTTTAGATATTAATCATTATAAAACAACAAGTTAATTAAATTGAGACAACCGAGACAACTGAGACAACACCGCTTGTTTAATTTATATATAAAGAGAAATAAAACTATAGTTATTCATGAAAATGAATTTGGTGTTCTTGGTACAAAAATATGTGCTATGACTGACGACGAATTTCGTCGGCAGTGATAAGAATTCCAGTATGACGACGGCCGAGTAAAAACACAGAGATGTAA
>NZ_NKHR01000045.1:0-9385 GCF_014467285.1 Xenorhabdus sp. PB62.4 | reverse complement strand
AACGTTCCGTGAAGCACTTCGCCGCTTTTTTCATATTACCTTGCCAGAAAAAGCGAAAGAGTTGACTACCCGACTGACTGATAACTTTCAGATTCTAAGACCTGCATCTTCAAGTTAAGTGCGTATAGAACTATTGTGCCAGTTACATCAGTCATTTTTTTGTTTACTGATTTGTTGATTATCCTCACTCCCCCAATTTAATCTAAGTCAGAACCTGTATTAAATTGTTCCGTGATATTTAACGCTACGTTATGCAAGAAATATAAGATACCTGCCAGAAAAGTACGAGGAGGTTACGCTAATGGTGATTTGATCGACATCCCTAGTGGCAGGCTTGTCTCTATTCACGTACAAGTACCCGCCACTAAAGATGAAAAGTCACCGACTTAATTCTGCTCAGCCACCAAAATCGCTTGAGTATCTGGCTCCAGCGCTTTGAAAACATGCTCTAAGTCCGCCGGATAGCAGATATAATCACCTTCACTTAATTCTTCTGGTGCTTCCGTTAGCCCTACCAACGCACGCCCATGAGTGATAATAATATGCTCCACTGAACCGGGTGGATGTGGATGAGAAACGCGATCTGCCCCTGGCTGCGTCATCAACAGATAAATATCACGACGCGCACCTGGTGGACAGATCGCCAATAAAATCGCCTGATAGTTCGCCTGTTCCGCCACCACTTTAGTGCCTTCACCACGCCGAATTACCTGTGTTTTGTTACTCTGCGGTTCCAATAACCCACTTGCAGCAGCGATGGCGGGCTTGTTGGTGAATGCACGTCATTTTCCCTTTGGCATCGCCGTGCGAGACTTAGTTGGAAAACGTATGGCAAGTTTTCTGGGATGCCACATTATGAATGATGAAAGTGTGGTTTTCGGTATGTCACAACCGACATCTGAACAGCGCAAAGCTGCTTACTGGTTATGTGGTATTGGTGTTGTTGTATTCTGGCCGCTCGGTGTAGTTATTGGCTGTGTAATCGGGAAATTCCTTCCCGCACCAGAAACCATTGGCTTGGGTGCTGTTTTCCCGGCTATTTTACTGGCACTGGTCATTCCATCATTTGAGAATAAAACGACATTCACTCGTGCCTCCAGTGGCGCGGCAATTTCACTTGCAACCGTGCCTTTCGCACCTGTGGGATTACCAGTTCTGGTGTCACTATTGGGTTTACACACAAGGAAAAAATGATGGCGAACTATGCTCTGATTATTATTGGCATTGCGGTGTTGTCAATTGGCACTTATTTGATGCGACTCAGCGGCGCAAAATTGGGTAATAAACTGCCTTTATCTGAACACTCTCGGACGCTGCTTACCGATGCCGCAACCACGTTGTTGTTCGCTGTCGCACTCACTGCCACCTTTTACGAAAGCGGTCATTTTGCTGGCATGGCACGCATACTGGGTATTACCGTCGCGGTGTTTCTTGCCTGGCGAAGGATGCCACTGATTATAGTGATTCTGGTTGCGGTAAGCGTGACAGCATTGTTGCGCTATGCAGGCATAAAATAAGCACTTTAATATATTGCAGTCTTTTCCCTGAGGTTTGGCTCATTTGATAGCCATGTCTGTCAGCTTCATAAATCACCAATATTGTATAGGAAAATTGTAGAGATTTAGGAAGACGGTAGTAGACTTTGTGAGATTGGGACTTTGCGCTAGGGCTTAATGGAGGAGAGCGCAATACTGGCATGTTAACATATTAATATTTAATAAGTTAATATTATTAAAAAAGTCACATACTCCCAATAGTACCCCACATTATTTTGCTACATCAAATCTGGTAGATTTTATTCGGAAATTAGGTTCATAACTGTTTAATCATCGTGTTAAAGCAAAAAAGCCATGAGATTTGAAAAAATAGAAAAAATGGAATAGATATTGTTTCATTTTTAACCGAAACACAAAAAACAATTAACGTTTTAGATATATTAATTAATAAAACAGAAGATAATAAAAAATATATAAAAATATTAAAAAAAAGAAAAAAATCTAATGACGGATTGTCTATTTCACCATTTGAGTTATTTGAAAAAAAGCATGATATTGCCGTTTATGGTGGAGCTGGAGCAGGAAAAACCACAACCTTACAAATGTATGTAAGAAAATTACTTTCAGAAAATTCATCAAAGGTTATATACATACCCTTAAATAGATTCATTAATAGAGTGAAAATAATTCTAAATGATGATCATAATGGCTATGATATTTTAATTTCTAGGGAACACGATTATGAAGCTGTTCAACGGTATTTGCCCCTTCTTGCTCTAATTCAGCAACCGCCAACGTTAAATAGAAGCCACTACTGAAAACAGTATCAATTTAAAAAATTATTTATTAGAAGAAAAAGAAATAAAGGTTCAAGGAAAAAACCGAATCTTAGCCAACAACTAATCGAAAGTATTAAAGGTAAAGAAATTTGTGAGATCGTTAAAACACCTTTACTTGCAACTTTATTATGTGATCTTGCGGAAAAAGGAATTGATATACCTTCAAGTGAAAGCGAAATATTCACAAAACGACTGGAGCTTTTTTGTGGTGTCTATGATACATATAAAAATATAAAGAGAACAACATTATCTCAAAGTATATTATATAAATCAGCGATTAAAATTGGTTATGCTTTTCATCAAAGAAATCTCCGTTCAGCAATAAAAAAAGATATAGTAAATTTTCTGCATAATGACACTAGTTTTAATTACTTAATGGAAACATGCTTAGCTGCGATAGAGGAATTAATCACTCCTTGTAATATTTTAGTTTTTGATCATATATCTGAGACTTTTTCTTTTGGTCATTTAAGATATCAAGAACATTTAGCATCTTTATAATTAATTCAAAATAGATCAATAGAAATAATTCATTATCTAAAAAGTGATTGGTGGCGTGGCGCCTTATGTCTTTACGCTCAATCTTGTGAATTTTATTCATTAATAGAAGATTTCACAATTAAATATCACAATATAAAATACGCTTTAATACACTAAGCGAAATGGCAAAATTTCGCCCTCAAAAAGAAAGGAATAATATAAATTACCTTCTACAAAAATATGAAGAAAAAGATGATGGTTTTTTATATGGAAATGAGTGGGATATGGATTATCGTTGATACCAATCTAATATTAAATGCATCCACCGAGAAATATAATTAGTTAAAAGGCCATCTTATATTAAGATGGTCAATTTTATTACCTTTAAAATAAATCATCTCATTTATTTAAATATTGCAAATACTAATCTTTAATAAAATATTATCATTTAAATATAAAATAAAAAACATTAATCAATTAGCTTGTCCTTCAAACATTGCCAATCCTTCGCAAGATACCTGCGTAAAAAACACTGCCTAATATTCATTTTTATTTTTTCTATCTTATTTTCTGTTTTCTTTTTTTGCCGAATAAGCTGAATATCCTCCCAAAGTTGCTCACGTTCAAAAAAAGTCCATACAGGAGGTACAGGAGTTAATCCATTGGTATAACACACCGGAGCTACCCACTCGAAAAAGACCATTTCAACATGCTCAAGTGGAAAATGTTTTGCTACAGAAGCTATATATTCATAGTCAACCTCATTATCTACAAAGATATCAGATAACGCTTCACACAAATCTATATCTGTCAGTTGATTGCCCAATGAGTAAACTCCTCTATTTCTTCATCTAAAGCATCCGCAACTACTGAGCCAGCAACACCTCCGGCTATGCTACCTAATAACACTACAGCAATAGCACAAACGGGAGCACCAGGGCCACAAAATGGTGTTACAGCTAAACCAGCAAGGCTTCCTCCTGCCACTCCACCACCAATTTGTATACCTTGTTTGACCGCTTCCTTAGGTTTATTTTCAGCATTCAATATTTCATGTGTAGCCAATATTGCCGTAAAGATTGTGCCTACTTTTCCTATGATCTTTAACCTTTTGTTAGCTGTTGTAAATTTAGGATTATCTCTGGATGATGATTCTATTATTTCATAATAAATAGCGTTTTTTTGTTCTGGAGTAAGTTTGGAAAATACATTGCTAAATTTCTTTTGAGAATACTTATCAAGAAGATCATTAAGAGAAGGAGGTGTTTTTTTATGTCTTTCAGCAACCGCTAATCCTTGTGCTGAAGTAATTTTTCTATGTTCAGCCATAATTTGGTTTCGCATTTCATAGCAAAATTCTGCTGCTTCTTTTACTGATATTTTTTTCGAACTCACCATCTGCTTAACTTCAGAAGTTACTCTTTTTATATTTGAAGCGTAGCTTTGCCTAACCTTAGCATCACTTATAGCATCCGTCGAAAATTTGAGAGCAGAACCTTCTAATGCTGCCACAGCCTTATCTAAAATAGGATCATCAATAGAATGTTCTTGTTTTCCTGCATATGTTCCCTCTACCACTTCATACGTCATGATTTCACCCAATAATTTTATTTAATAAGATTTCTGTCAAACTTTGTGGAGAACTTTCTTTTTCAAAATGTTCTATTTCAAGTTTTACACACTTATGGCCTGTTATTGATGTGAACATGACTTTATTTTCTTGGTTAAACTCACCATTAAGGACTGAGCCATCATCAAGCGTGGCAATACATTTTATGCCGCAATAATCAATTTCAGGAGAGACGCTAAAACCAATCCATTTTTTTGTTTCTGAAAGTAATTCCTGCGGTTCTGTTTTTCCAGAAGAGAGTGCTGTATTTTGGTAACTATCAGGAATGGAGTGAATAAGATTTGCTCCACAAGGACAAGTACTCTGGCTATCCAAAGTTCCTGCCAATTTAGTTCCCATATCAAAAAAGCAATTCACGCCACCTACGATAGAAAAGTTGCCTGAGTGGTTTCCACAAGTAACAAGGGAACCTTCTACCGCAGCCTGCCGTCCATAAAATGTAATATTACTGGTTCCTGTAAGGATTGTTCCTCTACAGCTTGTCTTATCTCCTACCGTCAAAAAATGTCCTATAGCCATACTTCTTTCTCCCTATGCCGATACAATTTTACTGATAGAACAATTTATAAGCATCATGATATACCAAAAAATTTTAAGCATTCCACTATGAACAAGGATTATTCAATAAAAATGTGATAGTTGTCATTTTTAATCCAAAATCAAATGATTAAACATCTTAAATTTAACGTAATACAACAACTTAAAAGCACACTGACGCGCTGCGCGCTTGTCTTCTCCGAGTTACCGGGCTAATACATTAACCCGGTAACTCGGAGAGCTGAAAAAACACCTGCCAGAGAAAACATTTTTATCTACCTCTCCCGATTAAAGAATTAGTAATAAAACTGCTCACCCTATTCACCTCTGAATATTTTTATCTAAATTCATATTGTTAAAGAATGATGAGTTGAAATTAAACTCATCACCATTCTTCACCTAACCGTTCACCTCCAACCAGAAAAAGGTGAACAGTGATGGATAGTTTTTTATATTTCTTTGAAATATTGACTGGAATCAGAAAAAAATTATTCTTCTGGCAGGCTATTCCTTGTCAGTTTCGGCATCCATTCGATAGCTGTATCAAGATTCAGGCTCAGATTGCTACGAATGCCTTGTTTGCTTTTCTTGCGTAAATATTGCTGGCTGTATTCTGCCAGTGCGCCCGACATATCCATACCGAAGCGAGTCACGGAAACAGATTTATTCAGGTTATTGCCTTTCATATAAGCAAGAGCAATAAAATAACCGCAAAAATCGACTAGTGGATCTGTACCGTTCCCGTGGGCTTGGGTTCAGGCAACGGCAAGGCCAGAGCATTGGCAACCATTTTGGCCACTTCAAAAATTGTGATCAGATGGGTTCTTACCACTAAATCCAGCCCATCACCATAGTTCGGAGCGTCACACTGGCGGCAATGCCAATTGCCATAATGGTGATCATCAATAAAGTGGAAACGATCAGTACCACTACAGACAGGACAAGCGCCATGTTTACCCTTTGCCGAAATATCAATACCACATGCAGGCAGCAGTTTTCCGATCAGCACATTTTCGCTGAGGAGAGCGCAATACTGGCATGTTAACATATTAATATTTAATGAATTAATTTTATTAAAAAAGTCACATACCCCCAATTGTACCCCCACATTATTTTGCTACATCAAGTTTGGTAGATTTTACGTGGAAATTAGATTTATAACTTTTTAATCATTACGTTAAAGCAAAAAAGCCATGAGATTTGGAAATGGTCAAATTTGGCTGCCATTTCACGCTCAAGGCTTCATATAAACATTTATCATTTTTACGAACTAGATCACAAATTAAAATGGGCTATTCCTGTGGCTCAGAGCGGGCTTTCCTTTCTAATAATTCTCCAGTATGAGAATCGAAATAACGACTTGGCCAGATTTCTGAGGGATGGATGCCAAGATAATCAGCAATGATCCATTCGCCTTTAGGCCAAGGCCTACTGAATGCGTTTGCTAGTGTAGATGAACTAAGTCCCGACTCACGAGAAACAGCCGCTAAAGTTGTACCGCGTTTACGTAATGCGGCAATAATATCGGCCTGATGCCAATCATTTTTAACATTGTTATTCATTCCTGCTACCCCTTCCATTAATTAATATTGATGGTGGCGATTCAGACAGGGTTCGCAGTACCGGGAACTATCAACCGGTGAGGCCGAAGCCTCCCCCACCTGAACCGCCATTGAAAAGGCGATAGCAGACACACTGGTAGAAACTTCCTACCAGTGGATAGTTCATTACAAGGCTGCGAAACCTTACCACTGGATTGTGCCAATGGCGGGGGTACTTTAACTGATTGCTTTATCTGAATCAATAACTGGACGACTAAGTTTAACAGCTATAAACCCACGCAACATAACAGGCAGCGATCCGAATGCTTAATTCTTCAATCAGCCAATTCATCAATTTCCTTACTTATACCTGACAACATGCAATCTCTGGCGCGCGACAGTTCGGACAAAACAAAAAGTGTCTGCCTTGCCCTTGATCGATATCTGTGCGCCAGAGTGAACGCAAGTTGAGGTATTGCGGGGCATCGGTTGAGTACTCAGTACTGCCGCCTGCGTTTGCAGGTCATCCCCACCGACATAAAGCCAGCCTCGATATCGTCAATCTCTCCTTTTTCAATCTATAAAAAGCAGTGTCAGATTCACTGCGTGGTTAACTAGGCCAGAGCCTATCAGAGGTGTGTTGTCCTTTTGCTGCGGCGTCACTTTCAGCGGTAAACCTGCAAAAAGTGACGCCTTGAGTTCTGTAAACAATCAGCAAAAATCGTGCAAACGTTGAAGCGCCATCAGGCACAGCAAAACGCCGTAAGGTTAAAGGTTAAACGGTAGTCATATTAATGGATTAGCTGTAGAAAAACTGTCTGTTGAATAATTCAAACAGAGATAGATAAGAGTATGTACGGATGCGCAAAAGCTATCCCTTTGCTCATTGAAGATAAATAGGATTTATGTTGCATTGAAACGCCAGTATATGAACCCACACTCAATACACTTTGGTAACAAGATAAAGATATCCTTTTGGGTTATCTATTAGTTTAAGAGACCTTCATTGCCAGACGAGGGTTTAGGTGTCTTGACAATATCTGCTCTCAAAGGTGTGCAGATGTACCGCAATTCTTGCTCTCTCTTTCAGGCTACGAGAGTTTTATTTCGCCACCCGAAGGCGATCCTGACAGGCGATGGACCATTAGTGTAAGTGGAATACTAGCGGTTGTGGTGAGTAGGGTCAACAACTTATGTTATGGATTAATTAGAATTTAATCTGTCAAAGATAATTTCATAAAATGACTAATTTTGACAGTTTACTTTAACTCATTTATACCCAAACGTGTTGTACATTACACCTGTTAAAAAAGTTAAACTGGCTGTGCCACCTAGAAAATCTAATAACCAATTAAAAGAGTTAACAAGAAGAACTCGGCATGATACATAACCGAAACACAATGTAAATTTGCACCATAGCAATATGTTAGGTTAAGTCGGCTATTTTGCTCACAGCCGACCATCAAATTTAATCATGTCCTACAGTAAGATAATGTCAAGTCAAATCGCGGCTAATATCAGCATCTAGGCTGGTAGAGTCTGAGGCAAGTACTATTTATAACTGTATGCAAACCAATGCAGCATAGTCACACTTCCAGCTTTCGTAACAGCTTGCCATCATTTTTATCGAAAGATACTATTTTATAGTGGTATCCTTTTAAGGCCTCAACAAGAACACTTTCTTCTTCAGACGTTGCAAAAATTATTTGCCCTCCATTTAGGGTCGATTTCGCTGCATCCCTAAGCAACTCCGAAAAACTTACCTTATTTGCCTCCTGCTGTCGTGGCTCATCAAAAATAACTAACCCAGGATGATTTGTAGAATGTTCTTTACTTACAGAAAATAAACTTAGCAAATAACCCCAAATAATTCTTATACCATCACTAGCCGAAGTATCAAACCCAATATCATAACCCTCTCTCGTAGGTAAGTATGTTTCTTTTGAAATACTGATTAAGCCTGCATCAAAGCTGGAAAAATTATATTTTCTGAGTCTACATACCAAGCCAGAGTTTAATGCTTGTAATTTATCTAGATCTTTAGCGGAAAGAACGCTTTGAGGAAATGATTTCCTTTTAGAAAGGAGTTTAACATAATTTGAATGCAAAGCATTCAACTCAAGTTTTATCTCAGCCAAAGCCAGATAAGCACCACTTATATTTTCAATTGAATTCTCAAGATTTATCTTTCTACGTAATATATCTTCCTGCAAAACTATAGATGAATTATCTTTTTTCTTTAACCTATTAATATCAACCCTCAGAGAAGCTATTATTTCTTCTATTTTTTTCTGTTCATAATTTTTGTACTTAAGTTGATTTTCGCTGTCATGCAAAACAAACTCAAAAGCTTTGATCTGATCTTTGATAAAATTTAAGCTACTCTCATAAGTCATCAGATTATCTTGCGTTGAAAGATCTAACAGATTATTGCTGTATAATGTTCCACAAGTCGGACACTCATTACTATTCAAATGAGTATCTTCGAATACAGTGGAAGATGCTATTTTCTTCAGATCTTCATATTTTCTTTTATCATCTAAAAGATTATTTAATCTGTCTTTTGTTGATGCAATTTGATAGGTTATATAACTTTTATGATCGCTGATTGTCTCTAAATTTAGTTCTAATGAATTAATTTCATCTGATTTAGCACTAATAATGCGAACTACCTCTATCTCAGGGTGAGATCTCATATATTTAGTAAGGTTATTTAGGTTAAATAAAGACCAGAATATAACTTCTTATAGCTCTTTCTCTCATTAAAACGATAAGATCACGCTATTCCATAAAAATAGCGATCGTAATAATGAGTATTTTTAACTTTATCAGTAAGATCGATGACCCGCGTTCTGATATCAA
>NZ_NKHR01000044.1:4046-9464 GCF_014467285.1 Xenorhabdus sp. PB62.4 | reverse complement strand
TTACGTTAATCGATACCGTTTTAACCGGTACAACATTCACCTGCATTTTGCATTTATCACGATAAACGTCCCGAAAACGGCGCGGCGTCACTTGTGTTAAAGCGCAGCGATTACCAAGTGACGCCGCAAAGCGGCCAACGTCCAGAGCACGTAGAGCCTGACTCTACGGCCGATTTGAACCCCGCATTACTCAGTGAAACCACTCAAAACAGACCATTAACCGCCATTTTGTTTGATTGATAAACGATCGTCTAATCGGATTTTCAACCCATTGCCTGATTGCAGGCTGATGCAGTAAAAATGAAGGAGAAATTCATCACGTCAAGATAATGAGGCGTTCATCCTGAGCTGATCAGGCCCTGAACGGGGAGCATGTCATCGCTGTGCTGAGCACGTCGCGAGCTCCTGCAATAACTCAACACAATCCCGCCCTGCTACACATTGTCTGACGCACCACGGAACGGTGAACCTGAACCGACACGCAGGGAATTGTTTTAAAAATGACTCAAAAAATGGATAAAACACAAGCAAAGCAGCAGGAGAGGCGAGAATGGCGCAGGGATCGACACGTTCAAAGGTTGAGCAGTTCAGAAAAGCCTTTATTACTCATGCCCGACAGGCGGGCGGAAGTTTTGTGACAGTGGCTGATCGTGAGCGGATTGCCCGGTATTTCCTTGATTATTTAAAAAACAATGGCATCAAACTCCGGCAAATGGATAGCCTGAAGGTGAAATATATTGAGCGCTACATCGCTGAACGAAAAGCTCACCATATTAATCACCGGACATTGCAAAATGAAATGTCGGTGCTGCGGGCCATTTTAGCGCGGGCGGGAAAGCACAAGCTGGCTGATCCCGATAATGCCCGCCTGAGTAACCGGGCATTGGGTATCGCTGAGACGAGCCGCAAGGGAACGAAAACGGCATTGACACCGGCCGCGTTCCGGGAAATTTTTCAGCAGGTGGAACAAAAAGACCGGCGCGTGGCAGCGGTGATGCAACTGGCTTATGTACTGGGGCTGCGCACCAAAGAAGCGATCGAAGCCTATAAATCGTTAGCGACCTGGAAAAAAGCGCTGGAAAACGGGCATACCTCTGTGCGGGTGGTGTTCGGCACCAAAGGCGGACGTCCAAGACAAACGGTCATACTGGATCGGGAAGCCCTGCAACACGCGATTGCTTATGCGGAACGCGAGCAGGCCGGGCGTAGCGGCAAATTGATTGATAAGCCTACTATCACCCAGGCCATAGATCGCTATCGGTATATTGTCAGAAGGGCAGGACTGAGCGGCGAGAAAGCCCCACACAGTATGCGCTACCATTTTGCCCAGCAATCTGGTGAACATTACACCGCACAGGGCTTCAGCGAGCAGGAAGCACAGGCCCTGGTCTCGATGGATTTGGGACATGGCGATGGGCGCGGGCGCTATATCCGGCAGGTGTATTACCGGAATATTGAGGGTGAATAAAAGTGTACTGATTTATACACGACCTGACCTTATGCTAGGTGCAATACAACTGAATCTTACATTTGGCTAACCATTCATCATCTATCTCTAACTTATTTTTGCCCAGAAGTGAGTTAGAGCAAGTTGCCTGATTTGGTCACACCATAAAATTAGAACGGGTAGATTGCATTCGAATCAATTCAAATAATGCCATCCCGCTTCTGACATTATTTTCTGTCCCGGAAAATGAATTACGTATTGAACTTATGACTTCCGTTTATTAGCGTGATAAGGCTTATTGATGATCCGGTCGCTTGTGAGGATCACCTTCGGGCAGCGACACCCACACTCCCGTAGCCTGCAAGGGAGTACACACTGTGTGGTACATCTGCCCACCTTTGGAAGCAGATATCATCTTTGTTGATGATGAAGGTTATTTAATCCACGCTGGCAACCCAGCCAATCACCCAACGGGGAACACTTTTCCCGTTGGGCAAGGTGTTCTCCGTTATTTTAAAGGAGTCCACCATGCAACAAAACGAAACCAGGACAACGGTGCATGCTGTACCGGCGTCTGAATTGTCCCCTTTTGCGGACGTCTTTCCGCGAAATAGCCCACTGGAATTGAGGTTGCTGGAACACTCGGTCATTAAAGCGGCGGTCACGCTGTGTGAGGATTACCGGTGTGATACCTGGCAGTGCCGGAAAGTGTCCGACAAAATTGCCTATGCCGTGCCGACCCGTGCTGACACGTATGGGGTCAAAATCGAGACCACTGACTTTAACGGCGAGGTGTCAGCGGATACGTTCGGGCTGATGGTCACCCTGACGGTACTGGGCTATCTGACGGCACTGGTAAAGCAGGATGAAATCGCTGAACGGTTGTGTGATTTGCGGGAATACGCGCTGCAACATCCCCAGGCCCCGTGTATCCGGGCGGCTTTAAGTTTAGCGGGGGCATGGCGATAATTTAATCTACCCTGGCACGATGCCAGTCACCCGACGGGGAATTCCTTTCCCATCGGGCAGGGTGTTCTCCGTCTTTTTTATTCACAGGAGAACATCATGCAAGAAGGTGACCTTATCATGCTGGACAGTCCCGCGCTGTCCGCTGCATTTCCCGGCAAACAATCGCTGGAGCGGTTGTTTCTGGGGTTTCTGATTGTCAATACTGCCTCAACGTTATGCAGGGATTACCCGTCTGAGCAATGGACAGGCCACCAGGTGTCTGAGTCGCTGGCCTATATGGTGCCAACCTCAGCGAAAAACTATCCGGTTTACCTGTCGGACACGCAGTTAACGGTGACACTCTCAGCCGATGCCTTCGGGCTGGCGGTGACGTCAATCGTGCTTGCCCGTATCGCCGCGCTGAATGAGCTGAATGCGGATGCCTGTCGGTTTCGCGAATTGCGGGAATATGCGAAGCAACATCCGGAAAACGGCCTGATAGAGTCAGTCATGACATTGAGACTCCACGAGGACTTTATCAGCCCGTCATTAATCGAAAATCAAAATCATCATCATCATTGAGGTTATCAGCCTATGTTGCTGTTAACCCTGTTCTTTTCTTAAGCGCCTGACCAGGGAGCCGAAAACACCTTCCCGGCATCGGGCGGGTGTTTTCTTTAATCTGAGTTATTTCAAGGAAACACGATGAACCCGATTTTTTTACCCATACCGGATGACACCGGCCCGGCATTACATGAGGACATTTTTACCGTGCAGGTCACCGGCCTGAGGCAACACCCACAAGCGAAGGAGTCGCTCCGGGAAGAAACCCTGACCGTGTACGAAGCGGCTTCGGTCACAGAAGCGGTACAGCGGCTGAAGGTTATCCATCTGCTGGGCGACTGGCCGGAGCCGGAAACCTCATCCCAGCCATCTGCCGGCATTTTTTTTCCGTTGACCGTCATGATTTATGACGCCCGGGACAGAAAAGTGCTCGGTGGCCGGTTTTATGACGAGATTGTCTGGGCACAGCCGGTGACACTGGCATCGGAGCGCCTGTCACTGGAAAAGCAACAGCAACAGTTGTGTCAGTCAGCCGTGCTTGAGCAGGGCTGGCAGAATACGCAGGCTGCCCGGGTATTGTGGCATGAGGCGCATTTACTGTCGCTGCATGTAGTTTCACCCCGTTATCAACAATGCCGCGAAGTGCAGGATATTCTCCGGCACGGACGACAGGCAGCGTTTAACGTATGAGGTATCACGATGGCACCTTTGCGTTTAACCGTCTGGCAGATGATTGCCGGCACGCTGCTGAAGCGTCATTTTGGCCTGAACCTGAATGATACGGCCCTGTGTGACGCTGACACGGTGGCTGAACTGATGGCCAGTGGCGTCCTGCCCTTTGAAGCCATCAACGCGTTGGTGGATAAATACGATTTAACCCGGCTGAATGAACAGACTATCCCACGCAGTACACCGTATCTGGGTATTCATGATGAATTGCAAGTGATTTTCGACAGCGGTATTGCCGGGACGCTTCTCAGTCAGGACAACGGGTCACAGTCCGAATAACCCATTTTTCAATCACCCATCGGGGGAGCGGTGCCCTGATGGCGCGGTTCCTCCGGTTTATGCTTATTAATCCAATGAGGAGCCTAACCATGGCAGAATGGTGCACCAATCAACTGGAAATCACCGGCAAGTCGGTGTGTATTGACGTAATGCAACAATGGGTCTGCGGTGAAGAAATCCCCCGTTACCGCCAGGCGGTGCTGCAAAGCCTGCGGCTGTTTCTGGCGGGGTGTGCGGGGATACTGAAACCGACTAAACCTCAAACCTATGTCCCTTACCCGGCGTTAGTGCGTGGTACGGCGGCACCGACAGCGCAGAATCTGGCTTTTGAACAGTGGCTGACGTTGTTGCAGGACAATGTGCCGTTAAGCAGCGACAACATTAAACGGATAGATAACCTGTACCGCCAGTCCTGTCTCAGCCTGGTGCGCTGGGACAATGTACCGGAGCCCGCGCGTAGTCTGATTTCCCCTGTTCTGGCCCACCAGTATACCGACTGGTTTGGCATGGTGAGTTGGTCTGAAACTATCGATATCGGCGCGTGCTGGGATAAACTGAGTGTTTATCCGGAGTCGGCGCAGCCCTGCGATATGCTGATGATAATGCCGGCCCGTCTTGCCACCGAGATTAACGGCAACAGTGGCTTGCTGAAAGGCATCGCTGCCACGGCGCAGTTTTACGACCAGCAATACGGCCTTGAATGGCCGTTTGGTCACCATGTCCGCTGGGAGCGCCGGCATGTCAGCAGCTTAACCGTGCGCTTTGACTCCCCGTGGGCACCGCCTTCGGCCGAGCTGATGGGGGAGCTGTCATCGGTCTTTGACTGTGAAATCCGCCACGGGTACAGCGGATTGTCAGGCCAGCTCAAAGGCTACGATTGCTATGACCAGGGCGAGCATGTGGACAGTGGTCACGGGCCGTCAGGACGGGAGAACCGGCCGGCGCTTTATCTGGTCAACGGTGAAAAGCCGGATGTGAACCTGCCCGTGCCGGCCATCGCCGTTGGGTAATAGCCCTTCGTTTAACGCATCATTAATTTATTTTTTATCTTCACTTCAACCGAAAGGGGAAACATTTTCCCTTTTCGGGACGTGTTTTCCCGTTATTTTTTGCAAGGAAAACACGTGATGTCATCACAACCGGATCACCAAAAAGCATTTATCGCGCTGTTTAACCAGACGGCACGTTACCACCGTCGTTATCAGGTTTTTCAGGATTTTTGTAATTGCGTGATGGCAGCAATACATAATAGGTACTGTTACAGCGAGGAGCTGGAGCAGTATTACCTGAAAACCATCAACAAGTACGAACGGGAGGATGTTGTCCGAATTGTAGAACTCTTTTCCTATACCGTGCTGGGGCTGGCGCAGGAACCCGGTGATTTTCTGGGCAGTGTGTTTATGCAGCTTAATTTGGGTGATAAAGCACTTAACCAGTTTTTTACCCCCTGG
>NZ_NKHR01000044.1:0-3946 GCF_014467285.1 Xenorhabdus sp. PB62.4 | reverse complement strand
GGGCAGCGTTCAGCAGGTACCCGCCGCCCCAGAGGGGGAGTGGTCAGGCAGTGGCGGATTTACTGACCTGACACTGCAATTTACCACCTGTGCCGTGCGGTTGGCGAAGGGGCATTTGTTACCGCCGAGTGTGGCACCAGAAATGCAGGCAGCACAGAGTGTCTTATGGCAGGCCGTGGTGTTCTGGGCGGCGTTGTTTTACCACCTGCCGTTGTTGCGGCAGCTTGAGGGGGAACTGGAAGACGGGCATTACTGGCAGCCGGGATGGTGGACACCCGAGCGTCGCTTCCGTTTCCGGTTTCGGGTCTCCCAGACAGTCTCACCAGCACCACTGGAAGCGATGATGGCTGCCCGTTTACTGCCGGAAGAGGCGGTGAGCTGGTTGTATCTGGTGCCGGAGGCATGGCATTGTCTGATCTTACAGCTGGGTGGGCATCCCTCTACAGTGCCGTTAATGGGTTCACTGCTTCAGGAAGCGGCCACACAAGTGCAATCCCCGTTGCTGAAACTGGCTGTGTCTTCTGAGCCGCCGGTGGCGGTATCCGTATCAACCGACTCGGATGGGGATTCTCCATCTCCCGTACCTACAGCTGAACCGCCTGTCTGCGATGATACACAGACGTTATTGTCATTATTTCAATCAAATGATGAAGTTTCAGAGCAAATTAATGTAAATGATAATCATATCGATTTGAAATTATCCAAACACACCCGCAAAAAGCCCAAAAGCGTTGCTTCCGCAGGGAGTCAGTCAT
This sequence comes from Xenorhabdus sp. PB62.4, assembly GCF_014467285.1. Classification (NCBI taxonomy): domain Bacteria; kingdom Pseudomonadati; phylum Pseudomonadota; class Gammaproteobacteria; order Enterobacterales; family Morganellaceae; genus Xenorhabdus; species Xenorhabdus sp. PB62.4. The sequence continues at coordinate 3,191 of NZ_NKHR01000044.1, read as the reverse complement.
CATGATATTAACAATGAAATCATTTCAAATAGTTATTTGTTTTTTGGTGATTTATTGGCTGCTGACGATATCGGCAGGCCGTCTTGATGAGTTGTTGATAACAGGAAAAAGATGATGCACGGAACCGAAGTCAAAATGGGCTGGGATGAGTTACTGGAGGAATATTTTTTCTCGCATATGTTACGCCCGTCCTCTGAGTGGAGCTACAGCAAAGTGAAACGGGTGTTTATCCGGTAACGGTATTACCGGAGCAAATCACACACCGGGATGTACTGCGCTGGCGGCGTCATTCGTTAGTGGAGAAAAAACAGTCCGGCCATACCTGGAACAATAAGGTGTCTCACCTGCGGGCCATTTTTAATTTCGGCATGGAACGAAAACTCCTGCCACACACGGAAAATCCGTTCAACGATACCGCAGTGAAAAAAGAGAAGAAAAAGAAGAAAATTCTGAGCAAATCTCAGATCATCCGTCTCTATCTGCTGATGGGGCAATATGAAGCAGAGGAGCGCGCGCAGGTGGCTCCACGGGGCGGGCGCTTGCATTGTACCCGACAGGGTACTGGCTGACCGTACTGGATACGTTCCGGTTAACGGGCATGCGCCAGAACCAGTTACTGCATCTTCGCTTGCGGGATATCAATCTGGAAGGCCATTATATTGAACTGCGTACCGAAGGCAGCAAAAACCACAGTGAGTGGCGGGTACCGATGATCCGGCAACTCAGACCCCGGCTGGCACAGCTGGTTGAACGGGCGAGAGCCTGTGGGGCGAAAGACGACGATCCGCTGTTTGACTTAACCCGTCTGGGCTTTCGTTATCACGGCAGGATGACCCGTTACCAGTACAATTACGATAAAGAAAAGCAACACATTCGTTCTTTTTTCAATCGGTTGTCCAAAGAGTGCGGCTTTGCTGTTTCTCCTCACCGTTTTCGTCATACGCTGGCCACAGAGCTGATGAAAGCGCCGGATCGTAATCTGCAACTGGTCAGAAGCCTGCTGGGGCACCGCAGTCTGGCGACGACAATGGAGTATATTGATATGGAAGTTGCGGGCAAAACACTGGAGAGTGAGCTGGCGTTATATCTGGATCTATCGGTGTAATAGGGATAGCGTCACGTAAAAAAACAGGGCGAGTATCAATCAGGATGAGGAGGAGGGGGATTGATTGAGTTGCCCTGTATCAACATGATGGTGTCAAAAAAGCGTTAATTTTGATCCGGTATCCATGAAGTTTTACCTGACTCGACATCAGAATCAATTACTGAAATCATTACCTTGAACGAAAAAAGAGTGCTTGCAAATGCAGGCACTCTGTATTCTTTAATTTACGGCTTTTTTAAACATTGAGCGTACAAACCAGGCTACCAATTGTTTAACCTTTTCTTAACAGCCCTAAATTTTAACTTACTTGTTAAGTACCTGATAGTATTCAACAAATTAGCTTTAAAATTTTGGTGCCGGAGGCGGAATAGAAAAATGTTATAACTTGTTGAATAATCAAAGTCTATAACCACACTTTCCTTTTATGCCCCTTTTAATGCCCCCGGATTTTTTTGCTTACTTTTTCTTTTATATCTGTCTGATTTTGCTTATTTATATCACTTATTGTGTGATTTTTGATTATCTTAAAGTAAAAAAGCCGTGAGGGTGAAAAATGGTCAAATTTAGTTGCCATTTTAATCTCAGGGCTTGATATAAAAAATATTCATTTTTACAAAGTCGATCACAAATTAAAGCGGGTTATTCCTGTGGCTTATTGCGGACTTTACGCTCAATCAATCGGCCATAACTATCGAAATAACGACTCGGCCAGATTTCAGAAGGGTGGATGCCGAGATAATCAGCAATGATCCATTCGCCTTTCGGCCACGGCCTGCTGAAAGCATTTGCCAGTGTTGATGAACTGAGTCCTGCTTCACGAGAAACCGCCGCTAAGGTTGTACCGCGTTTACGTAATGCAGCGATAATATCGGCCTGATGCCAGTCATTTCTAACGTTGTTATTCATTCCTGCTACCCCTTTCCATTAATTAATATTGATGGTGGCGATTCAGACAGGGTTAGCAGACCGGCGCTTACTCCGGCGAGACGTGAGTCTCCCCCACCTGAATCGCCATAGAAAAGGCGAATGCAGGCACACTGGTAAAACATCTTACCAGTGTATAAGCGCACAAGGCTGCTAAACCTTGACCATTAGGTTGTGCTAATGGCGGGAATACTTTAACTGATTATTTTAGCTTACTCAATAACTGAACGACTAAGTGTAACGGCTATAACTCTCCTCATGAGCGCACAAATTCAGGGGAGAATACGGACGGCTAAATCAGTCTTTATTGTTTATTCTCGTTCGTGATCGCTTCGCTGTCCGCATTTCCCCTGTGATTTTCAAACTAATTTTAATCATTAAAAAACATTCTCTGCGTGTCGGTCAGGTTCACCGTTCCGTGGTGCGTCAGATAATGTGTAGCAGAGAGGCATTGTGTTGAGTTTTTGCAGGAGTTCGCTACGTGCAAGCCAGGCACGGCGATGGTTTACTCCCCGTTCAGCGCCTGATATCAGTCAGGATGAACGCCTCATTAATCGTGACGTGGTGTGATTTTTCCTTTTTACTGCATCAGCCTGTTGTCAGGCGTCAGGTTAAAAAACAACCGAATAAAGTGGATTAGGATCAGAGAATGCCCGAAATAACGGGTGACTCTGAGTAATTCGTGGATCAAATCAGTCGTAAAGCCAGACCGGACGTGCTCTGGACGTTGGCCGCCCTGCGGCGTCACTTGGTAATCGCTTCGCTTTAACGCAAGTGACGCCGCGCAGTTTTCGGGACGTTTATCGTGCATTAATCAAAGCATAGGTAAAAATCGTATAGAACAAATTGTGATTGTGGCAGGGACTATTGCTCTGCCTGAATGATAAGCCGGTGCACAACGAAACCTGGAGACTTTCATCACCAGACGATGGGTTAGGTGTCCAATGATATCTGCTTCCAAAAGTGCGCAGATGTACCGCATGGTATGCACTCCCTTGCAGGCTACGGGAGTTAATGAGATGGTCTTCCCCACCCTGTGAACCATACTCTTTATAGAGTATTTTTTCTGGAGAGTCCATCATGCAAAACGTCACCCTTATTGGTATCGATCTCGGCAAGCATTCTTTCCATATCCATTGTCAGGACAAATTCGGCAAGACTA
>NZ_NKHR01000043.1:0-9499 GCF_014467285.1 Xenorhabdus sp. PB62.4 | reverse complement strand
TAAACGATTCATATGAGCAGGAAATTCAATATCTAAACGATTCATATGAGCAACAAATAAAATCAACAGATAAATATAACCAATGGATCACCAACTTATTCCACTGGGATATTCAATCAATACTAGCCCCCACCTCCATATTAATATTACTTTATTTGTCAACGATATTTCTAACTAAAAATAGCCCATTGATTATGTTTTATATTTTTTCCTCCTTATATTTATCCGTAGCTTTTCTTTTCTCAATTACAATATCACTAGATAAAAAAATAAGTTTATTTCTATATTTAAAAGCAAGGATTATTTACTTTTTTAGTTATTTTCATTCTCGCCATTAACATGCTTATCTAACAGCAAATACCCTTTAATTGATAGATTACCAACACCATAAGCAAGCATGGGCTTGCTACTAACACCCATTTTCCTTTTAAGATCAGCCAGTCCCCATCTAAATAATCTAATCCCTTTTGGAGTGAACAATTTATCTAATAGTGACGCTTTTTCCAATCCTCCCCCCTTTTTTTCTACAGGTAAATGTATAATCCGTTTGGCTTTATCAAATTTAGTAAGAACAGCCAATCCAAAATAAAAACTCACCCCATAATCTACCACATCATAGGCTATTTCACCAACCCCCTCATCGGCCCCCAATGCTAAAAAACCTCTTTCTGTCATATACTTAATAGGATTTACAGGGTCAATAACACCGTCTGTAACTTCATACAAAATATTGGTAACTCCTTCTGTAAAATTGCTACCCCCTGTAGTTATCCCTAGAAGCCCCATCGTTTTAAGCTCTTTACTCCTTATCGCTCTACCTGCATTAAACGTTATCCATCCCACATAAGTCTGTATAGCACCACCAACAATGGTTAACGACTTTTTACCATAAAACACATACCCTTTACCTGAATATTCTTGAGTATTTAAATAAGCTTGTTTATCTTTTTTTCTTAATTGCTCATAACCATATTCTTCCGATTCAAATTCAAATTGTATTTCATCCACATATTTTGAAGCCTGTGCCCAATATTCACCGCCTCTCCCTTGCTCATAATTGTATAGAGCTATCTGAAAATCATTTTTTATCAACCTAACAACCTGGCTTATTTCATATTTGTAGCCATTTTTAAACTCAATATAATCCAACAAATACGCGGATGAGTATTGAGAAAGTTTAATTAATTTATTAGCATAAAAATTAAATTTTGACTCTAATATTAATGATGACATTAGTATACCCTCTCATCCCAGATACTATAAGAGCTGGTTCCGGCAGTCACATGTTCCCACGTAATGGATTTAAATTTAATGGAGAGTGATTCCTCGGGTTGGGCATCATTATGGGTGACAGAGTTCGGACAAAAGAAATTGATATTCACCAAAGACGCTTCGGTTAATTTAACTTTATAATATAATTCAAGCCCGCCACTCATCGCCGTTCGGTAAAAGAAAAACTCACAGGTTAATATCTCATTTGATGTTAACGCTTGTGATAATAAAGGCGATGATTTATCGATAGGTTTACGTATGTCGATAGGTTGAAAATTGACATTTTGATGCATGGATAAATTAGAGGATAATTCATTAACCAGTATTTCGTCCTCATGCCCTTTTTGAAATTTATTTCCAATGGAATCTACAGTAGAACACCCGCTAGAGATTAACCCTTGTTTATTTCCCATCATCTTAAGATAAATAATGTTCGCCATCTTCATACCCTATTATTTTTAATAAAAAAATCATAATATTACAAAAATAATTAAAATAAAATATTTGAAATGAAAAAATTTTATACAATTATAAATTCAGATACCCATCATAAATTATGTTAAACAGGTAAGTTTAATCACTAAAAATACCTTTTAAGGGATTTAAAAACACCTGTAAACGGGAAATATGAAAATGACAATTTATTTAGCGCGTTTTTAACTGGAACACAGGACATAAAATATTATCTACGCGCACCACGTTTAGAATACCGTTTACAACACCACTAACGCACCATTAATACAAAAAATATTTATCATCAATAAAGCACATGCAGTTGATTTTATTATTGAATATTTTTAATTATCCCGTTAACCTGATAACGCTATTGGCAAAATCCGATAGTTAGGGGGTCGCAGCCCTAGAGTGTTTTCACTGGTATGAAATACATATACCAGTGTGCCTGTTTTCGCCTTTATCTATGGTGGTTCAGGCAGGGGAGGCTTTGGCCTCGCTGGAAGAACACTCCCGGTACTGCGAACCCTGTTTGAACTGCCACCACTAAAAGGAGAAAACAAAAATGAATCTTTTCCGATGGTGTTCCTCTGTACCTGCCGTCGTCTTACCTCACAATACCGAGGTTAAGCATGACTAAACTCTTCGTTTATCAAACTGAGACAGACGCTTACGCACTGGCGCGAGATTCCTGTGATCTCATTAAATGTGCCGAATATCTCTGCAACCAATCTGATATAGAGACTAATGTCAGGCATATCCATAGCTGTATTAATGTTATCGTCGAAAAATTGCGGAAATTAAGCCAAGAACTGGATATCGGCGCGGTAAAAGAAATCCTAGAACCCAATAAATCAGATTCTGATTTATCCAAATAAGTAATCTAAAAATGTTATCGGCCTAAACTGATAACCAAGGGGTCGCAGCCTTGTAGAGTGTTCCACTGGCAGGATTTTCTGCCAGTGAGCCTGTCTATGTTTTTGCTGTAACAATTCAGACAGCATTAAGCACTCCTGTACTGCTCCTCTGACTTTTTTCATTTAAAAAAGGAAAATAGAAAATGAGCATACCAAAAAAAGACTGGCATCCGGCTGATGTCATTGCTGCATTACGCAAACAGGGAACGTCCTTATCAGCAATCTCTCGTCAGGCCGGATTAAGTTCATCCACATTAGCGAATACGCTGGTTCGGCCTTGGCCAAAAGGGGAATGGATCATTGCTAACCGTCTTGAACTTCATCCCTCCGAAATTTGGCCCAGTCGTTATTTCGATAACATGGGCAGCCTGATAGAACGCAAACCTCGAAATAATCCATGATAGCGAACTATTAATTTCCTCTTTGGATAGAGGGTCACTTTCTGCACTTATCACCCCCTTATCCAGCTAAAGAGATATCACTATTTACTGGTATCACTTGGATTTTACCAAGTGATACCAAAATTTTGAGCGATTTCGGCTCGCAACCATAAGATAAGCTGTTTTTAGTACCTTAATTTAATCAATTAAATTTTATGGCGTATAATCGGCACAGGTCATTTGACACAACTCACAGAAAAACCCAGCGAGATTCCCACACACACGGAAATTTGGAGTATGACCATGAGCAACACAACTCACTATGAAAACGCCAACTTCCTGCGTGAACTGGCAGAAAATCTGCCCCAGATCATGCCCGGCAACAACGCAGTCCGAAACGCAGAACTTCTGCAACGGTTAGCTAACGAGGAATTGGCACAAGCTGAGTACGAAGAACGGGTAAGAGCCAAAGTTGCGATCGCCCGCGCCGACAATCGCCCAGGCATGACCACGGGACAGCTTCGCCAGCAGTTGCAAAGCCGTTATCAGGAGTTACGAGATGCCGTATCACGTTGAATGGAAACAAGGCGCTATCGAGGACGTTATGGCACTTTTTGACTATATCGCCGAAAATTCATCACTCTGGGATGCCAGAAATGTGACGGATCGCCTCCTGAATTCCACTGACAAACTGGCAGAGTTTCCCCGCCTATACGAAATGGATCAACGCTACGGCGAGAATGTACGCCGCATAAGTCTGGCAGGACAGCATGTCCTTTACGAAGTAGACGATCAAGCGAAGCAGGTTAACGTACTGGCAGTCGTTGGACAACGGCAGAATCCCCACTCAATACGCGAGCAGGGGGCGAACGAATAACGTCCAGAAATGCCAGAAATGGCTGATTCAAGACTTTTTTGCGTTTCTTACGAGAGCCGCCTTGGCATTACGCCGGGCTATCTGCCCTTTCGCTCTCTCCTGCTGTTCATCTGAAACCATCCCATCGACTTTTCCATCAAGTCCGTAACGCTCCCCGCCTTGTGCCAGCGCATCCTGATACTTATAGCGACAGGTGTACTTCACGAGAGCTTTTCTCAGTATTTCTTTGTTAAAAGGCAATCCACGGGCTTCTGCATCTGAAATAAGGTCTTCCAGCACACCCACTTTAAGAGGACGCGGCGCCCGGTAACAAAACAAAGTTGACCAGAAACCTTCTAACAATGCCTTTGCTTCCCGCTCAAATTGTTTTTTCTCTTCTTCAGTTTCTGTTGCCATAGTGCTATCTCATTAAAAACATCGTTAAAAGGGGCATTCTACATACTGTTTCACTCGCGTAACAGAACCGTTAAAACTTCCCCCTTTAATTAAATAGACTATAAAACAACCAATTCACACAAAACTCACGCCATTCAGCTTTTGATGCCCTGCTTTTTCATCAGGCACACAACGTTATCCACAGTAAGCGTGGACAACACGTCGTCATTCCGTCCAACAGGTAGATGAGTCACGTATTGAGGCCATCTAATGCAGCCAAATTTGTGCGTTCCATGAGTCGTAAACCCTATTTTATCCTCCCGTCAGTATTCATCATAAAACCCCGCTATGCCCAACAATTAAAAAAGCTGTGCATAGCGGGGTTTTATGGCTTTTTCATACTTATACGCAATATTTTAAACGCAACTATCATTAGCCCGGTTTTTACGCTATTGTGAAAGCTGTGATAAGTCTGGTGCCCTTTGACGCACTCCTGCTACACCGGATACAGGTCAACGATCCGAGATTTCTGTCACCCAACAGCCCATTTGGCGATTTCTGACGCGTACAGCCCAAACGCCACTGAGCCAGTGTCACGGCCGCGATTTACCCACGCTGACGGGTAACAAGGCGAGATTAGTCCGAGCCTGAACCACACCGGTTCAAACCGGGGCAAATAGACATTCAATTGTCGCTGAACCTTTTCAGGTCAGTAGTTCTTACACCCCCTAACCCGTGGAGACACACATGCCCCAGTTTGATGCAGGCAAGGAGCTGGCCGTGCTGCGCGAACAGACCCGGATTATCCGCAAGCAGCGTTACCGGAAATCCCGCCTCGATCGTTACGCAGGCGAATTGTTGCAACTACATCGGGAAGGGGCCAGCGCCGCCGAGTTGCAACGCTGGCTCAGGAAAAAACGTATCCGGGTTGTTCTCTCCACCGTCACCCGCTGGTTGGCGCGCAATGGCTAAATTCGCCAGTCCAGCCAGGCAGGCCACCTCTGTCATGAAAGCCATGCAGGGCAGCGCGTTACGCTCCGTTGGCACCGTGCGCAACTACGAGCAGGCTTTAACCCGCGTGGCTGAATGGGTGAAGTCCTCCCGCGCCTGTTCCGACCTGCGAAAACTGACACCGGCGACAGCCATCGACTATCTGGAAACCCGTGGTGAAGCCGTCGGACAGAAGACACTGGACATGGAGCGGCAAGCCATTCAGGCCATGATGCACCACGTCACCGGCGCATTACTCCACGGCCAGACCCTTCCGATTATCCGCGCTGAAAGTCCCCAGGTGTTGACCGGCCGCGCTTACACCCCGGCACAAGTGGCGCTGATTGCTCACACACAGACCGCCAAAAACGCGCTGGCCACTGAGCTGGCGTATGCGGCCGGACTCAGGGCACACGAACTGCACACACTGGCCCCCGTCCGTGAGTGCCCGGCTAACGAGAGGCCGGCAACAGCAACCAAATGGAACGGCCGCGACGGCCATCTGTACACCGTACAGGGGAAAGGGGGGCTGGTTCGCGAAGTTCTGATCCCTCATCATCTGGCAGAACGGCTGGAAACCCTGCGCCGCCCTGAACCCCGGACGGTAACAGACCGGGGAATAAATTACCTTTCCCGCTATGAGATTGGTGCTGGCAAAGCCTGGACAAACAGTTTCAGCGCGGCGGCCAACCGCGTGCTGGGATGGTCTGCCGGTGCGCATGGCCTGCGCCACTCCTATGCCCAGGAGCGCATGAGCGAACTGCAACGGCAGGGACTTGTCCGGGAGGACGCACTGACCACCATCAGTCAGGAAATGGGGCATTTTCGGCCGGAAATTACGGAGACTTACCTGCGATGAAATGGCGTGTAATGACAGGGCTGGCATTCCTGCTCGTTCTTTCCGTTGTCAGCTTTGGCGTCTATGCCAGCATGAATGATCTTATCGTCGGCATACTGGTCGAAAATGACCGGATCAGGGTGATTGCACAGGGATTTGCCGTCATCATTCACTTCTGGCCTGTTGCGCTGGCCGGAGCAGTGCTGGGCGGCGTTCTCACACTCATGGTTTCCGCGCCGGCGTTCAGCACAGCGCAGAATGCAGATCACGAGAACCAACGCAGGTACTACCGGCAACAAGCCGAAGCCGCAGAACGTCGTGCTGAAAGCGCCGAGAAAGTCGCGCACCAACGGTTGCAGACACAACTCCAGGCCGCAGAAACCCGGGAAAGGGAAGCCTCCTGTGCTTTAGACCGTGCCCGGCAGCTTGAACAAGACGTAGCGGCCAAAGTCAGGAACCTCATTGCAGAAACCGAACGACAGCTAGCCGTAGCTGCACATGAAGTTGAACAAAGCCATACCAAAGCCCAGGATGCAGAACGGCGACGCCGGAATGCAACGGCTACAGCAGAAAGACTGCGTCGGAAACAGGCTCAGGAAGATCAGAACAGGAATCTTCAAGAATTCATTAAAAGCTAACCTTATCCAAAAATGTTTTGTTGGATTACCGGCATATCGAACACATCTCGCTGTTGGGGATTTGCATATAGATAAATATGGCCTGGCTTATCAGCTTGCAGTATGCTTGATGTATTAATAGTTAATACAGGTATTCAATATGAGAAAAATTACGTCAGTCAGTATGGGAAAACAGCTTGACGGTTTTGTGCAGCGAATGATTGAAAGTGGCCGCTATGGTTCAGCCAGCGAAGTTATGCGGTCAGCGTTACGTTTGCTGGAAAAACAGGAAAATCTAGATGATGCGATCCGTAACTCAGTACTCGAAGGATTGGAAAGTGGAGAAAGCACCCTAACGCTATGGGACATTGCTGAACAGAGGAAACAGCAACATCGTGTATAAGCTATCAAAACGTGCAGCAGAGGATTTTGCGGGAATTTATGACTATACATTAATGAAATTCGGCGAAACCCAAGCAGATCGCTATACAGAAGCTCTGGATACATTTTTAAAGACACTATCAACCATGCCTTACATTGGACGGGATTATCCCTCAGTATCCAGTATCATGCGGATGGAGTTTCAGCGACACACCATTTTTTACACAGTCCGAAAAACTGATATCCTGATCGCTCGTATCTTGCACCAACAAATGGAGCATACCCGACATTTATGGTAATCGTATTTACCTATTGAAATGTGAACAAAATATCCCCAGATATGAAATTAATTATAATTTTAAAAAGGTAATTTTATGTCTGGCTCAGTTAACCTTCCTCACTCTTGCCCTAATTGCGGAAAAACAGCACGTACATCAAGCGAATTATTATCTCTCTTTGGATACAGAAAAGTTCCATACGGAGAAACTAACCAAAGTTGGTGCCGGGTTTGTCGTTCAAACAGAAGATAACATTTAAGGCGTACAAGCACCTTATTTAACATAACACCCGTTGCCCGAACCGTCTGTACGCCCCTCAGGGCGATTTTCACCTTAACCCCGTAAAAGTCCCTCTCTTCTCCCTAAAAAACACGCAAAAACGCGCACAGCCGTTTTTCAGCCTATGAATAATTATGCACGGCATCGCCCACAAATCCGTTTCGTGACTAAATTGTGACGAAGGTCTTATTTTTATAAATTTTCTCACGGAAAAAAAATCTGCCGCGACGAAAAAAACCGTCCGGCTTCACGGTGACCGTGCATCAGATTAACAGCGGATGATATGACGCTTCCTCGCCTTGACAGACTTCGCTAGTCAAAGCTGCGGCGAGCGTTGCGGATCTCACAAAGTGAGAAATTGATCAAGTCCCAGATGTAACAAAACCGAGAACAGTGGTGAAACTGCCTCGGCTCTGTTACGCTAAATCTTGTGTGCATCTCTGCCAAAGATTCGACGTGACAATCCTATCTTAGCAGAGGGAAGCTAGCGAGTCACTACTTCCTTAAAACCATTCAACGACTATAACCCATTGCACACCCCTTGATTGATTCGGACTTCGCCCGGTCTCCGAAAGGATAAACAGGCAAATTGTGGTAATCACGTCCCGTCAAACGACATGACGGCTCTGCCTCCGAATCACGCTGCGGTCACACAAAGTACAGTGCGTACCTGATAAAGAACTCAATCAACGGGACAGGGAATCTAGGATAAACGTCGAAAGAATCCCAAACAGAAAAACTACAAGCGATGATGATGTCGCTTCGCTCCTCTCAGGGTTGTACCACATTGGGGCATTAGGCTTTTTTACACAAAATTCTTATTTTTGTTCATTTTGCGACCAACACCAAACCAAAAAGGATCTCAGACTGATCTTTTTTGTTTTAATGCCGTCATTACAAGTTTTTTTATGTGTTACGTTACCGCTCTCCTACCTGATGAAAATAAAAAACCAGAACGGCATTAGCTTTTTATTGCCTATTTTCAAATAAAATGGCTTACTTGGGAGTCATTAACAACAAGGAGAAAATACTATGCGGTATGCTACTTACATGGAAATTACGGGAGAAGTTCAAGGATTACTATCTAAAAACTGTTCAGATGATGATACCCACAAAGATAAAATACAGGTTAAAAGCTTAGAGTTATCAAAAGGCATTGATGACTTAAGTCACATAGAAAAAATAATTTTAGAAAAGAATGTAGATAGCTCATCACCTTTACTATTTAATGCGATTGATAAAAATGATCGTTTAGAATTAAAAATAGTCCAGTGTGTTGATAACAACATAACGCATGAGTTTAATTTTAAAAATGCGTTTATAGAAAGAATAGACACTAAGTTTTCAGACGAAAATGCTTCTTATGAAAAAATACAAATAAAAATAGTTTGATAACTAACATTAGTGATGGGCGGCAAGAAATACCATCGCCCATAAAAAATAGAAGATTATGAAAATGAAAAATAACAATATTTATTTATTAAATAAACTATCACAAAAGGAAAATAAAGCTTTAAGAAATGCCTATGAGAAAGAAATGAAATATGTAAGGGATGATATTGAAAAAGGAAATAAAGCCTTAAGAAATAAATATGAGAAAAAAATCAAATCATTAAGAGATAAACAGGAAAAAAAAATTACATCGTTAAACGATGAACATCGTGAGGAAAAAATCAAATCGTTAAACGATTCATATGAGCAGGAAATTCAATATCTAAACGATTCATATGAGCAGGAAATTCAATATCTAAACGATTCATATGAGCAACAAATAAAATCAACAGATAAATATAACCAATGGATCACCAACTTATTCCACTGGGATATTCAATCAATACTAGC
>NZ_NKHR01000042.1:0-11043 GCF_014467285.1 Xenorhabdus sp. PB62.4 | reverse complement strand
ATGGGCAGGCAGCGCCTTATCCAGGGCAAACAGGCTTGTCTGTGGCGTGATATTACCGTAGTTAACCTGTATCAAATAGCGTTGTGCACCGGATAACGGGTGTTGTTCTTTTTCATGTTCATCGCAGTTTGCGTCATCTTCGGCACGGTATTGATAGTAAATATGTTCGCCGGTGGGTGTCACGGTCTCTTCGAGTAACCACTGGGCAATCTGGTTATCATCCGCCGGATTAGCCACCCGGGCGTGGGCATTTTTCCCAAAGAGATGGACTTGTCCATCGGGACTGAACATCATCCAAAAAGGTTTTTGCGTATTGCCCTGTTCCGGCTGCCAGTATTCCAGCCGGCTGAAATCCTGAACGAGACGGGGCTGATAACGGGTGACCTGCCAGCTCTCACCTAACGTGACGCCCTGCAACTGGTTCGTGGTACGGGTATCCGGCTCGCCCCGTTCATTTGGGGCAATATTCATCACTTCCCCCATCGGGCACAAAAAGCTATCGTTGCCCTCATAACGGGGCACGCCATGTGCAGTCCGGAGACTGATCGCCATGGTGGCACAATGCCACCCGATACCAAAGGCGCCATTGCCGCTCCCGCTGCTGTAGGTGAGGGACAATGCAGGGGCCGTGCCGCGCCCGCTGGAAATCGGCAGCGGTAATGACAGTGAAGCCATTCCATCGGGACCGCCCCCGGTAAAGGTTTCCCCCATGCCCCGGAGTGTGCCGCCGCCTTTGGGCAGTGACGGGGTCTCCAATTTCAGTGCATCTGAATGTTGCATGTCAAACTCCTTACAGGCCCCAATGAGGCCTGTATTTAACAAATATTGGGATTAAGAACGGATGGTGTAGCGGATGTGCAGAATGATATCGTTCAGACTCTGCAACAGAGATTTTTGCTTGTCATCCGCATCCGGGAAGCTCAGCGTCAGTGTTCCTTTGTCATTTACCGCTATCCCTTCAAACGGCAGATAGCGCGGATCGTTAAAGTCAAGCTGGAACTGGCCGCTGTCATTCATGCCGTGTGACACCGCCACAGCACTACAGCCCTGCGGCAATATCACACTGCCGCCGTAGCTGAGCACTGCCCGCACGTCCTGATACGGTCCGACCAGCGCCGGCAGAGTGACGCTGATTTGTTTGATGCGTCGGATGTTCCCCAGCCCGTCCGGGTAATCCCCGCGGATGTTCAGGTCGGACAGCTTCAGCGTGGCCTGCAACTCTCCGCTCGTCATCTCCAGACTGTTTCCACTGCTGCCGGCGCTACCCTTGCCATCCTTCAGCAGGGTAGCGATTTTATCAGTAAAGACGAAACTTTCGTCTGGCAAGTCGGCATACACCTCAGCCAGCGACACCGTCCGGGTGACCTCCAGCGCACGTTTATCCTGCTCCAGATACGCCTTCTCCATCTGCCCCAGCATCAGCATCAGATTTTCCCCCGCCAGCAGACCGGCATACGTTCCCTGCCAGGCACCAGGACGGATGAAGGTTTTCGCTGGGTCATTCAGGTCATATTGCCATGACTGTTCCGCCATCAGGCAGCGCGAGACCGCCAGGTCATAGAACTGGTAATAGATGGCTGACAATTTACCACGCAGCCAGTTATACAGCGCCTGACTACTGAATTTACCCTGCAAGAAGATCAGCTGAGCTTGCGTCTGCGCCTGCTGGGTCTCAAGGTAAACCTTTTGCAATTCGGCCGCCTCGCGCCGGATGTCCAGTGCAGCCAGTTGTGCATCTGCCTGATTCATTTCTGCCTGGGCGTTATTGCGCTGGATTTCCCAGTCCTGCCGGCGCCGGCGATAACTTTCAGAGCGACTGATTTTGTCGGCAGCAATCAATGAGGCAGAGGAGGCGATTTCAATGCCGATACCCGTTGCATTCAACAGCCCACCAAAACGGGTCCCCCCCACGGCCATGCCGTAAATATTGGGCACCATGTCGGCAGCGGCTGCGGACATGTGCAGGGCTTTTCCGGAGGTGCTGAGCGTTGATGAACTCAGATACAGGCTCATCGCCTCTTTCTCACCACTGTTCACATCTTCATCATACAACCGGCTGTAACTGTCAAAGCGGCTCTGTGCGCCGAGGCGGCTTTCCTGTAGTACTTTTAGCTCGGCATCCATTTCCGCCAGGTTTTTCTCCTGCATGCGGATATTTTGCAATACCAGCTCACTCCCCTGGGTCTGCAGCAATTCGGCCAACGCCTCCGCATCCTGTCGTTCCGTCAGACCAAGCAGGGTGTTGCCAAACTGTATCAGCTGACCGACCATCCCGCGGGCGTTCTCCAGCATGACAGGGAAACGGTACAGCGGCATCACCGCCGGCGGCAGAGCACTACCGCCCTGCGATGTCCGGACGGCGGCACTCAGCAATGCTACAGGGTCCGCAGGGGCTGCAAAAATCGGCAACAACAGGGGCTGACCGTCAATAGAGAGATTATGCCGCAGGTTGAAAAGACGCTGTGCCAGCAGTTTCCAGTACCCCTGCAGCTTTTCGTTAATCTGAGGGAGGAACAGGGCTGTTAATGAATTGGCTGTGCGCGACGCATCATTATCTGTCGGCTGTGGCTCATGAGTCACCTGCAGTGTCGCCAGAGAATCAGCGTTCTGTGATGCTTTATTCGCCGCACGCTGCTCACGCCGCTTCTGCAATTCCCGTTTTCTGTTAATCCGCGGATGTAACAACGGCGCCATTAATGTTTCCAGTGAGCATAACGGCTTATCTGCGGGTTGCTGCCGGTGCACCTGCTCCAGCGCCAGCTGGCTGGCGGCCTGCACGGTCTGGCTGGCGGCGTCGCCGAGCTGCGGGAATGACCAGTCGGTACCATCAGCAACCCGGGGTTCATCACCCAGTAACGATAACGCCTGTGTGTACCACATTTTTGCTTCGTTAAGTGTGTCGAGCTCCAGCTGACGATATGCGGCATCCCCCCGGGCAATCAGCAGGTCCAGTGCTTTCATAAAGGACGCCACCTTGTAATGCATCGGGTCATGTTGCGCCACCGCATCCGGATCAACGGAGTCCAGTGGCGTGGCATTCCAGCTGGTGTCCTCTTCCAGTGGGCGGACATTCCAGAGATAATCCTGCTCCTCACCATTAATGATATAGCCGGACGGGTTCCAGATATAGTTCATCCACCGCAGGGCTTCAGTGAAATTCTGCTCCTGCAGCAGGCGCTGGAACATCATCATCGGGGTGTAGTAGAACAACTCCCAGAAATAAAGGGCGTTGGCACCACTGAAATCCATCGGCTCCGTCGATACTGACAGGCCATATACCCGTTTAAGCCCGGGGAAGGTTCCGTTGTTATGATTGGCATCTAAAGACCACCCGTCAGGATTGGTGGGGTCTGCGCGGATAAATCTGATAGAATCGGTTTCGCCACTGGCATATTTGGCAAATACGTATAAATTGTCAGAATTCCCAGAGGATTCCATTCGGGGCAAGAACAGGTTTACCGTTGTAACCGTGCGAGGGCTTAATATGCCACGGATTAAGGGGTCCTTGCCGGTATCATTACAATTATATATAACAAACTCCATGGCATCGCCATGTATGGCCGGAGTATATTTCAACAACTCCAGTGTGGCATACGTCCCCGGCCCCATTTTTGGCTCAGACAACAACTGTGTATCCATCGACAAAATGGCATCAATCCCCCGGTCAGCGCGCTCCACCAGTTGCGAGGCAAACAGCGTATTCAGGCGCGTGCAGTATACGCCCGTTTGTATATACTGCGCACCACTGGCGTGGTGATACAGTGAAATCGGCCTGTCATCGCTGCCAGATGACAGAATAACCGTCACCTTATCCGCTGCGATTAAGCTTCCCCCCCCTTCAGCGGAGAAGGTCAGTACGTGCTCAATCCCTCTCGGAGCATCCAGTTCCTGCCAGGGAAATGAGATGGGGTCAAAATAATGGGTTGTCTTATTGCCATTGGCAACACTGCGTACCGCAGAAACGGTAATGTTTTTATTCGGCTCAGAGGAAGGATAGGTGACCGTTACCTTGGTACTTACCAGCTCCTTAACTGATATTAGATCATCCTCCAGATCCAATGTCGCCACCGGGATAAAACTATCGTCATGCCCGTTCCAATCTGGATAGTAGTAGACATTAATCGCTGAGGTTTTAGATAAAGCATTAAAACTCGTGAAACCAGCAAACACAAACTCTGTTTGCCCATCTTCTGGCCCAGAAGCAGCATGGCCGGCGCCCCAATCATCCCAAACGTCAATAAGAGACCACCCAACAAAACATTGAATATCAGGCAGAAGGTTATCGTTTTCATCAGTCATAAAGAACACAGGATGTTCCGTCATGTTCAGCCCTTGATTAAACCCCTTACGGCTTCGCAGAGTTAAAATGACTATATAACCACTAACATCTTCCCCCTCCTGCCCCAAATAAGAATAGTCCAGCTTCGCATCTATAAACATCATATTATAACTGTCAAATCCAGCATTCTTCATTTCAGTTGACAGTGGCAGCCCCGCTAAAGAGATAATAAACTCAGTTCCCAGGGGAGTATAATCAATGAAGTCACTGTCACGAGAACCCACAACCCCACCGTCTTCGAGCCAGGGATAAGCATCAACAAGCTCTCCAAGATGGGAGAAAGCGGATGCACCCTCGTTGTGATTCACCGTTATTTCAGGTGTTAATGTCACAGTCTGCTTTTCATAATTTGCACTGAGCGCCTTAACGCGACTCTCCAGTGAGAAGTAGGCATTCGTTTTGTCAGGCGTAATTGTATAATTCACCTCATTGAAGGCAATGCGGAAATTAACCTCTGCGTGTCTGGTGGTATCCAGATGTGTAAGACTCTCGCTGATAACGGATTTTAATTCATCCTTATTCTTCAGCACGCCCTTCATATCTGAATAAACAAAAATACCATGAGCCGCACTGACGCTACCGACACTGTCGTATTTAGCCTTTTTTTCGTAGAGATAAATGGCCAGCACATTTTCAGTGGTATACTGCGCAGCAAAAAGCCCCGCCGACTCATCAGCCCCCCCTAACGCATTAAGCAACTTGTCATTGTCGTCCAAATCAATGGAATTGATTAAATCAAAGGTAAACGGTGATGCCCAGCTGCCATCATAACGCAACCAGGAGAGCTTCAGGCGATAGAAAACATTCTGCGTGGTGCCATCATCATCCTTGCGGATTTCCTCCTCCACCCAGACCACGTGCAGTCGGGACTTGAATATCACCGGGCGCACCAGGTTCTGGTGTGGCGTCATACCGCAAACAATCTCTTTCCATTCGCTCCAGGCATTGGCGGCATAACGCCCGTCAGCCCCCTTGCTGTGTTCCAGTTTGCGCCAGTAGAACTGACGGGGCGTTGTCCGGCTGTGGCCGATAAACCAGGTATTGCCCTCATCCGCATCGGTGTTGTCGTGATAGCCACTGATGACGCTGAGATTGGCAATCTCTTCAAATGACGCAAGATAGTTCTTGAATCCGTCTTCCAGCGTGTCGCTGTTCAACTGGCTCTGGGATACTTCCTGGAGTAGGGTATCCATCATGCCGGTCTGCCCGATACGCAGGGTCGGGTCAATGTAGTTTTCCGGATAATAAACCAGTTCGGAGACTCCCGCCCAGGTGCTGTAGCGTTTGTTGTAGGTATCCCAGTCGGTAAAATACTGACGGCTTTTCACCGACTTATTGACACCTTCTTCCAGCCCATTCAGTGCCCGGTTGACATACAACTGCACACTGGCAATCGCCTCTGCCAGACGCGTGGTTTTCACCTGCGCCGAGACCTGAGTATCCATCAGCAGGTAGCCATACAAATCATCGGCGCCAATAATGGCCCCGGTACCCGATGGAACATGATTGCGCAGGTAGTACGCTTCCAGCGCCTGGGCAAGAAGCTCATCCTGGTGCGCCTGCAGGGTGGTGGCTTGTGCAGCATTAAGTCCGGCCTGCAGACCATCTGCGGCAGCCTGCCAGTCGGCATAGGATGGCGGAGTGGCTGGATGGTATTTTAGGGCCAGCAACCCCCGAACGGCGGATGGCGTGATATGCAGGGTGGTTGCCACCAACAGCCACTGAAGTGCGATATCTGTTTCCTGCCAGCTGGCAAACACCTTCGCCCCGGGGTGTACTTCCTGCAATGCCTGCTCAACCAGCATTTCATCCAGTGAGAGGGCTTGTGCCAGCAATTCCGGCGTCAGGGTGCCCTCACTCAGCGCCGTCAGGACGGCCGTGGCCTGTCCGGCACTGTGGGTTATCAGGGTATGGAAACGGGTAATATTTTGCAGGGTGGGTAAATCATGAGGCAATGCCGCAGCTGTCATGAACCGGGAAGGCTGGGCAACCAGCAGCGCCAGTTCTCCGGCGCTCAGCGCCACGGAACGAACGAAGAGCGCCAGTTGCCCCATCACCTGACAGAAAGTAACCAGTTTTTCGCTTTCTTCTGATGTCAGAGAATCAGGCGCTTTCTGCACCAGGGCGATAAAGTCAGTCACCGTCAGCCCGGCAGGCTGGATCAGGTCCAGCCACCGCAGAACACCTGCGGCAACTTCCGCAGAATCCAGTTGAACCGAGGCGGCAATCAGCGGTGACAGCGCGGTAATCAGCATCTCTCCTTCAGGCAGGGGGGCCGGCAGGCCATGGCGCAAGGTGTCCAGCAAATTCTGGACATCCGGCGTCATAGCAGTGCTGTAGCGGGAGGTGGTCATCAACCAGATGTCTTTGACGGACCACTTCTGCTCAGCCAGCCAGCGCGTGGTCTGCGCCAGAAAAGCAATCAGTTCGCCCAGCTCTGTCAGTGACAGCTGCGCAATGGCCTGGCCGGCATACGGCGAAACAGACAGCAATTGCGACAACTCTACCACCGTTAACTGATGAACCTGAGCCAGCAGCCGGACACAATAAAGCTGCGAGAGTCTTTCTGTCGTGCAGACAAAATCACCGCCACCGGCCATCAGCCACAGCGAATACAATTCCGAATCGTTAACCTGGAATGCCCGCTTTAACACCGCCAGCCGGAAGGTATCATCGGATTCACCAGGTTGTAAATCCAGCGCAGTACCGTCCGCAGAAAATATTTTGCCATTCAGTGGCGGCGTGTTAAATAGCCGGTCAAACTGACTGGGCTCGGTACCCACCCGGCTCAGAGTGATATCTGCCTGCCACAAAATCAACGCCTCGCCGAGGCTGATGCCGTACTGCTCCGAGTAATATGTTGCGTAAAACAGCGCGCTCAGAACGACGGCATCAATCTGCAACTCATGATTAACGGCCATCACTACCCGCTCAATCTCTTGTGGAGACACCTGTGCCGCCCGGCTCAGACGAATGGCCTTGTTCAGACGCAGCAGGAACAGGTTCAGTGACTGCTTTTCAATCCGGAATGTTGTACTGGTGTTATAGTAACGACCATCCGCTGGCCTGGCTCGTTGTAAGCGAAGTGTGACGGGTTGTTTGAGGTCTTGGTCAGGAATGGCAAATTCAATCTCATAGTCCTTATTAGCCTCCGGAACAAAGTTTTCCTTGCTATAATAATTAACTCTTTTCCCACTCACCACTCTGAAATTGGTGTGTTCTTTTCGCGTCTCAGTGACACTAAACTTGTATTTATAATTCCCGTTACCCAACGGAATTAAATCCGTATAGTTAACCTGGGATTTATTTTCGGAATAATCCCGCCGAAGATGCCAGGCCTCCTTGTTGCCCTCAGCACTATTCAGCATCAGGGATAACTGATCATCCACATAAGTTTCACTGGGTGAGAAGGTGGAAAAATCGTAACGAACACCAAAAGCGGCCAGTTCATCCAGAGATAAGTGGTAATAATGCGCCAGATTAACGCCAGAGCAAAATGACTGAACATCAATATCGCCAAAGTTATCTTCAATCAGCTGGCTGGCGTTTTTTTCTGTCAGCACCTCCGTCAGAATGTTATACAACTCCGGAGAGATATCGGATTTAATGGCCAGCAATGAGACCGGGTCAGCCAGTGCCGCCACTGCAGGAGCCAGAGTAAAGGCAGAAAGCGTGTCATCCTGCAACAAAATAGCCTGCCGGGTAGTTTCGTAAGGGACGTGGCAGGGAGTCATCCCAGTCCAGCGATATTCTGACAGTTTTTCCAGCAGAGCCTCTTTATCATCCAGCTCCTCTGCGCTCTGAATATTATTCAGCAGCAACTCAGAGGCCAATGTTAATGTCGCGACTTCCTCATCCTGATTGGCCTGACTCAACAGCAGGCTCGTCAGGTCTGGACGGCGCCTGTCCAGATTCCAGACCGAGTCATCCGGATGCAACTTTCTGGCCTCACGGTACATTTCGGTGAGATAGGCTGCCGGGGAGAACATGGATGCCACATTACCAGGCTTGACATACCGCTTCGCTCTGCCTGCAAACCAATCGTTATAGTCCCGTGTCAGCGGAGAGGATTTGATGCCCAAATGTACTGCATTTGCCAACTGGGGATTGGCGCGGCTGAGAATGCGGGATTCCGCCATACGGTTTTCTTTCAGCGCCTTCTGTGCCTGCTGGTACAGAAAATTTTTCTCGCCCCAGCTCAGACTGTCGCCGGCCAGTTCTTTCACCTCAGCAAAGGAAAGCACCATGATATCGGGCAGGGTGACAGGCTGGTCGCCAATAGATCCCGACTTCTTATGTGTGTTTTCGCCGCTGCGGTTCAGCTTATCCAATAGTTCATCGATACTGTACATATAACGCTTATCCTTTTTATGGTTGTCTTCCTGCCGCGCTTATTCATACGTGGTAGGCCGATTTTATCGCCTTAATGTTTAATTAAAATCAATACGAATAGCATGGGCGCGTCATTCCGTCCCTCATGCATCATTTTAAAATAGTGTGATTGTTAGTCTGTTTTGAATGCTGATTGCATCGGTAAGATTGACTGCGATTGTCAGTTTTGATCTATTATTTTTATTTTCTGTAAAGTAAAAATGTCTATTTCTGAATCGCTTATTAAACGTCCTGATTACCTCGGTTTTATCACCGCTTTTACAAGATATAAGGTTATTTATTTAAGGTTCCGGCGTGGAACCCTAGTTTTATAATTTTCCGCAAATAGAGCTGAATCGTTCTATAAACTTAGGTTCTCCAGAACTACCATTGTATCTGGAAACTTGTATACACTTACCATCAACAGTAGCCATTAAATAATCACCTTTAAATAGAGCGCCACTGTTATATAGTGGGATCCCGTATAAATTGGACTTTCCTGCAGAATGCGTATGACCAACAAAAATAGCAAGAACTTTATATTTCTCCAGAAGTTGTTTGAATTTATTCAGTTCATTTTCACTACTTTCATTTACAAAATGGTCCTTGGCATCATGGAAGTTTAATATAATAGTTTTGCCCCGATTAGTTGCACTCTGCAAATCTTTTTCAAGCCATGATAGTGACGATTTTATTTTAGTGTCCGCACCAAATGTTGGGCTTAACGTAGTAGTGTAAGTCGGGTAATTCTGGAGTTGAACATAATGCATATCCCCATAATCCCATGAATAAGCTAAACTTCCTGTTTTGTTATATTCATCAAAATACGAGGAAAATGCCCCCATGTTCATTTTTTTATATTCGTTAATTCTATTATTCATATCCCATACGGCTGATAATGCGCATCCATCAGAGCTGGGTTCACCCGTCGTCGTGCAGTCACCCACATTATTAGCATAGTCATGATTTCCTAAGCCAATGAAAAGTGTGCTTGATAGTCTTGATGTGTATATTTTATCAAAACTTTCTCTGCTACTTCGTCTACCAAATTCAGTGATATCACCATTAACAATCCCAAATGTGAAATTCTTATCATTTTTTAACTTTTTTATGCTACTTGAAACCACCTCATTAAATGCCTCCCATTTAGAACGGTCCTTGTTTGGGTTATTACTGCTGGTATCTAAACGAAAAGGTTGAGGGTCTGACATAATGAGAACATTATATTTTTTCGCTGCATTCTTTTCATTAACATAGACCGTATATGTGTTTCTCGCATCCTCTACACGATATATATCGTACAATTTGTGTGGATCATTTACCGTCAAACGATTTTTAACAGAACCCCAATGCGACAAGCTCCAATAAACGTCAAAGCTTCCTCCATAAATTGAATATTCTACATTACCCTCAGTCCCTGCA
Source organism: Xenorhabdus sp. PB62.4 (assembly GCF_014467285.1). NCBI lineage: Bacteria > Pseudomonadati > Pseudomonadota > Gammaproteobacteria > Enterobacterales > Morganellaceae > Xenorhabdus > Xenorhabdus sp. PB62.4. The sequence continues at coordinate 911 of NZ_NKHR01000042.1, read as the reverse complement.
GTTAAGGTTCCTCTGGTAGAAAATGAATCCTTTCCATAAGGCTGAATAGTTGATAGAGGTATGGAAACCCAGCTACCCCACTCCACATTTTTTCGAATTACAGAGAGGCTATATTGAGTGTTATTGACAACAGTGTATTTAACTATGTCATAAGTTTTAGTTGATACATGTTCTTTGTTACTACTGCATCCAAATAAAAATAATATTACTGCTAAGAATAAAATCCGATAATTAGTGGCCATTTTTTAATCCATTGCTTGCGGTTTAATCTATTTTTTGGTGTGTAGCTCCGTACACTCAGATTGTAAGTGTATACATCAAGTGCATGAGTCACTCCATAAGCACATCCTACGATGAATGAAGAACTCAACACTGACCTCTTGTAACCTGAGCTCCGTTTTCCCGTGTCACACTGCGCATCTGGTCAAGCAGAGAACCTCTGTGACAACGGCGACAATGATAGAGAATAAAAAAAACAAACAAAACATTATACTGCTTTATTTCATTAAAAAGGTTTTTATTCCGTAAAAATACATATTATAATAACTAATATCCAGTAATAATAAAAAAAAACACACGAAGCAGCAGTTAATACCTCTTTAAAAACAGAGGATAGATCATTCACTCCTTTTAAATAAAACCATTGACGAGCAAATGGAAAATCTATAGATCTATTTTTTTTAAGAAAAATCTTAATCTGTTTGGAATTAAGTCATTGAAATACGTTATAAACTTTACCATCATATACTCACCTGCAGACAAGCAACTGTCATTACTCAACGATAGCAATCATGAAATCACACTATCAAACCAAGCGGCGCGACTGCTGCTTGAAATGGTCACTAACAGCAATGAAACTCTTCATCGGGAAGATTTATTGAAAAGGGTATGGGAGGATTATGGTTTTACAC
>NZ_NKHR01000041.1:0-11905 GCF_014467285.1 Xenorhabdus sp. PB62.4 | reverse complement strand
TTGCTCAGTGTTTGTAGAAAACATCATACGTTACCTCAACGTGGTATTTCTTGTTGAGATCAGCCAGGCAGAAAAAGGTTCAAAAATATCCCTCGATTCAATCGAGGGATTTGTGTAGAAGAGACAGGCCCAGTGCGGGGTTTTTATTTTCGAGAGAAAATAAAATTTATTATGATAATTATCATTCCCTTGATGATGATTAATAATAGGCTTAAAAACGTTCTCTCTATCTGAGTTAAATTATCAGTGTTATCCTTATTTTAATAGTGATGTTTAGATATTGTGCGGATAATATCTAAGTGATGTCTGACAAGATTAATCCATATAAATAAGGTGAAACGCTATGATAAATAAAAAAGTGAGTATTCTTGCAGGACTGTTTTTGTCTCTGGTTGCTGGAACAAGCATGGCTGCGGAGACTAAGAGCGCTGATGTTGGAGGTATAGTTAATCCAAGCAATTTTGGTTGTACAAAATTTATGACTTCCGGTAATTATATCGGAAAACTGGCTTACACTGTTTCTTTGGACAGTTTGGTTCAAGATGTTTATTGGTTTGTGAGTCTAGAATCCGGTGATGAAGGATGTATTGCTGTTCATCAAACAAACGCGAGACATAATAAAATTGCTCATGATGCTTTTGTTCAAGGTAAAATTGTGAAAATTAAACTTGAAGGAACTAGCGTAAAAGCAATAGTCCATTAATTTTAATACATAGAGACTAATGAATTTACCTAAATGTTTTATTATTAAACCAGCATATTAATAGCGCTGGTTTTTTATTTCTCTATACTACAATAATCATTAAATAGTGATTATTGTAATGTGGAGAATGCCAAGGCTGATTGGCAGCTTAGATACCTACGTCTTAATTGCCCCCTGAAAGACCGACCAATCATCACTACGGTGTGCGGGATGGGGAACTGGGCGGCGTAATGCAGGAGATCAGTACCTGTCTCCATAGCCCGTAGTCAATTCAGAGTTTACAACTCAAATTAATCGGGATCGGTACTAATGAAAGATGAATTCGATGGTTTTATTCAACTCCTGCAAAATATGCAGTAGTTCGAAATGCTGGGTAGTAAATTCAAGGCGGGGCTTTTATTTTAATCCCCCGAAATCGAGGGAATTAAAACTTACGCATGAGCAAATATCGGTTTGATATCAGGACGCTGTTGTTGGGATGCCTGCCACAATTCATATTGAGATTGCATGCTTGTCCACATTTCGGCGCTAGTTCCCAATGCGGCTTCTAAACGGAGCGCCATATCTGCGGATATACCGGTGTTACCATTTAAAATACGGGATAAAGCCACGCGGGTGATCCCCAGTGCTTTTGCCGCATCTGTGACAGAAATGTCGCTTAAATATTCGCGCAAAACCATTCCGGGATGTGCGGGGTTATGCATTCTGTTCATTGCGTTATTCCTCAGTGATAATCTTGATAATTGACTAAAATGGCATCTTCACCTTCGAAGCGAAATGTCATCCGCCAGTTTCCATTGACAGAAATAGCCCAGTGGCCTTTTAAATCTGCGCCCTTTAATGGATGCAATTTCCAACCCGGTGCGTTCATGTCATCAGGTTTTTTAGCTGCGTTTAATGCGGTTAATTGAATATTCAGTTTTACAGCGTGATTTGTTTGAATACCTGCTGTAGAGCCTGTTTTAAAGAATTTTTCTAACCCTTTATGTTTAAAACTTTTGATCATTGCTCACCGCCGTATATTGTATAGTATCAGTATACATAAAATATATGCAATGTCAACCGAATTCGCCACCGCAATCACTCCCAGAACCTCAGTCTCTCTTATTGCGGCTGGCATCCTACTCACTACAACTCACAGGGGTAACCATCGTTCACCCCACGGACGCCCATTGTTCAGATGGGGTGGAATATGAAGATGAAAGAAAATCCTGATTTATGGGCTGACATACTCAACGGCCTGAAAAACTCATGGCCGCAGATATCCGGCTCTGCTTTAGCCATCGTGATTTGTTACGGTCGTCTGGTCTATGACGGCGTAGACCGCAAAAACAAATGGATAGAAGGTGTGCTCTGTGGCGCGCTGTCATGGGGGATTTCGAGCGGCTTAGAACTGTTCGGCATTCCCGGCAGTGCAGCCCCCTTTGCGGGTGGATTGGTAGGCTTTATTGGCGTTGAGAAGATACGCGAGTTTGCTATCCGCACCATCAATAAACGGTTGGGAGATAAACAGTGACCAGAGGTACTCGCAACAATAATCCGGGCAATATTGATCACAATCCCGCGAATAAGTGGCAAGGTCAATTGCCCCACGACCCAAAGATTGAGAAGCGGTTCTGTCGGTTCGAGTCTCCAGAATACGGTATTCGTGCACTGATGAAGTTGCTGATCAATTACCACAAGGGCGGCCATAACAGCGTGTCTAAAATCATCAACCGCTGGGCACCCAATATAGAAAACAACACCACCGCTTATATCAACGGCGTTTCCAAGGCGCTCAATGTTGACCAGCATCAAGTTCTGGACATCAATAAACCGACGCTGATTGCATTGGCTAAGTCCATTATCCGGCATGAGAACGGCCAGCAGCCTTATTCTGAGGCAACGTTTGAAAAAGCGTTTGAGATGCTATGAAGTTCAACACTCAATACCTAGCTTACGGATATCTGGCGGTTCTTTCTACTTTGGTCTGGTTTGGCTACGGCAAATATCAGGACAAGGCTGAAGAATATGCTAGGTTAAAGCGACAGTATGACGAGCAGGTCATCGCGATAAACGAGCAGCAAGAACGCATCAAGCACCTTGCAGAACTGGACACCAAGCACACTCAGGAACTCGCCCATGCCAAATCTAAGATTGATCAGCTTAGTGACGATTTGCGTACTAACACTCAGCGCGTGTACGTCAAAGCCGAGTGTCCCGTGTCTAAAACCACTGCCTCCTCCGGCGTGGATGGTTCAAGATCCGCCAGACTGGCGAAAGACGCTGAACAAGATTATGTACGTCTCCTCGGAGAACTCGAAACCCTTGAAGCCCAGTTCCTCGGACTGAGGGATTGGGTGAAGACTGAATGTAGGTAAATAACGATGAATGAGTTACCAAAAGGCGAGTACAAAACCAATCGGACAGCGCACAACCAGATATTCAAATATCGCCAACTCAAATTTTATCAATATTCGACAGTAGTTATCGGTGATAACACTATATTGGATATTTGAGGTATTGCGGGGTATCGGTTGAGTACGCGGTACTGCCGCCTGCGTGTGCAGGTCATCCCCTCCGGCAAAAAAGCCAGCCTCGATATCGTCAAGTTCTCCTTTTTCAATCTAAAAATGCAGTGTCAGATTCACTGAGTGGTGAAGCAGGCGTGAGCCTGTCAGGGTTGTGGTGTGCTTTGGCTGCGGCGTCACTTTCAGCGGTAACCCGCAAAAAGTGACGCCTTGAGTTTTCGAACAATCAGCAAAGACTATGCAAGCGTTGAAATACCAACGGGTACAGCAAAACGCCGCCAGATTCAATGTCAAACGGTAGTCATGCGTTAATGGTTTAGCGGTAGAAAAATTGTCTGTTGAATAATTCAGACAGGGATAGATAAAAGTATGAACGGATGCGCAAAAGCCATCCTGTTGTTCATTGAAGATAAATAGGATTTATGTTGATTTGAAAAGTCAGTGTATGAACCCACGTTCAACACCCTTCGGCGACAAGATAACAACACCTTTTGGGCGTATTTTTAGTTTAAGAAACCTTCATTACCAGACAAGGGGTTTATGTCTGACAATATCTGCTTCCAAAGGTGGGCAGATGTACCGCAATGCTTGCTCTCCCTTGCAGGCTACGGGAGTTTTCATTCGCCACCCGAAGGCGATCCTGACAGGCGAGGGATCATTTTTGTAGAGAAAGATATTAACGGTCAGACAGGAGGGAGTCAAACCGTTAAGGATTCCTGCCAGCCTGATTTTTGCCTGAATTACCGTGCATATTCCGATAATCCCCCTATATCCTGCCAGCACCAGCCAAAAATTGGATTTAATTCGTTAATTAATTTGATTGATTAATGTGTAGAATAAATGTGCTCTGCTGTTCAACTACGCATTTTATCTCGCTGAGATTCAGCATAACACCGAAGCCTAATTGATAAAACATAAGTTAAATTCAATGAAAAACAACAAGGGATCGCTTTATCTAAAAGAGCGCGCTTACCTGCGAGAGCTGGCTGAGCACATCGCGAAAGAGTCGCCGCATCTGGCTGAGTTTCTGATTTCCTCTCATGATCCTGATATTGCCCGTGTTTTCGAAGCCTTTGCGTTTTTGATTGCCAATCTGCGGGACAAGCTGGAGGATAATTTTCCCGAAATTGTTCACGGCATTCTCTCCCGTATCTGGCCGTTAGCTTTGTCTCCTATTCCACCTACGACGATAGTACAATTTACGCCCACGGATGATGAACATCAGGGCACTGCCGAGATCCCGATCAGTACATCGGTGTCTGCCAGCCTTAACGGGCAGTTGATCAACTTTAAAACCTGCCGTCCTTTGCAGATTGAACCGCTGATTGTACAGGAGCGCGCAGTCAGGAAAACGGGCACTCACAGTGAAATCATCCTGACACTATGCCAAACCGGTTCGGCGTCTTCTTTCTGGCAAAGCGGAGCCTTATCTTTTTTCCTTGGCACCGATACGGAGCGCGCCGCCCAGCTCAGCTTGTGGCTGGATCAACATATCTGTGATATCAGCCTGAACACACAGGATGAGCGGCGAACAATGAAAAGTTTTCCTGATGGCTGGCATGGCTTGCTTGACGAACCGTTGTTGCCCACCGCCAAAAGTCCCTATTCCGGCCTGCAACCGTTGGTGGAATATTATGCGTTGCCGGCGCTTTATAACTTTGTCACGCTGGATATCAGCAGCAGTTGCGCAAAAGTCCCGCTGAATGACGATGGCACGTTTGAGCTGATTTTGCGTTTCGAGGGTGAATTGCCACTGGAGGATGTCGAGGGGGCATTTTTGTTGGGTTGTGTGCCGGCGATCCATCTGGAAAACCAGACCAGCCCGCCTGTCCGGTTGGAAGCCGGTAATCACTGCTATCCGCTGCCATTGGGCGGATCAGTGTGCTTGTACCGGCTGCGGGAGGTTCAGGTGGTAGTGCAGCCCGAAGACAGTGAGCAGCGTGGCGCACCTTATCACTGGCTGCCGATTGAGCAGTTTGTTCCCGCCGGGCGTTTTTTCGATGTCGATGCGCAGCCCGACACGTTTTACTACCAGCTTCAGACTGAGCAGGATTTTCTGGGCAGGATCCGGCACCGGCTGTGCTTTTTTGATTTGGCCGGCAATCCGGCAAACAATCTGCCGGGTATTGCTGTCTCGTGCTCTTTCATCGGCTACCATGAGCAGGCACTGACGCTGGAACAAGGCGCAATTACTGTGACGCCGGAAAGTGTACCGTCCCATCTTGATGTGCAGAATATTATTCCGGTGGTGACCGATTCCCCGCCATTATTACAGGAAAATAACGGCTGGCCGCTGCTCTCCTGCCTCTCCAGTCCGCCGGTGATGTTATTTGCCACCGACAGCCTGAAACAGTTTCTCCGCCTGTTTGACCCGCATAGCGAGACCAACCGTCCGCTGAGCCGCCAGTTCCAGCAACACATTGACGGCATTGTACAGGTGGAAGAGAGTCTGACTGACCGGATGCGGCGGGGGCGACCCATTCGTGGGCATTTACTCTCACTGACGCTGAACCCTGATTGTTATCGTAATCAGGGAGAAATGTATCACTTCTGCCGGTTAATTAATCAGGCGCTGGCTTGTTTTATCACCCAATCTTCGTTTGTCATGCTGGAGATTTTCACCCCGGACAGTCACAAGGTGCTATGGCAGTTCTGGCATGTCGATGGGTTACGCCCGGCAATGTAACCGATTAAGGAACGCATGACGTCAACCATAAGGAAAACATTAACATGAAAAGTGGATTACGCTTTGTCTGCCACATCGCCGGTGTGCCGGAAGACACTTTTGCTGTGGGGGAGTTTTCCCTGCAAGAGGGATTATCCGAACTTTTTACCCTGAACATGACACTGGTCAGAACGGGCAACCCGACTCCCTTTAAACCACAGGCGGAGATTGATTTGGCCTCGCTGCTGATGCAGGAATCGGTGTTGCAGGTTTTTTATGGTGAAACGGAGCAGCGCAAAATCACCGGCATCATCTCCCATGCGGACTGGGTGGGCACCGATGGTAATAAGACAATCTATTCCGTCACCGTCCGCCCTGCCTGCTGGCGGCTGACGCTCAATCAGGACAGCCGGATTTATCATCAGCAAAATGTGCCGGCCATTTTAAACAGCCTGCTGAAAAAACACCGGGTGAAAACCGATTCGAAGCTCTACGATGTGCATCAGGACCGGGAATATGTGACCCAGAAACGGGAATCCGATTATGCATTTTTCAGCCGGTTAGCCGCGGAAGAAGGTATCAGTTTCTGGTTTGAGGATGAAACGCTGTTTTTCAGTGACCGCCATCTGGGCATGACCGCTGGCTTACCGCTGCAATACCAGCCCCAGCCGGAAACCGCGCACGGGGTAGATACGATTTATCAGGTACGGTTAGGCGTCGGCATGAGCCCGCAACGCAGCCTGCACAAAGATTTCAACCCGGAGAACCCGCGCTATCATCTCTCCCATATGCACAGCAGTGAAGGTTTCCGCGATTTTGGTAGCCAGACCCCTTACACCGTGTTTGAAAGTTACGGGCGTTTTCAGAAAGATGCTGCCGCCATTCCGTTTTTAAAATACCGGCAGGAAGCGCTGGATAACCAGAAACAAACCGGAACTGGCAGCAGTAACTGCATTAAACTGATGCCGGGCAAAATCTTTGAGATAAAAAATCACCCCCATAAGCCGCTGAATGTGCGCTGGCAGGTAGTCAGTATCAGCCATCACGGGCGTTGCCCGCAGGCATTGGGAAATGATGCCGGTGAAGGCACCACACTTTCCAACCAGTTCAGTTTTATTTCCGGTCTGGATGATTATCGTCCGCCTTTCCACTACAAACCGCTGGCAGATGGCGATGAAACCGCCATCGTGGTCGGCCCGAAAGGGGAAGAAATCTTCGTCAATAAAGACGGCGCGATTAAAGTGCATTTCCACTGGAACCGCTACGACCAGCCGGATGATGGGGCATCGTGCTGGGTGCGGGTGGCACAGGGCTGGAACGGTAACGGCTTTGGTTTTATGGCGATACCGCGGATCGGGCAGGAGGTGATTATCTCTTACCTGAACGGTGATATTGACCGCCCCATCGTCACCGGCTGTGTTTACAACGGCCTGAACCGCCCACCACTGGATTTACCGGCCCAAAAAACCCGTACTACCTTTAAGACCAAGACGCATAAGGGTAAAGGCTTTAACGAACTGCGTTTCGAGGATGCCAAAGACAGCGAAGAAATCTATCTCCACGGCCAGAAAGATCTGACTGCGCATATCGAAAATGATGCCTACTGGCATATCAAGCATGACCAGAAACAACGCATCGATAACAACCGTTACCACGATATCCGCGCTGATGACCATCATCAGGTCGCCGGTTCGCGCAAAATCACCACCGAAGGGGACGTGTCACACCGGATTGCCGGCAGCCAGCATATCCAGACCGGCGATGCGACCGTGATTGACAGCGGGCAGGAAATCCACCTGAAAAGTGGCGGCAAAGTCGTACTGGAAGCGGCAGCAGAAATCACCCTGAAAGTGGGTGGTAGTTTTCTGAAAGTCACACCGGGCGGCATTTTGTCTTCAATGATTAATGTTGGACAAGATTCAGGCGGCAACGGTCGCGGGATTTCACTGCAATTACCGGAAGGCGTGGAGCCATTGCCAATGGTGGAATTTCCGGCTCACCCATACTGCCCGTTACTGGCTCAGCAAGATGCCAGCCCAGTGATTAAGCCCGCCAAAAAGGAATAATCATAATGACGGAAGAAACGATGACAGAAACTACAACAAGCTGGCAGGCATGGCTGAATAAGCCCAATGATGCTCCGGTATTCTTTATCCTCAATTCGCTGGCAACACCCAATCCGGTGGAACATTTTTACCTGAATGATTGGGTGGAGGAAGCGTTTCCACTATACAGTGGTACGCCGATGCAAAAGATGCTGAAACAAAGCCCGTGGCTGGTACAAGCCAAGTTCAGCCAGTTATTCCAAATAGGAGAGATGCTGGATAGTCACGCACTCAGTGATAACAGTTGGGGCTGGGCGTACCGCAGCACTATGTCGTGGCAGAAGCAGCTTGTTCACTGGCAACACCGCCAGTTAGTGATGATGAATGGCGAACAGGTGCTGTTTCGCATCATGGACGCCCGCGTTTTCGGTGCGATGGTGCCCGCTTTCACGGTCAGCGACTGGTCTCTGATGTTATCACCGGTGACAGAACTGATGATCGACACACCACAGCCGGTGTGGTTTTGCCGTCCCGAAGCCTGTGGTGAAAGTAACAGTAAAATCCCGTTTACCCTGGGTGAACACCTGCTGACAGTCTGGCTGCGATCCCCTTACGGTCTGAAAGTGTTAAGTAGTTCACTTTATGATGATTTATGGGAAAACCACGGTGAAATGGCGAAACAACTGGATCAACCTGTGGGTAGTTTGGAACTACAAATAGAACAGTGATTGCAGCAAAGAATTGAAGCGGGTCAATACGTTGAGAAAATCTCTGGTCAGGATTATCTGTTGGCGATGGTACAAGAAAAAGAACAGGAGAAAGATTGATGAGTAATGCAAATTCGATTTATTGTCATGATTGTCAGGCCATGTTAAAGAACAAAATAGAAATTCAGCTTGTCGATGAACATCATAAACCCATAGCCAATATGCCCTATACATTAAAAAATAGAAAAATCACGCGTAAAGGAACAACAGACGGAAATGGTATGATCCGGGAAGAACAATTATTGGCTTCTCCTTTACGTTTATTTCTTAGTGGGCAAGAACTTGCCGATGAAATGGAAAAACGCCCATTGAGAGTCAAGCGTAACGGCGAATACAAATATGCACGCTCTAAGGATTCTATGTCCAAAATTTCAACCGTTTTTGCAGAAAGTCAAAAATTAGGCTGTCAATATTATTATGCAATGATTGGAGAATTGGTTGATAAAATGCCTGTTATTAAAGGATGGAAAAAAGGAATCCCTCTCCCTAGTTGCCACTTTCCCAACAATGAACCAGTAGGTCTTGAAGTCATACCTTCCGCTTTCGATACTTATCGCTATGTAATTGAGGTCTGCCCATTCAGGGCATGGTCTTTATTATGGCATCACCAAAAAGATTATTCACTGGTTAACGCCTATAATTTTTCACTGATGAGCATATTAACTTATGGTGATGACAATAAGTATGCTACTGGATCTATCGTGAATGTCTTTAATAACCAGATGCTTGATATTTCAAAACTTCCCTATAAGTTTAATGACCAATCTTTTACCCCGGTTGTTTATGATGTCCCATTCAGTGATCGCTATACTGAGGTCGTCTACATTGACTCAAATAAACAAGATATCCCTCAGGGACATACTCAGCTTTTTTATGTAGCAAATAATAAAGAAGTTATTGTTGGATGGCGCGGCACTGAAATGACGGAAAAAAAGGATATTCTCACAGATGGGACATTCCAGCCGCTAGAATTAGGCTGTACACCTAAAGGTGTATGTAGCGGTTTTAGCGAAAAAGGAAAAGTCCATAAAGGTTTTTGGGAAGCTTTTCATCTTGTCAAAGATATCCAAGTTACTGATATAGAAAAAAGGGAAACAGTATTCGAACATGTTTTGGGATTAGCAAAAGTAAGAAAACTATTCGTCTGCGGTCATAGTTTGGGGGGTGCCCTCGCCTTATTACATAGCGCACAATTAAAATCCTATAATCCCTGCCTCTATACCTACGGTATGCCACGTTTATTCACCCAAAGCGCAGTGCAGGAACTCACTGAAATTACTCATTATCGTCATGTTAATGAAGATGATTTTGTTCCATCTGTACCGTTTAACAAGGATATGGATAATATTGCTCTTCAAGCAGATCATAAATTTGTAGGATACGCAATCGAAGTATTTGATACGGCTATTGGAACATCATTAAGTATAGCAGGTGCTCTCACTGCAAAAAGTATTAAGTCACTCAGCCGTGATAACGACCCCTTTTTACACCATGGTAAATTAGTTTATTTTTATGCTCTCCCTGATTCAGAATCAAAACTTTATTTACTTCCGGAGTTAAATGAAAAAACTAGAAAAGAGACTAAAGAATTTATTGAACAACAGACCAAAGTAGATAAATACAGAGAGCAAGAGATACGTTCATTTTTTCAGGGTGATGAAAATCCTACAGATAAGCGTGGAACAGGCCTTCTTGACCATAGTAGCGCCTTATATGCTGAATATATTGATAAGAGATTGCGAGAACTGTGCACTCTTTCACCGGATAAAAAATTGCAAAGGGAGCAGGAAGATTTATCATTTCTTGAAAGTGAACCGCATTCGATTCGCGCAGTATTTCAAAGAAAAAAAATCAGAGAATATTATTTCTTAAGAGAAATAGATAATCAATTGGCCACTACGTTGGAAGTAACCCGAAAAGATGAAAGAGGCCTTATAGCCTTACAACGTTATTCTAAATAAAGATAGGAATCATAGCGAGTATGATAAAGTTGATACCATTTATATTATTACCACTCACTTTGTGCCTAACAGGGTGTGACTTTTTATCTAATGCTATTTCGGATTCTTGGCAAACTTATAAAGATAATTCTGAACCATTTTCACCTCCTGAAAACAATCAATGGATCACAGTTGAAGGTGTTATTCCTCCGAATACTACTCCCATTTTGAAGAGAAGATATATCTCAAATAAATGTTTATCTACTCACAATACTGCTGGAGGAGCGATTTATCATACTCCTAGGCACCAAGGGGATGACGTTAATATTTCAGTAAATTCCACAACTGGTTATTTTAAGGAAAAAATACCTCTTCAAGGAGGGGGCTGGTGCCAATGGCACATCAATACTATTGTATTCGTTATTATGTATACTGATGTTAATCATTTAATAAAAGATGCTGTGCCCTACACTGGAACAGGTATAACGGTTTATATCAATGACTCAGAAAAGCCTAAGGAAATGGAAAAATTCACAAATTATATTAATTATAAACCAATTATTTATCCTTTTCTGCGAAAGGATTATGATATGCCTAATCAAATAGGATTATATGGAGAATCAGGTGGAACAACTTCGTTCGGGTTAAGTTTGATTCCTGGAAGTGAATGGAAAATCACCTATATGCCCACTTTGGATGAAACTAAAATGCCCAAGATAATTGTTTCAGAAAATCCTCCGGGAATATATCCTAGAGGAAATGCAAGAGTTGAATACCCAGATGGAAAAATAGATTTAAACAGAGACTCCATTGATTATTGGAAAATAAATAATATATCCCAATGGGAATAGTTATAAATATCTATTAAATCATTTCAACATCAGAAGCTAACATGATTTATTTATAGTTTCTGATGTTGGGTTTGATACAGGGCGCGAGCACATTATTTTAATCGTCTTTTGAAGATAATTGTTTAAAAAAACGAAGTTTTATAGTATTTATATCGAGTAAAATATAGCCACAAAAGCAATCCATTAAACTTTCTTGCATTTACATCTTAAGGATAAATACTAATCAAAATATGCTCACTCCCTAGGGGTTAATATCAATTACTGAACCCAGATTTTTTTAGAAATAGGATTAAATATACGCGATGCTCGACTTTAACACCCTATAACCTTGGCTTGTTGAAGCAAGTCGCGTTGACTTTTGCCTTGTTTAAAATTGGCAAAAATACCCAACGTGTGAGAAAGCAGTTTTCTGGCTATTCGATTA
>NZ_NKHR01000040.1:0-12844 GCF_014467285.1 Xenorhabdus sp. PB62.4 | reverse complement strand
CACCCAAATGATAAAATCTTGCTGTGACATAGCCCTTGTTCCTTTATTTCTCTCAGTTTGGCGACTTAAAGTTATAAAGGAGCGGCTATGTCATTTCAACTCACCTCGAAAGTCGAGCATCGCGTTAAATATGGTAAACAAAGCCGTTATTTTATTAAACGACACAACCGATCATGGTGGTAAAGTAATTACTGCTGTGAGTGGTTATACTTACAAAGGTATTCCCGTTGCCGGAGAAATGGATTTAGTCGAATGTCCTAAATGCGAGGGAATTTTTCCTATTGTCGAAGGCAGTGAGAATTTAAAGAATAATGGGAAAGCTATTGCAGTAGAGGGAATGCACACAGAGTGTGGCGCTAAACTGATTTCCAGTCAGAAAGAGTTTCTCGCTTAATAGAACCACACTGACGCGCTGCGCTTGTCTTCTCCGAGCTACCGGGCTAATACATTAACCCGGTAACTCGGAGAGCTGAAAAAACATAACCGTTATTATCGATTATCTTTATATAACTGCACAGATTTTCACGGGATAACGGGGTAAATGACATATTTATTATATATTTCATTGCGTTACTCTATCCCATATTATCCCAGTCTATCCCGCGACATGGCGTTACCATTTTAAAATCATTTAAATTCAATTAATTAAAACCTACCAGAGAAAAATCTTTTCCGGGATAACCTCCACTGTCACAATATCGCTTTATTTGTAATCACTCTACGTTACGGGATAGAGCGGGATAACACAGGATATTTTAAATAAATGTAACTAACTGATATTTATTAAAATAAATCTCTCTTATCCCAATATCCCGTTATCCCAACGTTTTTTTCTCCTACGTGAGGTTAATCCTCGTCCCTGAAAATCAGCACCACAAACCGCCCCTGAGTACCATTCACCGAAATGGTTTTGCTGATAAAACGGTCTTTCTCCGCTTTAACCAACATTCCGGCCTCTTCTAAGGCTTCAAAGCCGGATTTTTTCTGTAATCCCTGCAATATCTCTGCTTCAAATACACTGGGGATAATGTGATATTCCGCCTGTCCATCATGACGGCGGTTATGCACCAGATATCCGGCAAGATCGCTAATTCTCATGGCGTGTGAGGTAGCGGGTGTTGTTCCAGAATCCGGCGTCAGGATTCAGGGTTGCGCCTGTGTCGTAACCGACGCTGATCTTATCTACCGATTTGGACGAAACTACGCCGCTATCGATATTCCACTGGATCGATTACACGATACTATGGTTCAAGCGCTGGCACATGGGTTACCAGGCTCATTAGGCACTTTATGTGATGTACTAGGGATTAATGCAGATAAAGCCAAAGATAAAGAGGGGAAAGCACTGATAAATTTATTCTGCAAGCCCAGACCAAAAAACAGTAAATACAGGCGTGCTACACGCCTAACTCACCCCGAAGAGTGGCAACGCTTTATCAAGTACGCAGGGTCAGATATCGACGCCATGCGAGAGGTTTACCGCAAGGTGCCCAAATGGAATCTTAACCCTACAGAAGTTTCATTGTGGCAACTTGACCAACACATTAATCGCCGCGGTATCTGCATGGATATTGATCTGGCTAATAGCGCTTTGTCAGCCGTAGACCAAGAACAAAAACGTTTAGCAAAACGTACGCAGGAAATGACTGACGGCGATGTACAGGCCGCAACGCAACGTGACGCAATGTTACGACATATCACCACGGCGTTTGGGGTTGAGCTGCCCGATATGCAAAAAAGCACACTGGAACGACGCATAGCCGATCCCGATATCCCATCAGCATTACGCGAATTGTTAGCTATCCGGTTACAAGCAAGTACTACCAGCACCAGTAAATATAAGGCGTTGATGAAATCGGTCAGTAGTGATGGACGGTTACGAGGAACGAAACAGTTTTGCGGAGCCTCACGTACGGGTCGATGGGCCGGTCGTATTTTCCAGCCCGACAACCTACCGAGACCTACGTTACCACAAAAGGTAATCGACACAGGTATCGAGGCACTGAAAGCGGATTGCGCGGATCTGCTGTTCGATAACATCATGGAGCTGACCAGTTCAGCACTGCGTGGCGTTATCATCGCGCCGAACGGTAAAAAACTGGTCGTCAGCGACCTGTCCAATATTGAGGGGCGTATGCTCGCATGGCTGGCGGGTGAGGACTGGAAATTACAGGCGTTCAGTGAATACGATCACGGCACAGGCGCAGACCTCTACAAACTGGCCTATGCTCGCGCATTCAACATCGAACCGGATGATGTCACAAAAGACCAGCGTCAGATAGGTAAGGTGATGGAGCTGGGGCTAGGATATGGCGGCGGGGTCGCGGCATTTGTCACATTCGCCCTCACCTATGCACTCGACCTGGACGAACTGGCAACCGCTGCATTACCCAACATTCCTGTGTCAGTCCAACGGGCAGCGATGAGTTGGTATAAACAGTCGGTCGAACAAAAACAGACCTACGGATTGAGCGAACGTGTCTTCATCACCTGTGATTCACTCAAACGCATGTGGCGTAATGCCCATACCGCTACCGTGCCGTTCTGGTATGAACTGGAAGAGGCAGTCAAGCGGGCAATCAGTTCACCCAGTGTCACTATCCCCTGCCGTAAGTTACGTGTCCGCCGCGATGGCGCGTGGCTCCGTGTTGTTCTGCCATCTGGGCGTGCGGTGTGCTATCCCTCACCTCGCCTTGATGATGGGCAGATCAGCTACATGGGCACCAACCCGTACAGCCGTAAATGGCAACGGCTCAAAACCTACGGCGGGAAGCTGGCGGAAAATGTCACTCAGGCGGCGGCCCGCGACGTACTGGCGGGTAACATGCCACGTATCGAAGCCGCAGGCTATGACATTGTGCTGACCGTACATGATGAGGTTTTAACAGAAGCACCAGATGCATCTGATTACTCTCACGAACATCTCAGTTCATTGTTAGCTACAAATCCCGAATGGGCACCGGATTTACCTCTGAGTGCTGGCGGATTTGAGGCATATCGATATCGTAAGGAATAAATTATGGAACGTTGTAAAAACTGCGGCCGCTATTATGGCGAGCCGAAGAAAGTCGCCGTTGGTGAAAAATGTAAATTCACCGTCACCACTTACGACGAGAAAACGGGCAGTATACGCAAGGCATCTGGAGTAACCGGAAAATTAAAATACATATTTAGTAATAGTTGCTATTCGGTTGAATACCGTAAAAACAAATATTATGTTGACACTGTCGCCCACCCTGATGATCCATCACCCCTAACACTCGCGTTTGTTGGCCGTTGTACCTGCCCTGCTAAATAAAGGACGCCCTATGTCATTTAAATATAGAGACAGCCCGTTATATTTTCGAACGGCACGCGAGGCTGCGCAAATTGAACGCGAGGGCGATTATTTACGGGCGTCAAAAGTGTGGAATAAAGCCGCCCGCCATTCGCGTAATGCGTTAAATATTGAGTGGTCGGAAAATCGTTCTGATTTTTGTTTAAAGCAATATCACAGGGATAAATTAAATTAAATGAAAATACGTGAGGATGTAATAGAAAGGCATTTAGTTAATGAAGTAAAAAAAGCCGGAGGAATTGCCTATAAATTTGTATCCCCTGGCCGCCGTGGTGTACCCGACCGTATTGTCATTTTACCCAATGGGCGAGTAATTTTTGTCGAGTGCAAAGCACCGGGCGGAAAACCTCGCCCTGATCAGTTACGGGAACACGAACGGCTCAGGGTATTGGGGCAAGAGGTAGTGGTTTTAGATAGTAAAAATGTGGAGGAAATATTAAAGTTTATTTAAAAGAATTCTTTTAATTTCAGAGGAAATATCTATCGAGCTTTGGACTATTTTAAACCTATTATATTCAGGTATAGTTTCTCCGGAAATAATTTCAATTAAAACATATCTTTTTTCTATAAACTTATTAAATAAGCCAGTCAAATCTTCATCATTAAAAGTCTTAACATTAGATAGCACGCTTAATGTTTTAGGCTCTTGGATTTCATTTATTTTAGAAAGTACTTCATCTGACTCTAATCCTCTAGAATAACTTAATTTTCTTAAGAATTCTATTTCCACATCAAGAAAATCAAAAATAGGATTAAGATATCTATTAGAAAGAAATGATGCTTTTGCTTTTTGTTTCTCTATGTTTCTATTATTTTTAAATGAAAAATACTGGGTTATTACAACCCCCAACAACGGAAAGATTCCGCCAATAATCGCAGCACATAAAGGAATCCAAAATGGTGACATATTAGTCATAAATAACCACACCTCTACATATATTAATTTAGGTTAAATAACTATGAGCACAAGAAGCGACCCACAATTACGAGCACGTATCCCGCAAGAACTGAAAGACGCGCTGGAAAAATCAGCGCTCCAAAATGACCGCACGTTAACCGCCGAAATTACTCGGTGACTACGGGAAAGTTTAGAGCGTGATGGAATTATTTTTTCTCAGGGCGGCTAAGTAGTTTGTGCAATTTTTCAATGACAGAACGCAATTCGTCCTTATTTGAGTCAGCCCAATCTATTGCGTATTCACGTTCAAATTTAGCAGTAAGCGCTTCATAGTCACTACAAAGGTCTTCGTACTCTACAGCTATACGTTCGAAACCATTGCTACTCCCTACCAAGGCATCTTGATTTGTCGTTTCTTCTAAACGGTTAACTATTTCAGCCGTTAAAGTTCTTTTATTTTCACTAGCTTTCTGCTCAAGAGTTTCTTTCAGCTCTGCGGGAATTCTCACTCTTAGTTGAGGATCTTCTCTACTCATAAATGGCCTCATATCTGTAAATACGGTGTCTTTACGATGTAAAGACTTTTTAATTATGCCTCACGGTGAGCTTGACAACAACGACTCACGGTGAGTACACTTAATTTTGTACTCACCGTGAGAATAAATAAAAAGAGGCTACCAACAATGGCAATAAAAGTTTCACAACTAAACCACGCCGATTTGCTTTCAATCATTGGCAACGTTCTAGATACCGCTCAGCTACTGAGCACTATCGAATCAGGATCACCGCTTGCATTTGAGCTTATCGAATTCGCCCAGCAAGCAGCACAAGAAGCATCGAACCTAGAAACCACTAACTAAAGGTAATAACCATGCAAAACGTTACATTTTTGGCGTTAACAAATGAAAGTGAAAATATAAACCCGCTCATGATGAGCAGTCGTGAAATAGCGGAACTGACTGATAAACGCCATACTGATGTTATTCGGGATATATGGGTAATGCTGGGGCAGTTATATAGCCTCAATAAAGATGACGCAAATTTGCGTCATGATAAAAATCAAGAGGTTACATTAGTTGAAGGCGTAATCGCTGTTATCGATAATCGGGGCTATGTATCTGAGTTTTTACTCGACCGTCGTCACACTGAAATTCTGATCACCGGATATGATGTCAAAAGACGAGCAGCAGTTATTGATCGCTGGTTCGCTTTAGAGTCTGGAACAGAAAACCCAATTGGTACGAATATTTCACTTACTTTACCTCAAAACTATATTGAAGCGTTGGAAGCCTTACTTATCTCAGAAAAGGAAAAAGCAAATATCACCGAAGAACGTGATGAAGCCGTTCGTACAAAAGCCCAAATTAGCCGAAAAAGAGAAGCAACGGCACTACAACGCAATTCTGCATACCAACGTGTCGCAAACAGAGCAATAAGGGAACGTGAAGAAATGGCCGCACGTTTCGGTGCAAGTAAAGAATGGGCGTCTCAACAAGCAGTATGGCGTGCAACGGGAATAATGTACGGGTGGAAAGTATTAAATGCTTGGCTGGACGAAAATAATATTTATGACCCCGTCACCGATGGTTACCCAATGGCCTACAACATTTACCAAAATTGCCACGAAGTTATATACCCACGGCAAGCGTGGCTTGAAGTACACGGCGTAGATATCAGTGAATTATTTTAACCCATAGCACCCCGCTGTAACGCGGGGTTTAAAAGGTACTCTATGAAACCATTCACACCCCGCCCCTACCAAGATCTCATTATTAATCACGAGCTGGATATACCCCGTTGCAATGTGTGGGCGGGGATGGGTATGGGCAAAACAGTAGCAACATTAACCGCACTGGAGGATTTATACATAGTGGGTATGGAAACCCAACCAACATTGGTATTGGCGCCATTGCGTGTCGCCCGCTCTACCTGGCCGGATGAGGCGGACAAATGGAACCATTTTCACAATATCGAAGTTCAACCCATTGTGGGCAGTGTAAAAGAACGCATGTCCGCACTCAAAAACACCAATGCCAGCGTCTTTACTACCAACTATGACAACCTCGTCTGGCTGGTGGAAACGTTAGGGAATAAATGGCCGTTCGCTACCGTCATTGCTGATGAGAGCACACGGCTAAAATCGTTTCGCCTACGGAAAGGAGGCAAAAGAGCCGCCGCACTGGCAAAAGTGGCGCACAAACATGTCAAACGTTGGGTGAACTTAACCGGTACACCGTCCCCAAATGGTCTGGTCGATTTGTGGGGCCAAGCGTGGTTTATCGATCAGGGTGAACGACTAGGCCGGACGTACAGCGCGTTCACCTCGCGCTGGTTCAATAGTATTCGTTTCCCAGGGCAGCAATGGGTGAAACTGGAGCCGTGGCCGTTTGCTCAGGAACAAATGCAAGCAGCATTAAATGATGTGACCATCGCACTAAACGCGGCGGATTGGTTCGATATCAAAGAGCCAATCCACAACGTGATCCGTGTCGATTTGCCGTCCAAAGTCCGCCAACAATACCGCGCGATGGAAAAAGAGATGTTCATGGAGCTAGACACCACAGGCGTTGAGGCACTGAACGCAGCGGCCAAAACCGTTAAATGTCTGCAAATCGCCAGCGGCGCTATCTATACCGATGAGAACAGAACATGGCAGGAACTGCACGATGCCAAAATACAGGCACTGGACAGCATCATTGCTGAATCGGGCGGAATGCCAGTGCTCGTTGCTTACCACTGGAAGCATGATTTAGAAAGGTTAAGGAAATCGTTTCCGAAAGGCAGACATCTTGATTCCGATCCGCAGACACTGCGCGACTGGAACACCGGAAAAATCCCCGTACTGTTCGCCCACCCTGCCAGTGCAGGCCACGGGCTGAACCTACAAGATGGCGGAAACATCTTAGTTTTTTTCTCTCACTGGTGGGACTTAGAGCAGTACCAGCAAATTATTGAACGTATCGGTCCTACCCGACAGGCACAAGCCGGGCACGACCGCCCTGTTTTTATCCATCACATTATTGCCGTAGGTACGGTCGATGAACTGGTCATGGAACGGCGAAATTCTAAGCGGGAAACACAGGACATTTTACTGGAGGCTATGAAAAAGAGGTAAATATAATAACATTCCGTGACATTTTTCTACGCCACCGTTTACATGGCGGTGATGTTCCCCCCGAACGGTTACTACATATTCGAGGTCAATATGGATGTAAAAACCGGCATCATTAGTGATGCAGATATCGCTGAAATCACTGGCTATCAAATCCCGTCCAAGCAGTGCGCAGCGCTAAAAGAAGCCGGCATTTTCTTTATTATGCGGCGAGACGGGAAACCCCGAACCACATGGGAGCATTTTAATGATCCTCTGTCACAGCGAGTTAGAAACTATGCTCCTGCCCCCCAGGAACCTAATTTCGGAGCTTTAGATGGGTAGAAAACGTAAAAATCCCGCAGATAGCTGGATGCCCCCGCGAGTTCGACGGGGGCGATCAGCGTTTGAGTTTCAGACCTATGACAGCCGGACAATCCGTCTCTGTGATTTTTCAGCAACGCAGGCCGAGGTTTGGGTTGCGTATGAAAAATTAATCGCCGACCAGAAAAATGACGAAACTCTGAACGGTCTGGTTAAGGCGTTTTTTCTCTCGCCGGATTTTTCTGCACTGGCTGTCGAGACCAAAAAAGATTACCGGAAATATGCCAACAAACTGATCCCGGTTTTTGGGAAAATGGCACCGGACAATATTAAACCGGAGCATATTCGCAAGTACATGGATAAGCGCGGATTAAAAGCCAAGACACAGCCTAATCGCGAGAAAAACTTTTTATCCCGCGTATATGGCTGGGGATATGAGAGGGGATTAGTGCGCGGTAACCCGTGTAAAGGGGTTCGGCAATTTAAAGAAATTTCAAGGGATCGGTATATTACCGATGAAGAATATAATGCTATCTACTCCGTTGCCCCTCCAGTGGTTCAGGTTGCAATGGAGCTGGCATATCTGTGTTGCGCCCGACAGGCTGACGTGCTGTCACTGACCTATGCGCAGGTACAAGAAGATGGCATTTTCATTAAACAGGGAAAAACAGGTGTTGCCCAAATCAAGGCGTGGACAGAACGGTTAGACAATGTCGTTGCGATGAGCAAAATGTTACCATTAGATAATGGGGTTAGCAGCATCTATGTACTCCACCAGCGCAAAGGCTCACGGTATACTCGTGATGGTTTTAACAGCCGCTGGAAAAAAGCCAGAGCCGCCGCAATCGAAAAGTTCCCTGAACTGGACTTTAACTTCACATTTCATGATCTGAAAGCAAAAGGGATTTCAGATCTGGAGGGTACACTGGCCGAAAAACAAAAAATTACTGGACATAAAAACATTACTCAAACGGCAAGATATGATAGAAAAGTGAGTATCGTTCCGGTCGTTGGGGGACAAAAAAAGTAAACGGATGGTCAAAAAATATAGTGAAAGAATATAGTGAACGAATAGTGAAAGGTGATTTGTGTCATGAAAAAAGCCACCTGAAAAGGTGGCTTCTTCTTACCCTAACTCACTGTTTAACAGCAAGTTTTTATTTGGTGCCCAGGGCGGGACTTGAACCCGCACAGCCTAAAGGCCGAGGGATTTTAAATCCCTTGTGTCTACCGATTTCACCACCTGGGCTAAATTTGGAGGCGCGTCCCGGAGTCGAACCGAGGTTGACGGATTTGCAATCCGCTGCATGGCCACTCTGCCAACGCGCCTTTTTTGGAGCGGGAAACGAGACTCGAACTCGCGACCCCGACCTTGGCAAGGTCGTGCTCTACCAACTGAGCTATTCCCGCCTTTCTTCGAACTTGTTGATTTACTTAACTTACTTCGTAAAACTCATGTGCCGTTCGATGCGTTGCATTCTACTTACTTCACGAAATGAGTCAACACAATTATTTAGAAAACTCGTTCGTTCGCTGATTTTTGCGCCATTTCGATCAACCTTCACGCAAATCAACCCATGCGGCGCTCAAATATTGAAACATTGACCAGAACGTCAATACAGCAGCAGCATATAATAAGATGAATCCCCCCACTTCCAGTTCAGTACAAGGACGCCATAATAAAGCAACTAATGCCGCCATTTGTGCGGTGGTTTTTATTTTTCCCAGCCATGAGACAGCCACACTGCTACGTTTTCCCAATTCTGCCATCCACTCACGTAGAGAGGATATGATGATCTCACGAGCAATCATTGTCGCAGCAGGCAGTGTGATCCACCACGTATGATAATGTTCTGCGATAAGCACCAACGCAGTGGCAACCATAACTTTATCTGCTACCGGATCAAGAAATGCCCCAAAGCGCGTTGTCTGTTTCCATAAACGGGCAAGAAAGCCATCAAACCAATCCGTTGCAGCAGCGATAACAAAAATAATGGCACACAACATCGGTGCCCATTGGAATGGCAGGTAAAATGCCAAAACAAAGAATGGAATTAAGGCAATACGAAACAGGGTAAGCCATGTTGGAATATTTAATTGCATAATGCTTAGTAACTATCTGGCCATGTAAAGTTTATCAGTATGGTGCATCAATACTCTTAGTGTTTCAACGCATTATAGATTTTTTCTGCCAATGTATAAGAAATAGAAGGCACTTTTGCGATCTCCTCTACACTTGCGTTGCGTAAAGGCTGTAATCCACCCATATATTTTAGCAACATTTGTCTGCGTTTCGGTCCTATACCTGCTATTGATTCCAGTGTACTGGTCTTTTTCACTTTTTCTCGGCGCTGACGGTGACCGGTGATGGCATGGTTATGAGATTCATCTCGAATGTGTTGAATAACGTGCAAGGCTGGTGAGTCAGGGGGAAGAGCCATGCCCTCACCCTCCGCTTCAAAAAATAAAGTTTCTAACCCCGCTTTGCGATCACTTCCTTTCGCAACACCAATCAGCTTGGGATGGTTTTTATCCCATTCAACGTCCAAGGAATTGAAAACTTCTATTGCCCGTGCGAGCTGCCCTTTACCACCATCAATAAAGATGATGTCTGGAATTTTGGATTGATCAATCGCCTTACTATATCGACGATGTAAAACTTGATTCATCGCCGCGTAATCATCTCCGGGCGTGATACCCGTAATGTTATAGCGACGATATTCTGCACGCACAGGACCGTTACTATCAAAAACGACACAGGATGCAACAGTCTGTTCTCCCATTGTATGGCTGATATCGAAACACTCCATGCGCCCAATTTTTGTGAGGCCTGCAAAGGCAGCAAGTGATTCTAAGCGCTGATAGATTGTTGATTGCTGCGAGAGTTTCGTGGTTAGTGCAGTTGCTGCGTTAGTACGTGCCAATTTCAGATAACGCGCTCGATCGCCTCTTGGGCGCGCTTGGATATGGATCTTTCTGCCCGATAACTCAGAAAGTGATGTCTCCAACAATTCTTTTTCAGGTAACGCAAAGTCCAGCAAGATTTCTGTCGGTAATGTTCTGTTTTGACTACCCTGAAGATAGAATTGACCAAGAAAAGTCTGTACGACTTCATCTAATTTAGTATCAACAGGAATCTTAGGATAGTAACTCCGGCTGCCCAATATTTTTCCTTGACGGATAAATAATACGTGTACACAGGCCATACCTGATTCAAAGGCGACACTAATAACATCAAGGTCATCCCCCTCACCAGAAACAAATTGCCGTTCAGTCACTTGTCGTACAGCTTGAATCTGGTCGCGATAACGAGCAGCGTCTTCGAATTTAAGTTGCTGGCTGGCTTTTTCCATTTTACTAACCAATTCAGTCAGCACTTGTTGATCTTTACCCGCTAAAAATAAGCGAACATATTCAACCTGCTGCTGATATTCTTCATCTGTTACGAATCCTTTAACACAAGGAGCAAGGCAACGACCAATCTGATATTGCAGACAAGGCCTTGAGCGGTTGCGATATACGCTGTCTTCACATTGACGGATAGGAAATAGTTTCTGCAATAAAATCAAAGTGTCACGCACAGCGTAGGAGTTGGGAAATGGCCCGAAATATTCTCCCTTCGCATGTTTAGCGCCACGGTATAATGTCAGACGCGGATGGATATCGCCACTTAAGAAAATGTAGGGATAAGATTTATCATCCCGGAGCAATACATTATAGCGAGGTTGATAAAGTTTGATGTAATTATGTTCGAGCAGAAGTGCTTCAGTCTCTGTATGGGTAACCGTGACGTCTATCTGCACGATATTTTTCACCAGTGATTCTGTTTTACGGCTGCTGCTTTGTGTCCGAAAGTAGCTGGATAATCGTTTTTTCAGATCTTTGGCTTTGCCGACATAAATCACCGTGCCAGAGACATCGTACATTCGGTAAACACCCGGCTGACTGGTGACTGTTTTTAAAAATGTCTTTGAATCAAACTGATCTGCCACAATTTCCACCCATCAAATTTTCTCACCCACCGTGGTTCACTATATCTTGTGTATCAAGCAACCCACAGCGTATTGCTATATGGGTCAATTCTACATCACCATTGATATTTAGTTTACTGAACATTCTATAACGATAGCTATTCACCGTTTTAGGACTCAAATTAAGCAGTGCAGAAATCTCATTAACCTTACGGCCTTGAGTTATCATGGTCATGATTTGTAATTCACGCTCTGAAAGTTCATCCAATGGGTTTTCTTTTTGGGGAGATAATTGATTGAGCGCCATCTGCTGGGCAATATCCGGGGAAATATAGCGCTGACCAGCATAAACTGTTCGAATCGCATTAATCATATCCTGCGGCGTTGCCGCTTTGCTCAAATATCCCCTGACTCCTGCTTGCATCACTTTTGTCGGCAAAGAGCTTTCAGTATGGATAGTTAACATAATCACTCGTATATCAGGTGAATAGCGGATAATTTTTTTGGCTGCTTCAAGCCCTCCGATTCCGGGCATTCCCATATCCATAATCACAACATCAGTGCTGTTTGATCTGCACCATCTGACCGCATCTTCCCCGCTGCCAGCTTCTCCTACGACTTTAATACCTCTTGCATCATCAAGGATACCTTTAACGCCAATGCGAACCAGCTCATGATCATCAACCAATAAAACATTAATCAAACAACATCTCCACTAACGCAATACCCACTGAAATAGTGATAAATTAATAAGATCCAAAACCAAGCCAATATGCTTATTTTATCTTCATGATTTTCATAAGATAATTTAAAAAAGAAGACAACATTATCTCTCGGGTGAGAGAGAGATTTTTTGATGAGTTAACGGATTATACTAACATTAGCACGAAACAGAAAGAAAATTGTTACATATCAATAAAGTAAATTATTTTAATCATTCTGTTTATTATGAAATATGTTGTCCACACAGCCTTGTTTAATACTTTTCAGAACAACATATAAATATATTATTCATAATAACCCACTTTACTCCATCATGATATGAATGGAGTAATATTACCCCCATTCATATTGTAACAATCATTTAAATAAATAAACGCGATGCTCGACTTTAACACCCTATAACCTTGGCTTGTTGAAGCAAGTCGCGTTGACTTTTGCCTTGTTTAAAATTGGCAAAAATACCCAACGTGTGAGAAAGCAGTTTTCTGGCTATTCGATTA